>JANJWF010000027.1 GCA_024709685.1 Thiobacillus sp.
ACTGGCCGACCAAGCTGCGCACCTCGTCCTCGCACGAGGAAGGCTGCGAGCGCGACTTCGCCGTCGCCACCAAGGAGTTCATCGGCAAGAACGGCAAGGTCAAGGCGCTCAAGGCCTGTCGCCTGGAGTTCAAGGACGGCAGGATGTCCGAGGTCCCGGGCTCGGAGTTCGAGATCAAGGCCGACCTGGTGCTGTTCGCGATGGGCTTCACCCAGCCGGTGGGCGGCGTGCTCGAGGCCTTCGGTGTGGACAAGGACGCGCGCGGCAACGCCAAGGCCACGACCGACGGCGCCGGCTCCTACACCACCAACGTGCCCAAGGTCTTCGCCGCCGGCGACATGCGCCGCGGGCAGTCGCTGGTGGTGTGGGCGATTCGCGAGGGCCGCCAGTGCGCCCGCGCGGTCGATGAGTTCCTGATGGGTGAGAGCCTGCTGCCGCGGTAAGCGCGGGCGAGGCGCTGCCATCGCGACTCGCGTCGCGTCTACCAAACTGGCTGGCAGCGCTGATATTCTCCGCGGCAGAGCGATTCACGAAAGGTGGTCTTCGGGCCGCCTTTCTTCTTTTGGGGCCTCCCGAGCGCATGCTGGACATCCTCGCCATCACTACGCCGATCTTCCTGATCATCGGTCTCGGCTTCATCGCGGTTCGTGCCGGCCTGTTCTCGTCCGTCGAGATTCGCGTGCTCGGGCGCTTCGTGATCCAGTTCGCCTTGCCGGCGATGCTCTTCCTGACCCTCACGCGCAGCAGCGTGGCGGAAATTCTCAATCTGCGCTTGCTGTTCGCCTATCTGATCGGCTCGCTGCTCGCGTTTGCCGTCGCAGTGACGGCGGCCCGCTTCGTGCTGGGGCGCAACTCCCTTGCGGCGGTGGTCGTGGGCATGGGGTCGTCGATGTCGAACAGCATGTTCATCGGCCTGCCGGTCGTGTTGCAGGTGCTCGGGCCGACCGCCTCGCTGGCCGTGGCCATGGTGGTCATCGTCGAGAACCTGCTGATGCTCCCCTTGCTGCTGGCGGCGGCCGAAACGCTCGGTAACCGGGACGCCACGCTTTGGCGCGCACTGTCGCGCACGCTCGGCCGCCTGCTGCGCAACCCGATGATCCTGGCGATCAGCGCGGGGTTTGTCGCTTCGCTGAGCGGCCTCGCCCTGCCGGCGCCCGTCCTGAAGGCGATCGACATGCTAGCGCTGGGCTCGGCCGGCATCTCGCTCTTCGTGGTGGGCGGAAGCCTGGCCGGCGTCGTGCTGGGCGGGTTGCTGGGCGGTGTGGCGCTGGTGAGCTTCATGAAGCTTTGCGTGCACCCGCTCGCAGTGCTGGCCGCGGTGATGCTGGTGCCGGGAATCGAGCCCGCGGTGCGCATGGCCGCGGTGCTGTTCGGGTGCATGCCCATGTTCAGCATCTATCCGATCCTCAGCCAGCAATATGCGCTGGAGCGCGAGGCGGCCGCGGCGTTGGTGCTGACCACGGTGGTGTCCTTCTTCAGCATCACCTTGTGGATCTGGGTGGCGAGCCGCTCGGCGCTGTTCCCCGGCGTGGATCTCCGCTAGGCGAGCGCCGCGCGCGGTTCAGCACGCCGCAGCCAGCGGCTCGTGCTGGAACAGCGAGACGCACATCTCGCGCAGCCAGCGGTTGCCGCTGTCGTGGTGGAAGCGCGCGTGCCAGTACTGCTTGACGATGAAGGGCGGGATCGGCAGCGGGCAGGGGAGGATCCTCAGGCTGGCGCTGCGGGCGAGCGCATTGCCGATGTGGCGGGGAACGGTGGCGATCAGGTCGGTCGTGGACACGATCGCGGCCAGCCCGAGAAAGCCCGGGAGTTCGATCGCGACTCGGCGCTCGACCTGCTGCGCCTTGAGCGTCTCGCGCAGGAGGGTGGAGCCCGACCCGGAGAGGATTCCGACGTGTCCCTCGCGACCATATCTCTCCAGATTCAACTGTTCGCCGATGCGCTGGTGGTAGCGGTTGACCAGGCAGATCCAGTCCTGCGGATACAGCGCTTGCTGGTAGAAGCCCGATTCCAGCTCCGGCACGAGGCCGAGCGCGAGGTCCGCCTCGCCCGCCTGCAGCAGGCCGGCGGTTCCGCCGGCGATGCCGAGCGCCTCGAGCGTCACCGAGGGGGCGAGCGCATGCACATGGGCGAACAGTTGCGGCAGCATCGTGACATGGCTGGCGTCGGTCATGCAGATGCGGAAGCGACGCTCGGAACTGGCGGGATCGAAGCCGTGCTCCGGTGCCGAGAGCCGGCGCAGCGCGGCGAGCGCGTCGCGGACATGGACGATCAGGGCGTCCGCGCGGGGCGTCGGCAGCATGCCTTCGGCGCTGCGGACGAACAGGGGGTCGTGCAGCTCCCGGCGCAGTCGTGACAGCCAGATGCTGATCGTCGGCTGGCTCTGTTCGAGCAGCTCGGCGCAGCGGGTGACGCTGCGGGTGTCGTAGAGGAGGTCGAGCAGACGCAGAAGCTTGACGTCGATCAGCGTTGCATCGATCTCTTTTGGGTGCGTCATGCGGAACCGTGTTTCGGTCAAGGCTCTGAATACGCTGGATTTTAGCAATACTATTGCGAAGCGCAATGAACTATATGTCAGGCATTGCATTTACGCGGGCTCAAGCGAGGCCTATCTTTGCGCTGCAAATCAGTCTGGCCGATGTGCGGATAAGTGCTCGGCGCAGGTGATCCAGGACCCGAACCGGACTTCGACATCATGGCAACTCAGCAGCTTCCGCTCGCAGGCATTCGTGTCATCGACTACACGCACTTCCTCGCGGGCCCCTACCTGACCCGGTGCCTGGCAGCGCTCGGTGCGGAGGTCATCAAGATCGAGCGTCCGACCTCCGGCGACGCCGGTCGCGACCATCCCTATTTCATCCAGGGCCAGAGCGGCTACTTCCTGCAGCAGAATATGGGCAAGGAGGGCGTCTGCATCAACATCAAGGACCCGCGCGGGCTCGAGATGATGCACAAGCTAGTGCGTTCGGCCGACGTCTTCGTCGAGAACTATCGCCCGGGCGCGCTCGAGAAGTTGGGGCTCGGCTACGAGAAACTGGCCGAGCAGAATCCGGGGTTGGTGTATTGCTCGATCTCCGCCTACGGCCATACCGGCCCCGATTCCCATCGACCGGGTTTCGGCCTGATCGCGGAGGCCAAGAGCGGCATCATGGCCATGGTGGGCGAGCCGGGCGAGGCTCCGCCGCTGCTGCGGGTCGCCCTCGGTGACCTGTACACCGGCATCCATGGCGTGGCGGCGGTGTGTGCGGCGCTGCTGGGGCGGGTCAAATCGGGCCGCGGCCAGCACATCGACATGGCGCTGTACGACACGCTGATGTCGATGCACGAATATGCGGTGCAGTGCTACACCCTGTCGGGCGGCAAGGAGATCCCGCAGCAGACCGGGCACGATCTGCCGACCTCGACACTGTACGGGGTCTTCACCGCGAAGGACGGCGATCATCTGGTGATCGCGGCGCAGGTCGACGACGCCTGGAGGCGCTTCGCTGCCCTGGTGGCCGGTCAGACGGGCAACGCGGCCTTTGCCGCCGATGCGCGCCTCCACACCGCCGCGGGGCGCAACGAGCATCGCCTCGAGATCCTGCCCGTGGTGCGTGCATGGGTGGCCGGCATGAGCGCGGCCGAGTGCCTGGCGGCGCTCGATGCGGTCGACGTGCCCTGCGCCAAGGTGCAGCGTATCGACGAAGTGCTGGCGGACCCGCAGATCCAGGCCCGCGGGATGCTGATCGAGCAGGATCATCCGGTGCTCGGCAAGGTCAGGCTGCCCAACCTCCCCTTCCGGTTCTCGGCGTGCGACACCACCCAGACGACGCCGGCGCCGCTGATGGGACAGCACAACCGCAAGCTCGCTGCGGAACTCGGCTATACCCCCGAGCAGATCGAGGCGATGGTCCGCGACGGTGTGCTCCACGCCGAGAAGGCGGTCGCGGCGCTCGGCCTCGGTTGAGGCTCCACCGGCCCGCCGCATCGGGGCGCGGTCGGCGCGTCCCGTCTGAGATACAGTGCGACTGCGTCCGGTACGCACGCAGTCGTGCAAGACAATTGCGTACCCGCCGTCCCGGCACTGAGGAGATCGACCATGAAGAAACGGATGTTCATCAAGACCGCAATGACCGCTGCCGCTGCGTTGGCGATGGGAGTGGCCAGCATGGGCGCGTATGCCCAGAGCTTCTCCGAGCGCACGCTTCGCCTCGGCATCCAGAACCCGAAGGGACACCCGGCGGAGGTCGGCGCGCAGAAGTTTGCCGACCTGGTCGGCGAGAAGACCGGCGGCAAGATCAAGGTGCGCGTGTTCGCGGGTGGCGTGCTCGGCGGCGACCAGCAGACGGTCTCGGCCCTGCAGGGCGGCACCATCGAGATGACCGCGCTCAACTCCGGTATCCTCGCCTCGCACGTGCCGGCGCTCGGCGTCTATGACCTGCCTTTCCTGTTCAACAACTCCGACGAGGTCGACGCGGTCGTCGACGGCCCCTTCGGCCAGAAGCTGCATGCCAGGCTCGAGGAAAAGGGCATCGTCGCCCTCGGCTACTGGGAGCTGGGCTTCCGCAATCTGACCAACAACGTGCGTCCGATCAACAAGGTGGAAGACATCGCCGGCCTGAAGCTGCGCGTGATCCCCAACCCGATCAACCTCGACTGGGTGCAGGCGCTCGGTGCCAACCCGGTGGCGCTGGCCTTCCCCGAGGTGTTCAACGCACTCGAGCAGCGCGCGGTCGATGGCCAGGAGAACCCGGTCACCGTGATCCTCGCGAACAAGTTCGCCGAGGTGCAGAAGCATCTCGCGCTGACCCGCCACCAGTACAACCCGCAATCGATGATCATCAGCAAGAAGGTGTGGGACACCTTCAGCGCGGATGAGAAGAAAGTGTTCCAGGATGCGGCCAAGGAGGCGATCGCCCATCAGCGCAAGGTCTCGCGCGAGCAAAGCGAGACCGCCCTCGAAGCGCTCAAGAAGGCCGGCATGCAGGTCACCGAACTGCCGCCGGAAGAGGTCGCAAAGCTGCGCGAGAAGATGAAGCCGGTGATCGAGAAGCACTCGGCCACCGTCGGTGCCGACGTCGTTACCGAGCTGCAGGCGGAACTCGCCAAGCTGCGGACGAAGTAATCCGCAGCAAGCCCGGAACGCAGCAAGGCTCGTTCCATCCGGGCCTGGCCGTCGGTACATCCGCGTGGCCGGGCCCTTCGCTTTTGCAGTCGTACCCATTTGCCGTCCTACCCATTGCACGAACCACCGGAGATTCCCGATGAGCAAGGTCCTCGTCATCAACGGCCCCAACCTCAACCTGCTCGGCACCCGCGAGCCCCATATCTACGGCGCCACCACGCTGGCCGACGTCGAGAGCGGCCTGGTCGCCCAGGGCGGCGAGCTCGGCCTCGAAGTGCTCTGCTTCCAGAGCAATCACGAAGGTGCGATCGTCGAGCGCATCCACCAGACGCGCAGCGAGGGCGTGAAGTTCGCGCTGATCAATCCCGGTGCCTATACGCACACCAGCGTGGCGATCCGCGATGCCTTCAATGGCGTGGCCCTGCCCTTCGTCGAAGTGCACATCTCCAACGTGCACAAGCGCGAACCCTTCCGCCACCACTCCTATCTTTCGGATATCGCCGAGGCGGTGATGGCCGGTTTCGGGACGATGGGCTACAACCTCGCGTTGCAGTTCATCGCCAGCAAGCTGCGCTGAGGCGGGCCTGGACGATCGAGGGGGGGATCGGTCCGGGCGGATCCAGCCAACCGTCCCTTGCTTGGCCGGGCTGCGCGTTTCGAGTAGATTCGAGCTATCGTCCGGCCGCAGCCGGGCACGCACGCGTTCCGCACCCGCTGCGGACGTGCTCTCTCCTCAAGGTATCGGCAATGACTGCGTTGGATCTGGTTCCCGAACCCCGGAATGTCCTGGGCATGGATGGGGTGGAGTTCATCGAGTTCGTCACCGGCAAGCCTCAGGCGCTGGGTGGTGTGCTCCAGCTCATGGGCTTCGCGCCGGTGGCGCGCCATCGTTCTCGCGAGGTGGTGCTGTACCGCCAGGGGGCTATGAACCTGATCGTGAACGCCGACGGGGCCAGCGCCGAGCCGGGCGCGACCTACCTCTCCGCGGTGGCCTTCCGGGTTCGTGATGCGGCGCATGCGATGCGTCACTCGCTCGACGCCGGCGCTTGGGAGATCCCGCGACGGGCTGCTGCGATGGAGCTCAACATCCCGGGCATCCTGGGCAGCGGCGACAGCACGATCTACTTCGTCGATCGCTACAAGGATTTTTCCATCTACGACGTAGATTTCGTGCCCTTGCCGGGCATGGATCCCAACCCCCCCGCGATCGCCGGCCTGCATTATTTCGGACTGGTGCAGGCGGTGGGGGCCTTCCGCACCGGCGAGTGGGTGGATTTCTACAGTCAGTTGCTCGGCTTCGTCGAACTGCCGCCGGGCAGCTTCGTCGGCATCCTTCCCAAGGGCACGCTGTTGCGCAGCCCCTGTGGTCGTTTCTACGTGCAACTCGTCGAGCCGCCCGAGGGGGCCGAGGACATCCACTGGGACGAAGGCCTGGTGCGTATCGGCTTCGGCGCACCCGACGTCCCGGAGGCGACCCGTCTGCTGCGCGAGCGGGGGCTGGTCTTCATCGACGAGGGGCATCTGCATCCGGGTGAACGCGGTGCGCTCACCCAGGTGTATCTCGGCTCCGCCACTTTCGAGCTGGTCGCGAGCAAGCCGACCGAGGTCTGAACCCCGCCCGGGCGCGTGGCGCCCGGATGCGGTCGTTCGCAATGATTCCAGGAGGGAAGCTTGGATTTCGATTCTGTCGCGCTGGATGCCAGTTCGATGGCGGGCCCGCTGGAAGCGCGCCTGCACGCAGCGGTGAGCCGGGGGTTCCGGCGCATGGTGTTCGCGGCGTCCGACCTGGTGGGGCATCCGCAGGGCGTGGAGGCCGCCGTGGCCTTGGTGCGCGGCGCCGGGGTGCGCGTGCAGGCGCTGCGCCAGCTGAGCGATTTCGAGGGACTCGAAGGACCACTGCACGAGTACAAGGTGACGGTTGCGAAGGGACTCCTCGGGCTGTGTCGTGCGATTGGCGCGCCGATGTTGCTCGTCTCGGCCAGCGGCGTGCCCGAGGCGGCGGCCGATCCGGTTCGTGTCGCGCGCGATCTCGCAAAGCTGGCGACACTCGCCGTGCCCAAGGGGGTCGATATCGCCTATCAGGGGCGCCCGGGCTCGGCGGTGGCGTGCGACGTGGTGAGTGCGGAGGAGCGTGTCAATGCCGCCGAGCGCGCGAACCTGGGGCTGGCGATCGATACCGGCCACCTCTTCGTCGCCGATCGCGGGCTCGATGCCCTGGACCGGTGTTACGGGGATCGCCTGTTCCTGGTCGGGCTCAGTGACGCGATCGCACTTCATCCGCAAGAGCAGGCCCGCGGCGAGCGCGATTTCGTCCGGGTTTTTCCCGGCGACGGCAGTCATGCGGAGTCGTTGCTCGAGCTGATCCGCCGCCTGCGCGTGATCGGTTTCCATGGCGGCTTCTATCTGAACGCCTGCAACGACGATTTCGCCCAGTTGCCGCCGGAGCTCGTCGCCGATCAGGCGCGCGAATCCCTGCTCTGGCTGATCGACCAGTTGCGCCACATCGATCTGCCGCGCCGCCGCATCCCCGCGGCCGTCCGCGCCTGAGCCCGCGCGCGCATCTCTCCCGCGTGGCGGCAGGGGTGCGCTTTCCCCGCTTTCAGTCGGCGCCGGCCGGCTTGGCGTCGCTCTTGCCCGGCCAGGCTCCCCCGAGGGTTTCGGTGAGTTCGGCGGCGTAACGCTGCAGCGCCGGCACGATCGCCTCCAGCGCGGCCTGGTCCAGGCGGTAGCGCGGCCCGGAAACGGTCAGCGCGCCCACCAGCCTTTGCCCGCCGGAGAACACCGGGGCGGCGACGGCCGAGGTTTCGGGATCCCTCTCTCCGAGCGAGATCGCGTACAGGCGCGCGCGCACCTGGTCGTAGCGTTCCCCGCTCATCCCGCTGAATGCCATCAGCACGTGCCCGGAGGCGCCCACGGTCAGCTGCAAGGCATCGCCCTCGTGGATCGTGTCGCGGATCGAGCGCGGCGCCTCGACCCGGTGCAGGCAGACGCGATGGTTGTCGTCGCGAATGAAGAAGGAGATGCCCTCGCGCAGTTCCTCGGACATTCGGCGCATCAGCGGCGGGATGAAGTCGTGCGTGCTGAAGTGGCGCTGGTACAGCGAACCGAGGAAGAGCGGCTTGGGGCCGATCATGTAGGTGCCGTCCTCGAAGCGGCGCAGGTAGCCGAATTTCTCCAGCGACTCGGCCAGGCGGAGCGTGGTGCTCTTGTAGAACCCGGCCCGCTTGGAGATCTCGGTCAGGGTCAGGCTTTTCTCGCGGTCGGTGAAAACGTCCAGGATGGAGAGCGCACGCTCTACCGATGCCACACCTTCTGTGCTCATGTTCTTGCGCCTAATTAGTTGAACAGTGTTCCTGTTTCGCTGTGGATGATAGCCCGGATTCGGCCCCTCCTTCAGCGTTCGGACGCGGCTTCGAGGGGCCTCGGGCGTGGCGGAAGCCCGCTTCGAGTGCGTCTGCTTGACAGGCCAAAAAAAATACAGATTCGGCTTGAAACCCTCGAGATGATACTCCATACTAGAACCAAGTTCTGATAAGCGAAACACGAAACCGCGCCAGGCTTCTCGCGGCAGCGTGAATGAGACTGAAAGAGCGCCTGTTCGATTCGTGACTGGAGACATCAATGGCAAACACCGCGACCCTTCCGCACTACGGCAACTACATCGACGGCGCGATCGTGCCGCCGGCCTCGGGGGAGTACTTCCCGACCGAGAATCCCTACACCGGCGAGGCCTGGGCGATGATCGCCCGCGGCAACAAGGACGACGTGCAGGCTGCCGTCGCCGCCGCGCACCGCGCCTTCGAGAAGGGCGCCTGGCCCGAGATGACCGCCAGCGAGCGCGGCCGCCTGTTGTGGCGTCTCGGCGACCTGATCATCGCCAACGCCCAGCACCTGGCCGACATCGAGATGCGCGACAACGGCAAGCTGGCCTCCGAGGTCGTCGCCCAGGTGCGTTACATGGGGCAGTACTTCCAGTACTACGCCGGTCTCGCCGACAAGGTGCAGAGCCAGGTCATCCCGACCGACAAGAAGGGCGTGTTCTGCTACACCAAGTACGAGGCCAAGGGCGTCGTCGCGGTGATCACGCCGTGGAACTCGCCGCTCACCCTCACGAGCTGGAAGCTCGCGCCGCTGCTCGCCGCCGGTTGCACCGCGGTGATCAAGCCGTCCGAGTTCACCTCCGCCTCGGCGGTCGAGCTCGGCAAGCTGTTCGAGCAGGCCGGCTTTCCGAAGGGTGTGGTCAACGTCGTCACCGGCTTCGGCAAGGAAGTCGGCGAGCCGCTGGTGGCGCATCCCGACGTCGCCCACATCGGCTTCACCGGTGGCGAGATCGCCGGCCAGATGATCTACGAGCAGGCCGCGAAGGGCCTCAAGACGGTCACCCTCGAACTCGGTGGCAAGTCGCCCAACATCGTGTTCGACGATGCCGACCTCGACCAGGCGGTCAAGGGCGTGGTGTCCGGCATCTTCGCCGCCACCGGCCAGAGCTGCCAGGCCGGCTCGCGCCTGCTGGTGCAGGAATCCATCCACGACGAGCTGATCGCCCGCCTGATCGATTTCGTCAGCAAGGCCAAGCTCGGCGACCCGACGCAGATGGACACCCAGATCGGCCCGGTCGCCACCCGCCCTCAGTTCGAGAAGGTGCTGAGCTACATCGAGGTGGCCAAGTCCGAGGGTGCGAAATGCGTGCTCGGTGGCAAGGCGCGTCCCGACCTCGGTGCAGGCCTGTTCGTCGAGCCGACGATCTTCACCGAGGTCGACAACAGCATGCGCATCGCGCAGGAAGAAGTCTTCGGCCCGGTGCTGTCGGTGATCAAGTTCAAGGACGAGGAAGACGCCATCCGCATCGGCAACGACGTCCTCTACGGCCTGGCCGGCGCCGTGTGGACCCAGAGCCTGCACCGCGCGATGCTGGTGACTGACAAGCTCAAGGCCGGCACGATCTGGGTGAACAATTACCGCGCCACCAGCTTCACCGCGCCCTTCGGCGGCTTCAAGCGCTCCGGCATCGGTCGCGAGTCGGGCAGCGAGACGATCAAGGAATACCTCGAGACCAAGTGCGTGTGGATCTCGACCGACCTCGACGTCCCCAATCCCTTCATCCGCCGCTGAGCCCGGATTCGGCAGGCCGGCAAGGCAGGTTCGCGCCTTGGAGAAGACCGCCCGCGGCGAGAGCGCGCTCTCGTTGCGGGCGGTCTTTTTTCTGCGGCGGGCATACCGCACGGGAGTTTGCCGGCATCGGTCTGTCAGACAAAACGCAGTTCCAAAAATAGTTGCGATATCGGGAATTGCGTTCTATTATTGGACTCAGGAGACCTGTTCCTCATCGATGAATCCTCACAAGAAGAGGTAGCACATGACCGCTGCACTTTCCGGAGTCCGCGTACTCGACCTCACCAACGTGCTCGCCGGGCCGTTCTGCGCCTATCAGCTCGGCCTGCTCGGCGCCGATGTGGTCAAGGTGGAGGTGCCCGAATCGGGCGACCTGGCGCGCCAGCTCGGCGCCGATGCCGAACTGAACAAGAAGAAGATGGGCGCTTCCTTCCTCGCCCAGAACGGTGGCAAGAAGTCGCTCACCCTCAACCTCAAGTCCGATGCCGGCAAGGAAGTGTTGCTGCGCCTGGTGCGCACCGCCGACGTGCTCGTCGAGAATTTCCGCCCCGGCGTGATGGACCGCCTCGGCCTCGGCTACGAGATCCTCAAGAAAGCCAACCCCAAGCTGGTCTATTGCGCCATCTCCGGCTTCGGCCAGGGCGGGCCGATGCGTCATGCGCCGGCCTACGACCAGATCGTGCAGGGCATGTCCGGCGTTATGAGCATCACCGGCGACCACGAAAGCGCGCCGCTGCGCGTGGGCTACCCGGTGGCGGACACCATCGGCGGCATCACCGCCGCGTTCGCCGTGGCGGCCGCGCTGGTGCGCCAGAGCCGCAGCGGCGAGGGCGAGTTCATCGACGTGTCGATGCTCGACTCGACGATCGTCACCATGGGCTGGATCGTCTCGAACTATCTCATCGCGGGCAAGGAGCCGGTGCCCATGGGCAACGAGAACTTCACCGCCGCGCCGTCGGGCACCTTCCGCACCGGCGAGGGGCTGCTCAACATCGCCGCCAACAAGCAGGAGCAGTTCGTCGCCCTTGCCGAGGCGATCGGTCGCCCCGAGCTCGCCACCGACGAGCGCTTCGCCGAGCGCGAGACGCGCAAGCGCAATCGCAAGGCGCTCAAGGTCGAGGTCGAGGCCGGGCTCGCCGGCAAGTCGGCCGCGGAGTGGGAATCCATCCTCGCCAAGCTGGGCGTGCCGGCCGGGCGGGTGCTCAGCGTGCCGCAGGTCCTCGCCCATCCGCAGATCCAGTCCCGCGACCTGCTCGCGCACTTCGAGCAGGTGCCCGGCGTCGGTCGCGACATCAGCCTGGTGCGCGCCGGCTTCAAGATGGCGGGTGGCAACCCCGACGTCGCCACGCCGCCGCCGCAGCTCGGCGAGCACACCGACTCCCTGCTCGTGGAACTCGGCTACTCGGCTGCGGAAATCGCCCAACTTCACGACGCCAAGGCGGTCTGACCATGAAAAGCGCAGAAGACATCGTCCAGGAAGCCAAGGCCTGGTGGACCACCGAGATCATCGACATCCACCCGGGCAAGATCGCCGTCCGCGGCTATCCGATCGAGGAGCTGATCGGCAACATCAGCTTCCCCCAGATGATCTGGCTGATGGTGCGCGGCGATCTGCCCACGCCCGAGCAGGCCGGCCTGCTCGAGGCCGCACTGGTGGCGGCGGTCGATCACGGCCCGCAGGCGCCGTCGATCTCGATCTCGCGCATGGCCGTCACCTGCGGCGTCGAGCTCAACAACGCCATGGCTTCGGCGGTCAATGTGCTCGCCGGCATCCACGGCGGCGCCGGCCAGCAGTGCATGGAGATCTACGCCGATGTGGCGCGTCGCATGGACGCGGGCGAGCCGATCGGGCAGGCGGTCGAGCTCGCGCTCGACGCCTGGGTGGCCGAGAACGGCAAGGTCATCCCCGGCTTCGGTCACCGCTTCCATCCGATCGACCCGCGCTCGGGCCGTCTGCTGGCGCTCACCGAAGCTGCGCGCGACAAGGGGGCGGTGAGCGGGCGCTACGTCGACATCGGCCGCGAGGTCGAGCGCGTCCTCGAACGCCGCAAGGGCAAGCGCATCCCGATGAACATCGACGGTGCGACCGCGGTGATCTACGCCGAACTCGGCTTCGCGCCGGAGCTCGGTCGCGGCCTGTTCATCCTGTCGCGCTCGGTGGGCATCCTGTCGCACGCATGGGAGCAGCACCAGCAGGGCGGCCGCATCAAGGGCCCGATGCCCAAGAGCATTCCCTACACCTATGCCGGTCCGGCGCGGCGCAGCCTGCCGCCGCAGGATTGATCGCGCACCGCGCATTCGCGAACGCAGTACCCCAGGCAGCGTCGGCCGAGACACGGCGCAAGATTCGAGCAGCAGCCCTATCCCAACCAGGAGGCGACACATGAAAAAGCAAACGATCTCTCACCAGCTCGTCCGGTACCTCGAGAACCGCGGCATCGAGCACATCTTCGGTCTGTGCGGCCACACCAACATCGCGGTGCTCAACGCGCTGGAGGGCAGCAAGATCCGCTTCATCAACACCCGCCACGAGCAGATCGCCTCGCACGCCGCCGATGGTTACGCACGCGCGAAGAAGCAGGCCTCGGTCGTGCTCAGCCACCTCGGCCCGGGCCTCACCAACGCCTCCACGGGCGTCGCCAACGCGGCCCTCGACTCGATCCCGATGGTGGTCATCGCCGGCGACATTCCGAGCTACTACTACGGCAAGCACCCGCACCAGGAGATCAACCTGCACGCGGACGCCTCGCAGTGGGAGATCTACCGCCCCTTCGTCAAGCGCGCCTGGCGCGTCGACACCCCGGAGCTGTTCCCGGAGATCATGGAGAAGGCCTTCCAGCTCGCCGAGAGCGGCCGCCCCGGCCCGGTGCTGGTCAACGTGCCGATGGACTTCTTCTCGCGCGAGATCGATCCCGCGCTGTTCGAACGCGTCTCCAGACACACCCGCGCGCTCAACAAGCCCTCGATCGACGACGAGACCGCACGCCAGATCGTGCAGGCCCTGCTCGACGCCGAGGCCCCGGTGATCCAGGCCGGCGGTGGCGTGATCCTCGCCGACGCGGCCGAGGAGCTGAAGGCCTTCGTCGACCACATGGGCATCCCGGTCGCGCACTCGCTGATGGGCAAGGGCGTGCTGCCCGACGACCACGACCTCGTCCTGGGCATGACCGGCTTCTGGGGCACCGAGCTGGTCAACGGCAAGTGCCTGAACGCCGACTGGGTGTTCGGCGTCGGCACCCGCTTCGCCGAGGCCGACTGCAGCTCCTGGGAGAAAGAGTTCACCTTCGACTTCGACAAGAGCAAGCTGATCCACATCGACATCGACCCGTCCGAGATCGGCCGCAACTATCCGGTCGCCATCGGCGCCGTGGCCGATCTCAAGCAAGCGCTCAAGGTGCTCAACCGCGTCGCCCGCGAGATGCTGCCGCAGCCGCGCCGCAATGAAGCCCTGCGCCAGGAGATCGCCGAGTTCCGCAAGACCTTCGTCGCCGGCAACCAGAAGTTCGTCGAGGACGACTGCTTCCCGATGATGCCTGAGCGCATCCTCTCGGTCGTGCGCGAGGTGCTGCCGCGCGACGCGATCATCACCACCGACGTCGGCTGGAACAAGAACGGCGTGGGCCAGCAGTTCCCGATCTACACTCCGGGCAGCATCCTCACCCCGGGCGGCTACGCCACCATGGGCTTCGGCGCCCCGGCCGCGCTCGGTGCCAAGGTCGCCTGCCCGGATCGCGTGGTCGTCTCCCTGGTCGGTGACGGCGGCTTCGGCCAGAACCCGGCGATGCTCGCCACCGCCGTGGAAGAGGACATCCCTGCGATCTGGATCGTGATGAACAACTTCGCGTTCGGCACGATCGCCGGCCTGCAGAAGGCGCACTACGGCACCACCGTCGGCACGCTCTTCCGCAAGGACGACCAGCCCTACCAGGCCGACTTCGCCGCCGTCGCGCGCGCCTACGGCGCCGAGGGCGTCAAGGTGGAATCGGCCGCCGAGTTCAAGGAGGTGCTGGAACGTGCGGTCAAGTCGAACAAGCCCTTCGTGATCGATGTCGCGATGAAGAACAACCCGGTGCCCACCACCGGCCACTGGAACATCCTCGACATCTACTCGCCCGACGGCGGCGTATCGCACGTCAGCACGGACTGAGCGCGATCGCGACGCGGGCCCGCCAGGGCCCGCGTTCAGCCTGCGTGAATCCGCTTCGGAGCCCGCCCGGTCGACAGATCGGGCGGGCTTTGTCCGTGCTCTTGCACCCCGGGGGGCTTGCCCGTGGGGGCGCCGTGCCTTCAGACGAGGCCCGCCGCCCCCGCCGCGGCGCCCGCGGCGATGTACCACAGCGGGTGCCAGCGGCGGTAGAACATCAGCACGGTGCACACCACGACGAGCGCGACGCCGCGGTAGTCGAGCCCGGCCGAGGCGGCGATCAGCCAGCCGCTGGCGCACACCAGGCCGACCGCGAGCGGGGCGACGCCGACCTGGATCGCCGCGCGCCAGGGTGCGGTGCGAAAGCGTTCCCAGTGGCGGTAGAAGACGTAGATGAAGACGCTCATCGGCAGGCTGATCGCCAGCGTGGCGACGATCGCGCCGGGAATGCCGGCGACCTTCCAGCCGATCAGCGACACCACGAGCAGGTTCGGCCCGGGTGCCGACTGGGCGATCGCGAACAGATGGGCGAAGGTGGTGCTGTCCATCCACATGCGCTGCTCCACCACCAGGCGGTGAAGCTCCGGCAGCAGCGCGGTGATGCCACCGAAGGCGATCACGTTGAGGATCGCGAACTGGACGAACAGGTCGAGCAGCAGCAGGATCATGGCCTCGGCACCTTCCCGGCTTCCGCCAGCGCGCGGCGTGCGCGCCACCATGCCAGTCCGGCGGTGACGGCCAGCAGGGCGAGCATCAGCGGCGGCAGCGGCAGCTTCAGCACCACCATGGCCACCAGGATGAGCACGGCGAAGGGCAGGTAAAGCCAGCGTTCATGCATGGCCTGCGCCATCTTGAGCCCGGTGGCGAACAGCAGCCCGGCGCCGGCGGCCGCGATGCCTCGCAGCATGTCCTGCACGATGGCGAGATGGCCCCACAGGCCGTAGAGGGCGGCGAGCCCCATCATCAGCGCGAAGGGGGCGATCAGCAGCCCCGCGGTCACGACGATGGCGCCGCGCACGCCGTGCAGGCGCGCGCCCACGCACACCGCGAGGTTGATCACGTTCGAGCCCGGCAGGAACTGGCACAGGCCGAGGAGGGCGTTGAATTCGGGGCCGTCGAGCAGGCGGCGTTGCTCGACCAGCATGTGGCGCAGCAAGGGCAGCACGCCGCCGAAGCCGGACAGGCCGATGCGGCTGCAAGCGAGGAAGAGTTCGAGCAACCCGGGCGTGGCGCCCGCTTCCGCCGCGGGGGTTACGCCCGACTTGCCGTCCGGATTCGGCACGGTCTCAGAACATCTCGCCACCGCGCGCGCGACGAATCACGTCGAACACGCTGACGAGATCGCCTACCGGAATCTGCCCGGGCGCCGAGGAGTGCTCGCCCACGGCGAAGGTGAGGCAGGAACCGAACAGCCCGCCCACCATGCGGCTGACCGAACCGAGCGGGCCGATCGCCGAGCAGATCAGCGGGATGCGGGTCTTCGCGTCGGCCTCTGAGGTCGCGGCGAGCAGGCGCAGCACGTCGGCGCGGTCGCGCGGCCGGACCTGGACCATGGCGACGTCGGCGCCGAGGTGTTCGGCCTCCAGGAAGCGGTCGATGAGGAATTCCTGCCCGGGCGTGTAGCTGGTCTGGTGGTAGGACAGGATCAGGCTCACGTCGGCCTTGCGCGAGAATTCGCGCACGCGGCGCACATGGGCCGGCGAATTGCCGAGCTCGAAGTCGATGCATTCGGCGAGCCCGCCTTCGCACACCGCCTCGAGCAGGGCGACTACGCCGGCCTCGTCGAGGGCGGTCGGCTGGCCACCCTCGCCGGCGCTGCGGCAGGTGAAGATCATCGGCAGGCCTGCGGCCGCGGCGCGCAGCGCGACGGCCGCATCGAGCACCGCTGCGGTGTCGGCGACCGCGTCGAAGCAGTCGACGCGCCACTCCAGCATGTCGGGCTTCTTGCGCAGGATGGTGGCGAGTTCGCCGAGCAGGCGTTCCTTGCTGCGACCGATCAGCGGGGTGCAGATCAGCGGGGTTTCGCCGCCGGGCTTGCGGCCGGCGGGGTCGAGCACCAGGGGGTGTTTCATGCGATGCGCTCCAGAACCTGTGGATGTTTCGATGTGCCGCGCCTCAAGCGCGAGCGTCGCGCGCGAGGTAGGCCTTGAGGGTTTCGAGACAGCGGGTGGCGTGTTCGGCGTAGCCCATTTCCTCGTGCGCGGCCTTGTTGGGCAGCTCGATCGAATACACGCAGTGCGGAATGTGGGCGAGGATGCCGGCGACGTCGATGCCGCCCTCGCCGACATACATGCGTGCCTCGCGCAGGATGCGGATCATCTCCTGACGTTCGGTGGGGATCACGGCCGGCGCGTCGCACAAATGGGCGAAATGGAACCACTCCCGCGGCAGCGCGTCGAGTGCCGCCGGGTCGTCGCCTGCGCGATGGAAGTGGTGCATGTCGATCATCAGGCCGGCGTTGTCGCGGTCGATCGTGCGCAGCACGTCCGCCGCGCCGGCGAGGTCGCGCACCGCGGCGATCGGGACGAACTCGAGGTCGACGCTCAGGCCCAGGGGCTTGGCCAGGTCGCACAGCTCGGCGAATTTCTCGATGTAGTACTCGCGCTCGCCACCCCAGATCGACGACAGCACCGCCTTGGCGCCGAGCTCGGCGGAGACCTCCATCGCCGGCAGGTAGTCGCGCACGGTCACCCCGTCGAAGATGCGCGCGAGCTCGATGTCGTGAACGCGCACGCCGGTCGACGTCAGCGCGCGCCGCGTCTGCGCCAGCATCTGCCGGTTCTCGGCGAGCGCGTAGTTCGGCTCCCCGGGCAGGCCCATGAAGATCGGGCGGATGCTGACGTAGTCATATCCGGCGCGCGCCGCGATGTACACCATCTCGGGGGGCGCGCAGCCCAGCACGGTGAGGTGGGCGAGAGAAAATTCCTGTTTCATGGTCCGATCCGCTCGGGTGAAGGGAGCTGCGTCGACGGCGCCACACGAGGTGTCCGCCGCCATCCTGATGACGATAGTGGCCCGCTGGCGTCGCGTCCATTTGGCGAGCGCGATGGGCGGCCGGTGCCGGGGCGAGGCCTGCGCCACGACTGCGGCGCAGGCCTCGCGGCCGTCGGGAAGAAAAGGGCGCGCGCGACGAAGAGGGAGGGAGGAGGGTGTCGCATTGTCGCGCGCGCGTCGAAACTCATGCCGCCTGGAGGTCCCGGATGCCGTGCAGACCGTCGATGCAGTCGCGCGCGGCCAGGATGCAGCGGCGTGCCCACCCTTCCTCGGCGCCTGCGTTCGCGGCGCGCGGCGGCACCAGCGCGTAGGGCAGCCCGGCGGGAAGTGCATCGAGGATGCCGCGCAGGTCGACCGAGCCTTCGCCCGGGAGCACCACGGCGGGGCAGTTGGTGGTCGATCCGGCGGAGGCGGCGTCGCGCACCCGGACCAGATGGAACCACTCCTTGGGCAGCCTGCGCAGCTCCTCGGGCTCGTCGCCGGCGCGGGTGAAGTCCAGCGTGTCGATCAGGATGCCGGCGTTCGGGCGGTTGATCGCGCCGACCACCGCCGCGGCGGCGGCCAGTCGGGGGGTGGCGCTGCCATGGACGCAGGACAACTCCACCGTCAGCCGGAACGGGAGCGCGCGGTCGCACAGTCTGGCGAAGGCCTCGGTCGCGCGCTCGCGTTCGGTGTCGTCGATGCGCGCGACGACATGGCGTGCGCCCAGCCTGGCTGCGGTCTCGAGCAGTGGCAGGAAGGTGTCGAGCGGGCTGAAGGCGTCGATCGGCGCACCCTCCAGATCGAGCACCCGGATCCCGTTGTCCTCGAGGATGGCGCGGACCTCCCCGTTGGCCCCGGCGCGGTCGCGGTGCAGGAAGGGCCACGCGGCAGCCGCGAGGTCGGCAAGCCGCAGACTCGCGTGGGTGTAACCCGCGCGCATCGCGATCCGCAGGGTCTCCGCAGGCGAGTGGGGTGGGTCGTCCGGTCGAGCCAGGGAGAATCGGTGCGCCATGTCTCCGTTTCCGTGCAGGGGCGTGATCCTGCTCATGCGGCAGGGGAGCGCTCTTTCTTTGTCGAGGGTGGGCGGTGGTGGTGCTTGATGGCCGCCGGTTTTCGTTAAGATAGAATTTAGTTCTGTTCAATGCAACTTTTTTTGGTAGAAAGGCTTCGTCAGGCGAACTGTAGTTCTGCTCAAAAAAACATTGACAAAATCGGACTCAGGTTCAAAAATGGAACTAAGTTCAAGAAATGAGGTGTTCGATGGCGGGGAGTCTGCTGTTGCGTGCGATGAATGTGCTGGAGCTCCTGGCAGAGTGTCCGCATGGACTGCCCCTGCAGGACATCGCGGATCGCCTGGAGATCCCCAAGAGCGGCGTGCATCGCCTGCTCGCCGAGTTCATCCAGCTGGGCTATGTGGCCCAGGATGAGCAATCGGGGCGCTATCTGCTGACCACCCGGCTGATGTCGCTCGGCTTCCGCCTGTTGGGTGGCAGCGGCATCCTGGAAGTGGTGCAGCCGGTGCTGAATCGCCTTGCGCAGTCCTGTGGCGAGCTGGTTCGCCTCGCGGTGGTGGACAACGGTCGTCTGCCCTTCGTCGCCAAGGCGCAGGGTGCGCGCAGCGGTTTGCGCTTCGATCCGGACATGGGCGGCGAGGCAGCCCTGTTCTGCTCGGCGAGCGGCATGGCCTGGCTTGCCAGTCTTCCCGCGGACGAGGCGATCGCACATGTCGTCCGCCAGGGCTTCACCCAGCTCGAGCAGCGTGGCGCGCGCGTCCCCAGGACCATCGCCGAGGTCATGCACCAGGTCGCCGAGACGCGGCGTCGTGGCTACGCCTGCGCGATCGAGACCTGGGCGGCAGGCATGTCGTCCTGCGCTGTCGCGGTGGCCGCGCCGGGTTCCGATCGCGTCGGCGGTGTGGTCAGTGTCGCCGGCCCGAGCGTGCGCCTGACCGAGGCGGCGATCGAGGCCCTGATTCCCGAACTGCGTCAGGCGGCCGAGGAGCTCTCCGCGTTCGCGCCGCTGGCCGACTACCTCGAGAGCATCAATCCGGCGCCGCCGCGGCCCGCTTCCATGCGGTGAGCGGCCGCGAAGGCCCGACCCGCACGTTGTCCGCACGCCCCACCCGTTCCCGCCTCAGTCCCGCCTCACCGAGGGTACACCTGGAGACCGCAAGAAATGGATATGAACCTGAGTTCCGAACAAAAGATGCTCGTCGAGACTGTCCGCCGCTTCGTCGAGAACGAACTGCTGCCGCTCGAGGATGAAATCGAGGAAACCGGCCGCCTCGCGCCCGAGAAGGCGCGTGCGCTGTTCGAGAAGTCGATGGCCAACGGCCTGTACGCGATGAACATCCCTGAAGAGTTCGGCGGTGGCGGCCTGTCCGCGGTCGACACCATGCTGTGCGAGGAACAGTTCGGTCACGCCAAGGACATCCTGATCCGCCGCGCCTTCGGCAACGTCTATGAAACCCTCCTAGTCGGCACCCCGGCCCAGCACGAACGCTGGCTGAAGCCGGCGGTGCGCGGCGAGCGCACCTTCTCGATCGCGATCACCGAGCCCGGCGCCGGTTCAGACGCCGCCAGCATCAAGACCCGGGCGGTCGCCGACGGGCAGGGGGGCTGGAAGATCAGCGGCACGAAGCACTTCATCAGCGACGGCGAGTTCTCCGACTTCTTCATGGTTTCGGCCGTCACCGATCCCGACAAGGGCCCGAAGGGCATCTCGCTGTTTCTGGTGGACAAGGGCACGCCGGGCTTCACCATCGGGCGCGACCAGAAGATGATGGGGCTGACCGGCACCAGCCATGTCGAGCTCGCCTTCGACGAGGTCCCGGTCGGCCCCGAGAACCTGCTCGGCGGCGAAGGCCAGGGGTTCCGACTGATCCTCGAGACCCTGGGGCGCGTGCGCCTCGGTCAGGTGGGCGCGCGTGCGGTGGGCAAGTCGGTGCGGCTGCTCGATCTGATGGTCGGCTACGCCAAGGAGCGCAAGCAGTTCGGCAAGCCGATCGGGGACTTCCAGATGGTCCAGCAGATGATTGCCGACAGCGTGATCGAGATCAACGCCGCACGCCTGATGGTGCTCGATGCCGCCTCGACGATCGACGCCGGTCGCGATGCGCGCGACAAGATCGCGATGGTCAAGGTCTTCGCCGCCGAGACGCTCGGCCGTGTGGCGGACCGTGCGGTGCAGGTGTTCGGCGGCATGGGCTACTGCGCCGAGATGCCGATCGAGCGCATGTACCGCGACGCCCGCATCTACCGCATCTTCGACGGTGCCTCGGAGATCCACCGCATGGTCATCGCACGCAGCGCGATGAAGCATGGCGAAGCCCTTTTCGGCACGTACTGAGCGGAGGCGCGAAACATGAAGATCCTCGTACCGGTCAAGCGCGTGGTCGATTACAACGTCAAGGTTCGCGTCAAGGCCGACGGCAGCGGCGTGGACCTGGCCAACGTCAAGATGAGCATGAACCCCTTCGACGAGATCTC
>JANJWF010000039.1 GCA_024709685.1 Thiobacillus sp.
GGCCGAGGATGTTGAACAGCGTGCGCACGCCCAGTTCGCGCCTGACCGGGGCGGCGTGCTTCATGGCGGCGTGGAAGTTGGGCGCGAACATGAAGCCGATGCCGATGTCATCGAGGCTTGCGCCCACCTGTTCCGGCGTGAGGTTGAGGTTCGCGCCCAAGGCTTCGAGCACATCGGCGCTGCCGGTGGTGGAGGAGACCGAACGGCCGCCGTGCTTGGCGACGCGCGCACCGGCCGCGGCGGCAACGAAGGCGGCGGTGGTCGAGATATTAAATGTATGGCTGGCATCGCCGCCGGTGCCGCAGGTGTCGACCAGGTTGGCGTCGCTTGCCACTGTCACGCGGGCGGCGAATTCGCGCATGACCAGGGCCGCGGCGGCAATCTCGCCCACGGTTTCCTTTTTCACGCGCAGGCCGATGATGATGCCGGCGATCTGCGCGGGCGTCAGTTCGCCGCCCATGATCTGGCGCATGAGCGAGAGCATTTCGTCATGGAAGATTTCACGCTGCTCGACCAGGCGGGCGAGCGCCTGCTGCACGGTAATCATCGCCTTTCCTTGAGAAAATTGGCCAGCAGGGCGTGGCCGTGTTCGGTAAGGATGGATTCGGGGTGGAACTGCACGCCTTCGACCGCCAGTTCCTTGTGGCGCACGCCCATGATCTCGCCGTCGTCGGTCCAGGCGGTGATCTCCAGACAGTCGGGCAGGCTCTCGCGCTCGATCACCAGCGAATGGTAGCGCGTGGCGCGGAAAGGATTGGGCAGGCCACGGAACACGCCCACGTCCTGGTGGCGGATCATGGAGGTCTTGCCGTGCATGAGTTCTTTCGCGTGCACGATCCTGCCGCCGAAGGCCTGGCCGATGCTCTGGTGGCCCAGGCAGACGCCGAGAAGCGGCAGCTTGCCGGCGAATTCGCGGATGAGCGGCACGGAAATGCCCGCCTCGCTGGGCGTGCACGGGCCGGGGGAGATGACGATGCGGTCGGGCTTCAGGGCCGCCACGCCGGCGAGGTCGATCTCGTCGTTGCGGATCACCTTGACGTCTTCGCCCAGCTCGCCGAAATACTGCACGAGGTTGTAGGTGAAGCTGTCGTAATTGTCGATCATCAGGAGCATGAAGCTTCCATCCAGTTGGTTTGTGTCGTTTCGCCTGCGCAGCGCAGGCCAATCCGTGGAATTTTACGCCAGTTTTGCGCCGCTCTTCCGCTCCCGCATGCGGCGCGCAAGTGCCCGCCAGGCAGGTTTGATGATAGTCTTGCGGGAAAACGCCTTGCCGACCAGAAAGTATCGCGAACGTGCCGCACGCGCGGCCCGCGGTTTCCACGACACCCGCAAAATGTCCATCCTGAAGCAGCTCGACCAACACGAAAACCGGCTGACGCGCTCGCTGAATCTCGTCGCGAGCGAGAACCTGGTTTCTGCGGACGTGCGGCGCGCGCTGGCGAGCGACGTCTCGATGCGCTACTGCATCCCGCCCGAGGGCGAACGTCCGCCTTCCATCTGGGATTATCCGAACCAGTCCTGGGTGCGCGGGATTGCCAACGAAACCGACCGCCTCGCGCGGCAGCTGTTCCGTGCCGAATATGCCGATTCGCGCCCGCTTTCGGGCAACCAGGCCGCCCAGATCATCCTCATGGTGCTGGTCTCGCGCGGGGATACCGTATGGTCCGTGCCATCCGATTGCGGCGGCCACTTCGCGACCCGCGTCATCGCCGAGCGCGAGGGCCTGAACCTGGTGCCCATTCCCTACGACCGCGAGCGCGGCGTGATCGATGTGGATGCCGCGGGCGCGCTTGCCCGCAAGCAGCCGCCCAGGCTGGTCTTTCTGGACGCCAGCATGCAGCTGTTTCCCCATCCCGTGAAGGCCCTGCGCGAGGCCATCGGCCCCGAACCCATCATTTCCTTCGACGCCTCGCACACGCTCGGGCTCATCGCCGGCAAGGCTTTCCAGTCGCCGCTGGAGGAAGGCGCAGACCTGCTGCACGGCAGTACGCACAAGACGCTCTGGGGGCCGCAGAAGGGCCTCATCACGGTACGCGAAAACGGGGCGATCGCTGCCCGCATCCGGGACGGTGTCGTTCCCCTATTCGTGTCCAACATCCATGTGCACCATGTCGCCGCCCTGGGCGTGGCCCTGGAGGAGTGCGCAGAGTTCGGCGAGGATTACGCGCGCACGGTTGTCCGCAATGCCGGGGCGCTCGCGGAATCGCTGTCCGAGGCGGGTGCGAACGTGCTGTTCGCCGGGCTCGGCGGCACCCGCAGCCACCAGGTGATGATGGATCTCGGCGGCAGGCCGGATTCGCTCGCGGCATGGGAACGCCTGCAGGCCGCCGGCCTCAACACCAATGCGATCACCCTGCCTTTCCGATCCTCATTCGGCCTGCGCCTGGGCGTTGCCGAAGCCACCCGCCGCGGGCTGGGCCCGGACGAGATGCGGCAGCTCGGCACGTGGATTGCGGAGCTGGCTGCGGGGCGCGCATCGCCGGAGAAGATCGCCAACAGCGTCGCCGACATGAGCGCGCGTTTCTCGGTCATCCGCTATGCCCGCGAAGCCACCCGAATTGCCGACCTTGCACACTGAACGCCATGGGAAAGCCGCACCCGCCCATCCGCCACGATCATTGCGCTGCATGGACAGCGCGCCTTTGACCAACCACTATTGACGTCCGTAACAATGCGCCCCACGATTTTCGAATCCCCCGACAGCGCCGCCAAGCTCGGTACGGCGAAGAACCTGCATGCGCTCGGCCGCATCGCGGATGCCGAGAAGCTCTACCGCGAGGTCCTCGCGCAGAACAGCAGCGACGCCGAGGCCATGGGCCTGCTCGCGATTGCCATGCTGCAGCGCGGCAACTCCAAAGAGGCGAAAAAGCTTTTGCGCCGGTCGCTGTCGGCGTCGCCGCCGGCCTGGGTTTACCTTCGCAACCTGCACCCTCTGCTTGCGCTGCTCGAAAAGGAGGGCAAGGACGGCGAGGCGGCCAGGCTGGCCGACGGAGGCGTGCCGGACTGGCCCGCCCTGCGCCTTCCCGACCCGTCCGAACGGGCGATGCTGCTGGGGCTGGCGCGCACGCTCGCCAGGCTCAAGCGCCCCGATGCGGCGGCCAGGCTGCTCGAAAGCGCCATCGCCACCCTGCCCGCCGATGCGGAACTGCTGTACGAACTGGCCAGGGCGCACAAGCTGAAGGGCGACCTGCAGGCCACGTGGACGGCGCTTGCGGCCGCCGATGCCGCGATTCAGCCCAACACGAAATTCGGGCTGCTCACCGAGCTTTATGCCTGCGCAAACGCGCTGGGGAAGAAAACCGAGGCCGTCGCGCTGAGGAACCGCATAGCCGCGGAAACGCCCGCCTTCGTTTTCCCCAGGCAGGCCGGGCACAAGGCCGCCATACTGATCCTCTCCGGCTTCCCGAACTTCAAGTACGAAACGAAGACAGAATTCGACCTGCACTTCAGCGGCAACTATCCGACCCAGCTGGTCCGGGTTTTGGCCGACGAGTTCCACTTTTCCTCGGTTTTCTCGGCCACCCCGGCAGGCAGGGAGGCGGCGGCGAACATTCCCGCGCCCGACTTGATCATCAACAATTTCGCCAATGCGGAACTCCTGCTTGCCGAGGGCGATGCCATGGCCGAGGCCGCCTTCGCCGACAGCTTCGGCGTGCCCGTGATCAATCACCCGAAAAAGGTTCTGCCCACCACGCGGGACCGGACAGCCGAACTCGTTGCCGATATCCCCGGCCTTGTCGCGCCCAGGACAAGCCGTTTCTCCCGGGCCGGAAAATCGGTTGAGGATCTGGCCGACGAAATCGAAAGCCAATATGGCTACCCGCTAATCACCCGAACCCTTTCCAGCCAGCAGGGCAAGGGCATGGTCAAAGTGGATGACCGGGACGCGCTGATCAGGTTTTTGTCGGAAGACAAGAAGGAAGATTTCTTCGTCACCGCTTTCGTGGATAGCCGGGGCGGGGCGAAGCTCTATCGAAAAATTCGTGCCGCGATCGTCGGCGGCGAGATCATCGTCACTCGCGTCGACTATTCCCCTCACTGGAATGTGCACGGCCGCAAATCGGACGAACACCGCATCGCATTCTATCGAAACAACCGGGACCTCCTGGCCAGGGAGGATCAGATTTGCACCGATCCGCGCAGGGAACTCGGGCAGCCGGCCATGCAGGCGTTGCAGGCGATCGGGGATCGCATCCCGCTGGACATCTTCGGTGTGGACTTCGATGTCGCCCCAGACGGGCAACTTGTATTCTACGAAGCCAACGCAACCATGAATCTCCTCTCTACCGCCCCGGCTGACATAGACCACCCCAGGCACATGAATGAACATCTTGTTTCCACCCTGCGCAACTACCTGAACAGCCTGCTCTGACCAGGGGGCAAACAAAAAAAACGGCGCCCAGGGCGCCGTTTCTGATGAAGCCCTGATTTATTTCTTGAGCTTCTTCACCCCGATCAGGCTGAGCACGTATTTCTCGTACAGCGGCTCGGTGCTGCCCTTCTTCATCTTGCGCATGAAATATTTCTCGAAGGCAACCTTGGCCAGGTGCACCCACTTGCCCTCCTTGAACCAGTTGACGTTGCGCGGCGGAATCTGCGGCAGCGCCACGAAGGCCGCGCCGGTATCGCCGAAATCGGCCAGGCAGACGGCATTCCAGGTGGCCTTCTCGGTCGGCTCCCTGCCGTCGAGAATGGCGCGGATGTTGTGCGCGGTCGCGGTCACCATGGACTCGATCATGTAGCCGGTCTTGGGCGTGCCGGTGGGGACGGGAGTAGGCTCGACCGGCGGGATGGCCACGCAGACGCCGACCGAGAACACGTTCTGGAACTTGGGATTGCGCTGGTAGGGATCGATGGCGATGAAGCCGCGCGGGTTGGTGAGGCCTTCGACGCCGAACACGGCATCGATGCCCTTGAAGGCCGGCAGCATCATGGAGTACTTGAAGTCCAGCACGTGTTCCTTGACGACTTCGCCCTTGTCGTTGTGCTCGGCCACGAACATCTTGCCGGCTTCGACTTTGGTCGTCTTGGCGTTGCAGATCCACTTGATGTGGCGCTCGCGCATGGTCGATTCAAGCATGCCCTTGGAGTCGCCCACGCCGCCCAGGCCGAGATGGCCGATGTAGGGCTCGGCGGTGACGAAGGTCATCGGCACCTTGTCGCGGATCTTGCGCTTCCTGAGGTCGGTGTCCATGATCATGGCGAACTCGTAGGCCGGGCCGTAGCAGGAGGCGCCCTGCACCGCGCCGACCACGATGTGGCCCGGGTCCTTGACGAATTCCTCCCAGGCCTTGCCGGCCTTGACCGCGTGCTCGACCTGGCAGATCGACTGGGTGTGGCCTTCCGGGCCCAGTCCTTCCACCTCGTCGAACGCCAGCTTGGGGCCGGTGGCGATAATCAGGAAATCGTAGTCCACCATGCGCTCGTCGGCGAGTTCGATCCGGTTCTGCTCGGGGTACACGCGCTTGGCGCCCACCGGGATGAAGTCAATGCCCTTTTTGTTGAGGTAAGGCCCTGCCGGAATGGTGATGTCGGACTGGGTGCGCCAGTTGACCGCCACCCACGGATTGGAGGGCGTGAACTGGAAATAGGGGAAGTTGGAGATCACGGTGATCTTGTCCTGCGAACGCGCGTTTTCGCGCATTTCATAGGCCATGGTCATGCCGCCGATGCCCGCGCCCAGAATAACGATGTGTGCCATTGAGGTATGCCTCCGTCTGTTGTTTGTCGGAATGCGCCTTGGAAATCAGGCGTGCGCATTTACACGCAATAGCCGTGCCAGCACCAGGCACCCGCCGAAGCGCGGTGGCGAGGGCCTGTCGCCGGAACATCCGCCCATTGACATACCCGGAATGTCATGACAAGGTTTCATGCCGTCATGACATCAAGGGCAGGAAATGCCGAACGTAGACTTGCAGGAAATCA
Organism: Thiobacillus sp.; assembly: GCA_024709685.1. Classification (GTDB taxonomy): domain Bacteria; phylum Pseudomonadota; class Gammaproteobacteria; order Burkholderiales; family Thiobacillaceae; genus Thiobacillus. Next base: position 5,926 of record JANJWF010000039.1, read on the forward strand.
TCGAGGCCCATGACCAGCCGTTCGTGGTAATCGACGAGCAATACCGCATCGTGGCCGCCAACCGCCGCTATTGCGAATCCTACGGGGTCGGCCAGGAAGCGATCCTGAACCGCCGCTGCCACGAAGTCTCGCACCACTCTTCCAGGCCCTGCCATGAAAATGGCGAACAGTGCCCGCACCAGGCCCTTTTCGACACCGGCAAGCCGACAGTGGTCCTGCATACGCATTACCACGCCGATAACGAACCCGAGCGCACACGCATCCGCGGTCATGCCATACGCGGCCTGGACGGGCGCCTGTTCCTGGGCGAGATCCTCTACCCGCTGGAAGCGAGCAGCGAACCCGACTGCAAGGACATGCGCATGGTTGGGCACTCCCCGGCCTTCCTGACCTGCGTGGACAATCTGGCGCGGGTGGCGGAGAGCGAGGCCTCGGTGCTGCTGTTCGGAGAAAGCGGCGTGGGCAAGGAACTGGCCGCGCGATTCGTGCATGACCGTTCGCCGCGCGCGAGCGGCCCGTTCATCGCCATCAACTGCGCGGCCGTTCCCGAAAACATGTTCGAGAACGAACTCTTCGGCCACGAGCGCGGCGCCTTTACCGGCAGCACCGGGCAGAAAAAGGGGCTGTACGAACTGGCCGACGGCGGAACGCTGTTCCTCGACGAGATTTCGGAAATCCCCCTTTCCCTGCAAGCCAAGCTGCTCAGGGTTCTCGAGACCGGGGAATTCCGCCGCGTGGGCGGCACCAAGACCTTGAAGGCCGATGTCAGGCTGGTGTCCGCCACCAACCGCAACCTGCTCGACTGGGTCGACCAGAAACTGTTTCGCCTGGACCTTTACTACCGCCTGGCAGGCATCGATGTCGCGCTGCCGCCCCTGCGCGAACGGCGCGAGGACATTCCCGCCCTGGCCGAGGTGCTGATAGCGAGACTGTCAGGCGGCAGCCGCATGCGCTGCCGCCTGGACAAGGAAGCGCTCAATGCGCTCAAGCACTACAATTTCCCCGGCAACGTGCGGGAGTTGCGCAACCTGCTGCAGCGCGCCATGGTGCGCTGCCACGACGGAATCATCCGCGCCGAAGACCTGGGCCTGGAACTGCCGCTGGCCGCGGACAGGCAGTCGCCGGCATCCGTGAACCGCAGCTCCCTGAACGATGTGGAAAAAGACTACATTCGCGAATTGCTGGACAAGCATGGCGGCCATCGCCGCACGGTGGCCGACCTGCTCGGCATCACCGAGCGCACGCTATACCGCAAGCTCAAGCAGCACGGGTTGAAATAGAAGCGCGCGGGTGGAGCGGCGCCCCCGCCGCGATCGGTGTTTCATCCACCGCAAACATCGGCCCGGGGGCGGGCCTCCTACAACACCCCCTGTGTGGGGCTGTGCTTTTGTGGGGCTGTGCTTTTTTTGTGGGAGCGGCGCCCCCGCCGCGATTCAACCCAAACCCCATCGGCCCGAGGGCGGGCCTCCAGCAGCAACTCGCCGCAGGCGCGTTTAGGACAGCTCGGCCGCACGCACCACGGCGCGCGCCTTGTTGCGGGTTTCTTCCCATTCGTTTTCCGGCACCGAATCGGCGACGATGCCGGCGCCGGCCTGGACAAACAGCGTGCCGTCCTTGAGCACGGCGGTACGGATGGCGATGGCGAGGTCCATGTCACCGTTGAAGCCCATGTAGCCCACCGCGCCGGCGTAGATGCCGCGCTTCGTGGGCTCCAGTTCGTCGATGATTTCCATGGCGCGCACCTTGGGGGCGCCGGACACGGTGCCGGCCGGAAAGGTGGCGCGCAGCACGTCCATGGAACTCAGGTCAGATTTGAGTTTGCCTTCGACGTTGGAGACGATGTGCATGACGTGCGAGTAGCGTTCGATGCTCATGTTCTCGGTGACCTTGACGCTGCCGGTCTCGGCCACGCGGCCGAGGTCGTTGCGGCCAAGGTCAAGCAGCTGCAGGTGCTCGGCGCATTCCTTGGGGTCGGCGAGCAGTTCCTGCTCCAGCGCGAGGTCGTGCTCGCGATCGCGGCCGCGCGGGCGCGTGCCGGCGATCGGGCGCACGGTGACGGTCTCGCCTTCGCGCCGCACCAGGATTTCCGGCGAGGAGCCGACCACGTGATGATTGCCCATGTCGTAATAGAACATGTAGGGCGAGGGGTTGAGGCTGCGCAGCGCGCGGTAGAGCGTGAGCGGGCTCGCGGCAAAGGGGCGGCGCATGCGCTGCGAGAGCACCACCTGCATGATGTCGCCGTCGGTGATGTACTGCTTGGCCCTGAGCACCGCGGCCTTGAAGGCTTCCTCGCCGAACTCGGAAACAGCCTCGGCGTGCGCGACCGCTTCCGCCCTGGGCGGTGTCAGCGAAGCCAGCATGCGTTCACGATGCGCATGCAGGCGGCCCAAGGCCGCCTCATAGGCGCCTTCCTGCATGGGATCGGCATAGACGATCAGGGTCAGGCGCCCGGACAGGTTGTCCACCACCGCCAGTTCGTCGGTGAGCATGAGCAGGATGTCCGGTACGTTGAGTTCGTCGGGCTTCCTCGTCTGCGCCAGGCGCTTTTCGATGTAGCGGATGGTGTCGTAGCCGAAATAGCCGGCCAGCCCGCCGGCAAAGCGCGGCCCGCCGGCGAGCGGCGCGGCCTTGAAGCGCGCGAGGTAAGCTTCGATGAAGGCCAGCGGGTCGGCGGTTTCATGCTCTTCCGTCACCGCGCCGTCCTGTTCCAGCGTCAGGGTGTGGGCGCGCACGCGGATCAGGGTGTGCGCCGGCAGGCCGATGATGGAATAGCGGCCGAAGCGCTCGCCGCCCTGCACCGATTCGAGCAGGTAGGTGTAGGGCGCGTTGGCGAGCTTGAGGTAGAGCGCGAGCGGCGTGTCGAGGTCGGCCGGCAGCGCCAAAGTGAGCGGAATGCGGTTGTAGCCCTGGCGGGCAAGTTCGTTGAATTCAGTTTCGGTCATTTTGGCGTAAGGCGTAAGGCGTCAGGCGTCGGGGTTAGACAACAACGCACAGACGCCATCGGCAGCCTGCGGTTGCGCCAATCCGCCTCGCGCCTCGCGCCTCACGCCTCACGATCATGCCGCCTTCTTGAGCAGCCGCGCGGCTTCGGCCAGGCTCGGCACCACGGCATCGAGGTCGAGCTCCTGCACCGGGCGGCCGCGGTTGTAGCCGTAGGGCACGCAGAACACCGGGCAGCCGGCGGCGCGTGCGGCCTGGGTGTCGTTCAACGAATCGCCGATCAGCAGCAACTCGCCCGGCTGCACGCCGAACACCTTGCAGGCATGCTGCAGCGGCAGCGGGTCGGGCTTGCGGCGGGGCAGGCTGTCGCCGGACAGGATCAGTTCGAAGTAATCGAACAGGCCGGTGGCCTTCAGGAGCGGATGGGTGAACTGCTCGGCCTTGTTGGTGATGACGGCCACGTGCAGGCCCATTTTCCTGAAGGCTTGCAGGCCTTCGGCCACGCCGGCAAAAGGATGCGACTGGTCGGCAACGTGTTCGCCGTAATGCTTCTGGTAGAGGGGCAGCGCCTGCGCGAAAAGTTCGGCATCGGGCTCGGCATCCATGTCGCCGGTCAGCACGCGCTTCACCAGGCGCGAGACGCCGTTGCCGATGTAGGTCTTGATGACATCGCGCGAGGGACAGGGCATGCCCAGCTCATTCATCATCAACTCGGCCGCCAGCGCCAGGTCCGGCGCGGTATCCAGCAGGGTGCCGTCGAGGTCGATGACGACGGCCTTGATATTGATCGGAAATTGCACAGTATTTTTCATCACTTCTTGAACAAGGAGGACAAGAGGACAGGAGTAACCCTCCTTGTCTTTCCTCTTGTCCTCATGTCCTCTTTGTCAAAATTCAGACCTTGGCCAGTTCGGCGCGCATGGCGGCGATGACGCTGTCGTAGCGGTGCGGGTCGCTGTCCTTGGCGGCGCCGAACACCGCGGAACCGGCGACGAAGGTGTCCACGCCGGCGCGCGCGACCTCGGCGATGTTGGCCGGGCCGACGCCGCCGTCGATCTCGATCTCCACCTTGAGTCCGCGGTCATCGATCATCTTGCGCACGGCGCGCGCCTTGTCGAGCACGTAGGGGATGAACTTCTGGCCGCCGAAGCCGGGGTTCACGCTCATCAGCAGCACCATGTCGAGCTTGTCGAGGGTGTATTCGAGCACGTCGAGCGGAGTCGCCGGGTTGAACACCAGGCCGGCCTTGCAGCCGTTCTCCTTGATCAGGCCGATGGTGCGGTCGATGTGCTCGGACGCTTCCGGATGGAAAGTGATGTAAGTTGCCCCGGCTTTTGCGAAATCAGGAATGATGCGGTCGACCGGCTTCACCATCAGGTGCACGTCGATCGGCGCGGTGACGCCATGCTTGCGCAGCGCTTCGCACACCAGCGGGCCGATGGTGAGGTTGGGGACGTAGTGGTTGTCCATCACGTCGAAGTGGACGATGTCGGCGCCGGAGGCGAGCACGTTGTCGACTTCCTCGCCGAGCTTGGCAAAGTTGGCGGACAGGATGGACGGGGCGATGCGGTACGTCATGGGAAGCTCCGGGATAGATATTTGTAGACTCCGGCATTTTAGCAGTCCGCCACGCCGTTTAGCAGTCCGCCGCGCCGTTGCGTTACACTCGGGGCATTCCATCCCGTTGAGCAATCCCGTGGCCGAAGGCAAGAAATACCAGATCAGCATCAACGTCAGCACGACGTATCTGGCCGAGCAGAGCGACCCCTCGGCGGACCGTTACGTGTTCGCCTACACCATCACCATTTCCAACGTTGGCACCGTGTCGACGCAGTTGATCTCGCGCCACTGGATCATCACCGACGCCGAGAACGTCGTGCAGGAAGTGAAGGGGCTGGGTGTGGTGGGTGAGCAGCCGCTGCTGCAACCGGGCGAGAGTTTCGAGTACACGAGCGGCACCGCGCTGGCGACGCCGGTCGGCACCATGCAGGGCACCTATCAGATGGTGGCGGAGGACGGCAACAAGTTCGACGCCGAGATTCCCCTGTTCACGCTGGCGATGCCCAGGGTTCTGCATTGATCGTCGCACCGGGTTTCAGCAGCGAAGCCTTTGAAAAAACCTGAAACGCATATTGCGCACGTCCTATTTTTTCATCGTCCACCACACGATGAACACGAACAGTCCCAGCGCAATCCCGGCTTCCAGCAGCAGCCAGCCCAGCCCCTGGCTCTCCATCAAAGCTGTCCCTCCATTGTTATACTCGCAGCCTGTTTCTGACCTGAGTCATCTTCACCCGTGAAGCTGTTACGTGCAAGTCCGTGGCTGCTCGCCCTGTTGCTGTCTGCCTGCGGGGTGACCCCACCGGTGCAGCAGCCGGTGCCGCCCTCCGTCCCGACGCCGGTACCCGCACCCGTTCCCGCGCCGCAAGGCGCCTATCCCACCCTCAAGCCGGCGAGCTGGCCGGCAGTCGACTTCTGGCAGGACGACACGGTGAAGGATGTGTGGCCCGCGCTGCTGCAAAGCTGCAGCACGCTCGTCAAGCAGGCGGCCTGGCAGGCTGTCTGCGAAACGGCCACGGCGATGTCCGCCCCCGACGATGCGGCCGTTCGCGCCTATTTCGAGCAGCATTTCCAGCCCTGGCAGGCCACCCAGGAGGACGGCAGCGCCGAAGGACTGGTGACCGGCTATTACGAACCCCTGCTGAAGGGCGACCGCGCACGCACGGCGCGGGCGCGGTTCCCGCTGTATGCGGCGCCGGACGACCTCGTCACGGTGGATCTGGCGAGCGTCTATCCCGAACTGAAAAATCTGCGCCTGCGGGGACGAGTGGTCGGCAACAAACTCGTCCCCTACCCCACGCGCAAGGAAATCGAGGCATCGGCCGCCAACGGCAACACCTTCAAGGGCAAGTCCATCGCCTGGGCGGAAGATCCGGTCGACCTGTTCTTCCTGCAGATCCAGGGTTCGGGCCGCATCGAACTGCCCGACGGCTCGCACCTGCGGGTCGGCTACGCCGACCAGAACGGCCACCCCTACCTGTCGATCGGCAAGCTCTTGGTCGAGCGCGGTGAACTGAAACTCGAACAGGCATCGATGCAGGGCATCAAGGAGTGGGGCGCGAAAAACCCCGACGAGCTGCCCGACCTGCTCGCCAGCAACCCCAGCTTCGTGTTCTTCCGCGAACTGCCCAACAGCCTTTCCGGCCCGCTCGGCGCGCTCGGGGTGCCGCTCACCGGCGGCCGCTCGATCGCCGTCGACCCCCGCTTCATTCCGCTCGGCGCGCCGGTCTTCCTCGCGACCACCCAGCCCAACTCCCCACAGCCCCTCAACAGGCTGGTGATGGCGCAGGATACGGGCGGCGCCATCCGCGGCGGCGTGCGTGCCGACTTCTTCTGGGGCTTCGGCAACGCGGCGGGCGAACTCGCCGGGCGCATGAAGCAACGGGGACGGATGTGGGTGCTGCTGCCCAAGGCATGGCCCGAACTCGGGCCGACCTCCGCGAGGCAAAACACCCCAAAGCAGTGAAAGGCCTGAAAGTGCCGTGCCCGAGCCCGGCACAGGCGCAACGCAAGCCGCTACATTTTTCGCTGGTCGCCCCGGGGCGGCATCCTGAACTTCCTCACCACCGCGCTCGATATCCTTGCCAAGCCGCAGACATCAATAATGCGGGTAGCGTTTTCTTGGTGTTCTCCTAAGATCGAGAGTGATCAGCCGGCATCCGGCTGCCATTGGCCCGTGACCTGACCGTACCGGAGGACGAGACGCACCCGGAATCTGTCGGATCTCACGGATGACCTGTCGGATGGCGCCAGCAACAAGTGTCCGAACCCTTCCCGCAAGCAGACCGGTGATGCCGAAAGCGCCCCGCCCCGTCCCTGGCAATGCTCCATCGCGATGGCGCGACGACTTGCAGTCCAGCACGCATCTTTACCTGGCCATCGGAATGGCGCTGCTGATCGGCATCCTCGTGGCAAGCTACATGCAGGCCTCGGCAGGGCTCGAGGCATTGAGGCAATTCGGGATCTCAAGCCAGCATGCCGATCATCTGGATCACCTGAACCAGTTGCTGCTTCGCGCCCATTCGGCAAGCCGCGGCTATGCGCTCACCCGCGATCCCGCCTACCTTGCCTCGTATCAGGCGACCGCGGCAAAAATCCGCAAAAGTCTTGCCGTAGTCAGGCAGGACCACGAAAAAAACCAGGGCGAGGCCGTAGCCAGGCTCATCAGAACCGCGCAGGGACTGGCTGCCCGCATGGACATTACCAACCGGCATATTGAGGACGGCCTGCCGCCCGAAAAAGACTGGTTCGATCAGAGCACGGTGGCAGTCGATGCCTACCAGCGTCAGCACAATGCAATGAAAGTCGAGCTGCTCAACCAGAACCTGCATAACGTCACGGAATCGATAAACAACTTCAAGAACGCCCGGATCATCACGGTGTTTCTCGCCATCGCCTCGCTGTTGCTCTTGGTGCTGGCAATCTCGCAGGAACACAACAAGCGAGAGCTGCGGGAGAAGCTCCAGCATCTGCTGGAGTCAAAAAATGAACAGCTCGAACGCGAAGTCCGTCTCCGCACCGAAGAGCTGACGAATCTTGCGACCTACCTGACCGATGTGCGGGAATCGGAAAAACTGCATCTGGCGCGCGAGATGCACGACGAGCTCGGCGCTCTCCTGACGGCTGCCAAACTCGACGCCGACTGGATCGAACGTTCGCTGCCGGCCGAATCGCGCGCGCTCGTGGCGCAGCACATGCAGCGCCTGCGCCAAAGCCTGATCGCCGGCATCACCCTCAAGCGCCGCATCACCAACGATCTGCGACCGGCGCTGCTGTATGACCTGGGGCTGATCGAGGCGATCAAGGCACTGATCGAGGAATTCCGCCAGGGCGAGGAGATCGAGGTTAGGGCGGATCTGCCCGAGACCGAACCGGAGATCTCGGATGCAGCCTCGCTCAGCCTGTTCCGGATCGTGCAGGAAGCCTTCACCAATATCCGCAAGTACGCCCAGGCGCACCACGTCGGCGTGTCCCTGCGCCCGACCCCGAGCGCGATCGAACTGACGATCGAGGACGACGGCGTCGGCTTCGATCCGGAATCGCCCAGACTCGCACGCCATGGGCTCGCCGGAATCAAGCACCGGGTCTTCACCCACGGCGGGCAGCTCGATATCCGCAGCGCGCCGGGAGCCGGCGTCACGATCCGCGCCGTGCTGCCGGTCTGAAGCCTCCGTTTCGACACTGCTTCAATGCATGGATTTTTGCTGCGCCGCGTCGATCACGTAGTCGATCAGTTGATCGAGATCCAGCGACTTGTCGAAGAACGCATCCATCCCGAAGCGCTCGCATCGCTGCCGCATCGTGGCATGCGCGTAGTTGGTCAGCACCACCTTGTGCGGCTCGCCGTACTGGTCCCCGGCCTGCAACGCAGCCAGCACCCCGATACCGCTTCCCTGCTTGAGCTGGATGTCGATGATCACCAGATCGACTGGCGCTTCCGCCAGCCGCTGCAGCGCCTGGGCCTCGCCATCCGCGCATCCGCAGTACTCGATCCCATCGAGCTCACTCAGCATGTTGCCCAGCAGTTCCTGTAGCAGAGCAGAGTCCTCGATCAGGAAGACTTTCAGCGTGGAAGAATCGTGCGACTCCCGCGTTACGTCCGCCGGCAGGGGCGTCTCATTCGAGGATGAGTCCGTGTCGCAATGCATAGGTGGCAAGTTCCGCATTGCTCGATACGTTGAGCTTTTCGGTGACTCGGGAGCGGTAGGTGCTGATCGTCTTGACGCTCAGATGGAGCTGCTCCGCAATGTCGGAAACCGATTCGCCGCGTGCCAGGCGCAGGAACACCTGGAGTTCGCGGTCCGACAGCGCATCGTGCAGCATCCCGCTGCGCTCGCCGCTCATCTCGTCGGCGAGCAGTTCGGCGGTGCGCCCCGATACGTAGCGGCGTCCGGTCGCGACCATATGGATCGCCCGCAGCAGCTCATCGCCGTCGCAGTCCTTGCACAAGTAACCGCTGGCGCCGTTCCTGATCATCGCGAGCGCATAGCTTTCCTCTGGAAAACCGCTCAGGATCAGCACCCTGGTTTCCGGATAGCGCTGCCGCACCGTACGCAGCACGTCGACTCCGCTCTTTCCCGGCAATGATATGTCGAGCAACAACACGTCGCACGGCGAGCTGCGCAGCTTTTCCAGTGCCTCGTCGCCGTTCGCCGCTTCGAAACCGAGGTTGATCGAGGAATCTTCGCTCAGCAGTTCGCGAAAACCTGTCCGGACAATCTGATGATCGTCCACGATGGCAACCTGGATCATCCGCCGCTCCAGCCGAATATGACGCTTTCGATTCTAGCAACCCCGACTAGCGGCCGCGCAGCAGGTTGACAACGAAGGTGGCGATCGCAACCACCAGGAACACCACGAAAAGAATCTTGGCGATACCGGCGGCGCCCGCCGCCAGCCCCGAAAATCCGAGTATGGCCGCGATGATCGCGATGACGAAAAATACCACGGCGTAATACAGCATGACGTTCTCCTAAGTGGATCCACAAACACGCATGTCGACGCGTGACACTTTTCAGCCTAGACATCTGGCGCCCCAGCACCATCGGCTATTGCTTTGAGTTTTTGTCAGGCGACTCCTACACCGGTGCATTGATTGCACGAGCTACTTGACGGCCTTCACCGCCATCAGACCGAGCACCAGGAACACCAGAAACAGCACGACGGCGATGTAGAACAGGATCTTCGCCACAGCGGCGGCGCCGGCTGCGATCCCGGTGAATCCGAACACGCCGGCTACCAGAGAAATGATGAAAAAAATCAGGGCCCATTTAAGCATGACGTTTCTCCTTGCAGAGCGTCGAAATCGGTAAAGGCGAAGCGATGCTCCGCAGTCGATCCATCATTGCGCAGGGGGCTGGCCTGATCTGTCGGACAGCACTGCGTTTGCACTCGGCAAACAGTGCCACCGCGTGTAGGGATCGTCCGAGCGTCCTGTCACATCCAGTGTCAGCGCCCGCCTACATCGATGCCCTGCATCGGCGGACACGCGAGCGCGCCCTTCTCACCTACCTGGGCGTAAGGCCCCTGCCTACACTTCATGCATGCCGGCAGTGCTGCCGGTTCAAGGTGATCTGACCCTTTCTTCAGGAGAACTTCATGGACACATTCCCGAACGCAAAACCCCAGAGCCCCGGCGAGAGCGCCGCAGCCGAACACGCACGGCGCTCGGTCGAGGAGGCGCGCGCCAGTGCCCAGAAAGTCGTCTCCCAGGGAAGCGAAGCGCTTCACAGCCGTGCGACACGGACTCGCGAGGCCCTCATCCAGAGGACCGATCAGGCGGCGCATTACGTTCAGGAGCAGCCGTTGAAATCACTGCTGATGGCCGCGGCAGCAGGTGCGACGATCGCTCTGCTGGCAGGTGCGCTGAGCCGGCATCACGGCCATCACGGGCATTCCTGATGCGGCGACAGGTGGGCCGTAGGCGATTCTGCCTCCCCCGTTCCGGGGGCTGCTGGCCCAGCTCACGCTGCTGATCGGCTACGCCAGCGCCTACACCGCGTTGCTCAGGCAGGACGCGGCATGTGGCAGGCCCGGCAGTTGCGCAAGCTCGGCTCTGCTATCCACAACACGGTGCCAACCAAGGCCTCTACCGAAGCCACGCCGATTCGCCGCTTCGGGCCGTCCTACACCCCCTTCGGCCGACGCTGACTGGTCGCGGCAATCTGCCGAACTAGGCTTGCAGCAAGTCTGGCGCCAATTCGTTTTCGAACGCCCAGCGCCAGGCAGTCGGCAGCGCGCGACCCGATCCGATGCACCGCTGTCAGCAAGCCACCTCGAAAGGTCGTTGCGACCCGAAAGGAGGAAACGATGTTCCGCTTGTTCAGAAACTGGGTTCAAAACCAGAAACAGACCCGAAGATTCCACCCGTCCTGGATCCTTCTCGTGGTGGTGGTGACGGTCGTCGTCGCCGGCATTATCTGGATTCCTGCCGAATTGATTGCAAGGGCGGAGCACGATGATCGTCCGCCCGCCGGGAAGCTCCCCGTCGGAGGTGGAAGCTCGTTACCCCGGGAAAAAGCCCCCGCAGGGTACGACCCATGGGCGCCCGCCAAGCCCATCTGGGTGGACCTTTCCATCCCCGCTGGCAACGGTGTCGCGGGTAGGCGCGCTCGCGCAGAAACGGCGGCCCAAACATAGGCATCGTCTGACAGCAACGTGCGACAACCGCCATTGAAGCCGCCGGCGCTGTGCAGTCAAATAGGATCACAGCCCGACGCGCCAAAGCCGGAGGTTGTTCTCCGAAACTCTGTAAACCCGATATGCGAAAGGAATCACCATGCCCACTTCAAAACAGAAAGACGCGTGCGATCTGCTCGATGCCGACCATAAGGCGGTCAAGAAGATGTTCACCGAATTCGAGGAACTGGCCGAATCTCGCGGAGGTCGTGAGAAGAAGCGGATGCTGGCAGACAAGATCTGCCGGGAACTGACCGTGCACGCCCAGATCGAGGAAGAAATCTTCTATCCGGCGGTTCGCAAGGCCATCAAGGAGGAACTCATGATGAACGAGGCCGAAGTCGAGCACACGACCGCCAAGGAACTGATCTCGCAGATCCGGGGAATGGGGCCGGACGATGCGCTTTTCGACGCAAGGGTGATGGTGCTGGGTGAATACATCGACCACCACGTGAAGGAAGAACGCTCCGAGATGTTTCCCAAGGCGCGCGCGAGCAAAGTCGACCTGATCAGGATGCGCGACGCGCTGCAGTCCCGCAAGGAAGCGCTGATGGCCGGCCTCGAGCAGGCCGCGGCTTGACGGTCAACAGGGGGCCCGCCCCATTCCGGCAGGCCCGTTCAGTGCCACTGGATCACACTGATGTGGCCGTTTCCTTCCAGATAGCACTCCTTCACGTCTTTTACGCTGTCGATGCCTTTTTCACGCAACTGCGCCAGGAGGTCCTCCTCCTGGATGCTTTGGCGCCGCATGTTCCTCCTCTGCAGACGTCCGTCCCTGATCAACAGCAAGGGCGCGGGGCGGAGCAGTCGCCTCACCGCAGGCACCTTAAAGCTCAGCCAATCCACGAAGTAGTCCCACAAGGCGATCGTGGTGACGAGAATCGCGCCCTCGGTAAACGATCGATATTCGCTTGCCATCGCATTCTGGGCGGCATCGGCAATCAGGACCACGACCAGGAGATCGGAAATGCCGAGGCTCCCCGTCTCACGTCTGAGAATACGCAACAGGACGAACAGAAACAGGTAGACCAGGGTGCCGCGCAGCACCACCTCCCCGACATGCAGTGAAGGCACGAAGAGCGCTTGCCAGTCGATCGAACTATTCATCGCACGCGGAGACGTGCCGGGGTAGCGTTACAGACTGCGGTTGAGGCGGTCGCTGTAGGACGATTCGTTCGGTGCCGGCGACCCATGCGGTAGATGGTCAGGAGCATACGGCGAGCGGTGGCTGCCCCCTCGAATCGGGGTCGGCGCCAACCCGACAGGACTCAATGAAACCAGTCGTCGTTTGCCCGCTCTTGCCATGCCTCGACCTGCTTTTCGGCATCGTCGCGCGACAGGCCGTAGCGTTCCTGGAGTTTTCCGGTGAGCTGGTCCCGGCGACCGCTGATGGCGTCGAAATCGTCATCGGTGAGCTCGCCCCACTGTTCCTTGAGCTTTCCCTTAACCTGCTTCCAATTGCCTTCGATGATGTCCCAGTTCATGTTTCTCTCCTTTTGCGTAGGCGAAACCTGCGCACCGGAAAAGGATCGGCTGCGCGACGTGGACTATGGCCGGACGATGATGTCGTTCTTGACGGCTTTCACGTTCGGCACCTGGCGTGCGATCGATTCAGCCGTGGAACGCTCGGTCTCGCTCTTGGCAAAGCCTGAAAGCTGGACGGTGCCGTGAAACGTTTCGACATTGATCGCCATGACACTGACTGCCGGATTTTCCGCAAAACGTGCCTTCACCTGGGTGGTGATCGCCGTATCGTCGACCGCCTGGCCGACGGTGGATTGGTCGCGCATCACCGTACAGCCAGCCATTCCAGCTCCCAGAAGCACCGACGCCAGGAGGCCTGCACCAAAATATTTAATCGTATTCATGATGTTTCCTTTTTCAGGTTGAAGAAGCAGGTGAAAAACCGCGGTGCCCAGCGGGGAAGCCCCAGGCCGGCCAGCATCATCGCCGGTACCCGAATGGATAGCCATGTCGCAACATTAGGCTGAGCAGGATCGCGGCGGTATAAGAGGTCAACGCGTCAGCGTGTAGGAATTGAGGAAACCCGGCCCGCTCGAGGCAGCGGTTCCTCCCTCGCCGATCAGTCGCCCATGAACTCGCCGACAGACTTGAATTCATCGACGTGGTCGCAAACCGATTTGATCGCGATCATGACGGGCATGCCGAGCAGGAGTCCCCATGCGCCCCATAGCCAGCCCCAGAACAGGAGGCCGGCAAACACCACCACCGCATTCATGCGGCTGGCACGGCCGCTCAGCCACGGCATCAGCAGGTAGCCTTCCAGACTGTTGATGGCCAGCGAGATCGCGCCGACGGTAAGCGTCATGCCGAGAGTGCCGAATTGCAGGAACGCCAGCAGCACCGCCCCGCCGGTGATGAAGATCGGACCCAGATACGGAATGAAATTGAGCACGGCGGCCGCCACGCCCCACACTGCCGCGTCTTCCATACCGATCCAAAGGAACGCAAGCCAGGTAGCGATGCCGAGCAAAACACTCACGAATACCTGGATCAGTAGATACCTCTGCATCTGGATGCCAATTTCGTTCAGCATCTGCACGGTAATTTTTTTTCTGCTCAGGGTGGGCCCCGACAGCTTGACCAGCTTTCGCCGGAAGGTGTCACCGCTGACCATCAGGAAGTAGGCCAGAAACAGCACCACGACCGACAGGCTGGCGAATGAAAGCACCCCCATAGTGCCGTTCCATAGATAGTCCCGGATATCGAGCCTGGGTTTCTCGATCTGTACCCGCGTCACGCCACGCGGGACAGCAGGCGCGGTCGCCGTCGTTTCGCTCGCCGCATTCTCAATCTCCTCGGCCGCTTGCTGCATCTTTTCGATCGCTCCGCTGGAGCCTACCCATTCCCTGCCAAGGGTCTGCCTGAATTTCTGCACCGCGTCGGGCAGGGTTTCGATCATGCTGGCAGCCTCGTCCTTGAGCGAATTGGCCAGCGTGCCGACCCCGCCCACGAACACAAGCAGCAACAAGGCCGCGCCAATGGATCGGGGGATGTGCCACGTGTGCATGCGATCGACCAGGGGAGACAGCGCATAGCTCACGATCACGCCGACCACCAGCGGGATGAATACCGTCTCCGCCCAATCCAGAATGAAGATGAACGCAAACACGGTCAGCAAAATCAGCGGAACGTTGTGGGCCTCGGTCGGAATCCGCGTGGCCACCGGGGCGTCCGAAGCCTCGGGTTTTTCGGCCGCGCTGCCTTCAGCGACAATCATTGCGTCGCCGCCTTCGCTTCCGCGATCAATTTCCGGCATCGGCTGTCAGCCGCGGTGCTCGCTTCGATGACTGCGGCCAGCGCCAGCGCCGGATTGATGACGCCCAGCGCCACCGCACCAAGGCCGCGCAGCGCCAGCTTGCCCTTGTCCAGATCGATTTCGGGATCGGCCAATGAACCCCGCACATGGATCGGCGGGCCCCACCAGGCTCGCTTTCTTCGACTTCGGGGCGATATCGAGGTCGAGCTTTTCCTGCTCGAGGTCGATCCGGCCGCTACCTTCGATACGGACGATATCGGTGTCGAGCATCAGCGTACGCGCCTCCATGAGGTCGTCTTTCACGCCGAAATCCGCAACCCCGCAGCGTATCCGGATGTCCTCGTCGCCGGTTAGCTTGAGCTGCAACATTACGAATGCCTTCTTCCACGGATGCGGAACAAGGATTCCCCCGATCCTTCGGGTGGGATGCGGAAACCGCGTGGCGGCGCTCACTGGCGATATTTCGTCTTCGCGTCGGCGATGCACGTATCCTTGGCGTTGCCGGAAAGCGCGTCGCATTTTTCTTTCGCAGCCTTGTATTCCGCCTTCATCTGCTCGTCGCCGGCCTCGGCCCGCGCCTTGGTGGATTTCTCCTGCGCCCTGGCCTCTGACTTGGCTTTGGTGTAATTCGCCTTGGCTTCCTTCTCGCAAACGTCCTTCGCGTTTCCGGACATGCGATCGCATCGTTCCTTGGCAGTTTCGTAGTTTTTCTTCGCCGTGTCCTTCGCGGCGTCGTAGCGGTTTTCCGCGCGGTCCTTCATCGCATCTTCCGAGCCGGCCGCGTAGGCCGGGCCCATGGTTGCAAGGCTCAGGGCAAGAAAAAGGGCTGTGTGAAGTTTCATTTGTTGCTCCTCGTGTTGGGTAAAGGCTCGCTGATCAGCCGAATAAAATCCGGCATGTGGGCAATCTAGCGCTCCGCCATCGGCGGGCGATATCCGAAGCCACTGAGAAACGTGTAGGTCTTGGGGAGTGCTGCTGTAGGTCGATGCTGACGGCACCCGCTCCGACAGTCGGAGACGATTGCGAGCTCGCGCAAGACGTATCCGAAAACCGCTGGGACCGTTATGGCCGCGGAGATCCCGGTTCGCGGTCGAAGCTCGGCAGCAGGCGGGCGAAGAGTTCGATCGCCTGTGCGCCGCCGGCCTGCTCGATGCGATCCAGACTGTCGTCGTAGCACAACGCGTAGCCAAGGCTGCTTCGGCTAAGCGGGGACGGGTCGCGGAGGACACCTTCGTGGAGCAGCCTGAAATCGGTGTGGCGGGGGTCCGCGCGGATGCGGTCAGCCAACGCGCGTACCGGCGCGGCTTCGCCTGCCAGGTATTGGCAGAAACGCAAGCCGTCGAACACGAGCAGGCTGCGAATTCGCTGCGCCTGATTTTTCTGACGCGCAGCACGCACGATCTCGGCGACGCATAGCGGCGTGGTATCGGAGGAAAGACGGCTCAGATAGAGCAGCTGATAGCGTTCCGCCACGGGCGTCAATCAGGAGGGGCAGAACCTAACCATAGGTACTGGCTGAAATAACCACAATAAAGGAAATGGCAAGTCTGTGGCGCTGGCTCTGTCCCCTGGACTTACCATGTCCTTGCCATGTTAAGGTCTGTAGTTCACTTTCCCGGTACTGATCAGGAGTATCGACATGAATCCGTCTTTATCCGTAGGCATCCAGGGCATGACCTGCGCCAGTTGCGCCGCACGCATCGAAAAAGTGCTGAAGCAGCTGCCGGGCGTGACCGACGCCACGGTCAACCTGGCGACCGAGACGGCTACGGTTTCGGGCACGACCGACCTGGCGTCGGTGCAGCGTGCGATCGAGAAGGCCGGGTTCAGCGTGCCCACCGAATCGGTCACCCTCGACATCACCGGCATGACTTGCGCGAGCTGTTCGGCGCGCGTGGAAAAGGCCCTGAGCACACTGCCCGGGGTACTCGAGGCGAGCGTCAACCTGGCCACCGAGCGGGCGACGGTCAAGCGGGTGCAAGGCACCTCGACCGCCGCGCTGATCGCGGCCGTGGAGCGCGCGGGGTACGGCGCGCAACTGCCCCGCGCAGCCGGCGAACCCGCAGCTGCGCCGGCGCGTGGGCTGCCCGACTGGTGGCCGGTGGCGCTGGCGATGGGCCTGTCGCTGCCGCTGATGGCGCCGATGCTCGCCAGCCTGGCCGGCGTCCACTGGATGCTGCCCGGCTGGCTGCAATGGCTGCTGGCGACACCGGTGCAGTTCTGGCTCGGTGCACGCTTCTACCGCGCCGGCTGGAAGGCGCTGCGCGCCGGCAGCGGCAACATGGACCTCCTGGTGGCGGTGGGCACCAGTGCGGCGTACGGCCTCTCCGTGTATCTGCTGCTCAGCGGCGCCGACGCCATGCACCTGTACTTCGAGGCGTCGGCGGTGGTGATCAGCCTGGTGCTGCTCGGCAAATGGCTGGAGGCGCGCGCCAAGCGCCAGACCACCGCGGCGATCCGTGCCCTGCAGGCCTTGCGCCCGCTCACCGCCCGCGTGCGTCTCGACGGCGTCGACCGCGATCTGCCGATCGACGCGATCCGGGTCGGCGATGTGGTGGTGATCCGCCCGGGTGAGCGGGTGCCGGTGGACGGGGTGATCGAGGAAGGGAGCAGCCAGGTCGACGAGTCCATGCTCACCGGCGAATCGCTGCCTGTCGACAAGCAGGCGGGCGACGCGGTCACCGGCGGCGCGATCAACGCCCACGGCGTGCTGGTCGCGCGCACCACCGCGGTAGGCGCCGAGACCACGCTTGCCCGCATCATCCGCCTGGTCGAAGACGCGCAGGCGGCCAAGGCGCCGATCCAGCGGCTGGTCGACAAGGTGAGCGCGGTGTTCGTGCCGGTGGTGATGGTCGTCGCGCTGGTGACCTTCATCGGCTGGTGGGCGCTGGGCGACGATACCGAACAGGCCATCCTCAACGCAGTGGCCGTGCTGGTGATCGCCTGCCCGTGTGCGCTGGGGCTTGCCACCCCGACCGCGATCATGGCGGGCACCGGCGTCGCCGCACGCCACGGCATCCTGATCAAGGACGCGGAAGCGCTGGAACTGGCGCACAAGGTCGGCACCGTGGTATTCGACAAGACCGGCACGCTCACCGACGGCACGCCGCACGTGACGGCGTGCGTGGCGCTGAAGGACTCCGATCCGCCAGGCGGAGAAGCCACTGTGGAATCGTGCGCGGCGGGCGGCAGCGAGGGAAAAGAGGCGCTGGCGATCGCTGCCGGCCTGCAGACCGGCAGCGAACATCCGCTGGCGCGCGCGGTCCTGGCCGAAGCCAAAACGGCAGGCGTCGAGCCTCTGCCCGCGCGTGCCCAGCAGGCGCTGCCGGGGCGCGGTGTCGCCGCCGAGGTGAACGGCGAACTGCACTGGCTGGGCAGCCGTCGTCTGATGCAGGACAACGACATCGACACCACTGCGCTCGACACCCTGGCCGCCGAGCAGGAAACCGCGGGCCGCAGCGTGTCGTGGCTGGCGCGTGCCGGCGACCGCCGCGCCCTCGCCTTCATGGCCTTCGGCGACGCGGTCAAGCCGAGCGCTGCACGTGCCGTCGCCAAACTCAAGGCACAGGGTATCGCGACCGTGATGCTCAGCGGCGACAACCGCGGCGCTGCGCAGGCGGCCGCAGCGGTGCTCGGTATCGACCAGGTGCTTGCCGAGGTGCTGCCGGCCGACAAGGCTGCGCACGTAAGTGAGCTCAAGCGCGCGGGCAAGACGGTGGCGATGGTGGGCGACGGCGTCAACGACGCGCCGGCGCTCGCCGCTGCCGATGTCGGCATCGCCATGTCATCCGGCAGCGACGTCGCCATGCACACCGCCGGCATCACGCTGATGCGTGGCGATCCCGCGCTGGTGGCCGACGCCATCGATATTTCCAGACGCACCTACGGCAAGATCCGGCAGAATCTGTTCTGGGCCTTCGTCTACAACGTGGTCGGGATTCCGCTCGCGGCGGCGGGCCTTTTGAACCCGGTGATCGCCGGCGCTGCGATGGCATTCTCCAGCGTCAGCGTGGTGACCAACGCGCTCACGCTCAAGCGCTGGAAGCCGGCGGTCGACTGACCGCGGGCACGTCTGTCATGGATTGCGGAGGCGCCCTTCCCAGTCGTACTCCACCGGGATCACCAACTGCGCACGCACCGCGCGGCCGTTCCTCTGGGCCGGGGCGAAACGGGCGTCGCGAAACGCGTGGATGGCCGACTCGTCGAACACCCCCGGCGGAGCCGAGCTGACGACGTCGATCTCGCTGACGCGGCCATCGGCCTCCAGCTTCAACTGCAGGACCACCCTTCCCGACAGCCGCTGGCGGTCGGCGTCGTAGGGATAGTCCGGCTCGATTTCACGCAGTGCGCGCGGCTGCACGTCAAGATCCCGCACGCTGTAATAGGTGAGGTCGATCGCACTGGTGATCGCCGCGGCCGGCGTGGGAGGTGCCACGGGGGCGGAGGAGCCATGCGCTTCGGCGACGGACTCGCCCGTGAGCGTCTCGATCGCCGGACCGGTTTCCGCGACTGCCGGCCCGGCCGGAATCGCCGCGGGCGGCGCCCCCCCGGCCGGCTCGCTCGGCGCGAGCTGCGGCACCGCAAGATCCGGTATATCGTCCGGCGTTTTCACCCCGGTCAGGGGTGGGGTCTCTGCCGCGACGGGTGCGGTATGCGCCGGCACCAGCCGGGCCTCGATCGCCGGCTCACCCACGTTCACCCCCGCCGGCGGCGCCACCTGCACCAGCGCGATCAGCGCCGCATGCAGCCCCAGCGAAATCCATATCGCCGCCAGCGGCCGCCGTAGCCGCGCGGGCATCGCGGGTTCGTCGAGCGGTGCGCTCACCGGAATTGAAGCGCCGCAGGGTGCATGTATCCATCAGGGTATTGATGCCCGGAGGGCTGTGCACACCCCCCCAGGTATTCATGCCCCCGGGGGTACTTTTTGACTGCGCAGGCGCACCGGTACGCTGACCTAGAATGGGGGCCATAAAAACGACAGGAGCAGACCATGAAAAGACTCGCCATTGCGGGCGCCATCTTAGCATCGGCCCTCGTTGTGCCGGCGTGGGCCGGCGCCGCCGAGTTGAGCAAGACCACGATCAGGGCGGCCGACGGCACCGAAGTGCCGGTCGAAGTCGCCACCCCCGCAGGCAAGGGCCCCTTCCCGCCGGTGCTGTTCATCCACGCCAAGCGCGGCTACGAAGGCGACGAGCGCGCCCACGTGCGCGAACTCGCCGAGCAGGGCTTCCTCGTCGTCGCGCCCGACTGGCAGAGCGGCCGCTTCATCGAGCGCTGGCCGTCGGCGCACAACCCCGAAACCGAAATGGACGTCGAGGCCGGGCTGGATTACCTGAAGTCGCTGCCGAACGCCTGCAGGCAGCCGGTCGGCATCGTCGGCCTGTCGCGCGGCCCCTATTACGCGATCCGTCTCGCCGCCAAGCGCAGCGCCGACATCGCCGCCATCGTCAGCTACTACGGCCACATGCAGAACCCCAACGCGCCGGAGCCCGACCAGTTGTTCCGCATCGCGCCCGAGCTCACGCAGATCACCACGCCCATCCTCTATCTCATCGGCGAGCAGGACTACGAACTGCGCCGCATGAATGGCGGTCGCGCGTTCTACGCGCTGTGGGAGCGCGGCGTGCCGGTGGAGTACCAGGTCTACCCGATGGCACGGCGTGCCTTCGACTTCCGCCCCGACCAGACGCCGGAGGAGAAGATCGCGACACGGCATGCGCGCGAGCGGGCGAAGGACTGGTTGATCAAGTGGATGAAGCTGACGCCGCAGATGCGGTGTCAGTAGTTTTCGGGCTTGCGATACGACGGGGTATCTCGGTGAGTCGGGAATATTGATACCGCGGAAATCACGACCGAGGGCGACGCCGGGGTAGGCATCCAACGTGCGTGGCCTACGATGAAATGGCAGGTTTTCGACTACTCGACAGATCTCGCAAGACCCAGTTTGCGAGTCGCTTTCACCGGGGGCACGATGAATTCCGCCTATGCCTTGGCCCTGCTGCTTGCCGGGCTCACGTGTCAGCCCGCATACGCCGCGCCGCTTTACAAATGGGTGGATCGTTCCGGCCACGTGACCTATTCCTCCCGCCCACCGCCTGAGGGCACCCCGGCCGAGAAAGTGCAGGAACCGCCGCAGCCCACCGCGGAAGAAATCCGCCAGACCGGGGAACGGGCGAAGAGAATAGAAGAACAAGCCGCCGAACTGGAAAAGCAGCGCCTCGAACAGGAAGCCAGGGAGGTCGAGGAAGCCCGGCTCCGTGCACTGCAGTCTCCTCCGCCGCCCATCGTGATCGAAAAGCCGGTTTACATACCCCAGCCGCTCTATTACCCGCCGGTCATGAAGCCGCCACGGGCGCGGCACGCTGACAAGCCTCCCCTCCGCCGGCCCGACGGGCCGGACAGGGCGACGCGTGACGCCCCGTTTTGATTCCTTCCGCTTCCCGGTACACACAACCCTTCATCGGGGGATCGAGCGCAGTCGTGCGCTGGCGATGGAGCCGAAGGTGCTGCTGATGGACGAACCCTTCGGGGCACTCGACGCACTCCCAGCGCCCTGCAGGACGAGCTGATGAAGATCGTCGCCGCGACGAGGCGAACGGTCACATGGTCACCCTCGACGTCGATGAGGTGCTGCGTCCGACCGCATCGTGATGACCACGGCCCGGCCGCCGCCGCTCCACACGCTTTCTCCACGTCTATATTTCAGATGGGCAGACCCTACCGGCACATCGTTCAAGGAGACCTCATGTTCAATCGAATCTTGGTGGCAGTGGATGCGAGTGAAACGGGTGATCGCGCATTGGAAGCCGCAATCGGCCTCGCCTCCACGCCGCAAGCCATTCTGCGGATCGTGCACGTGATCGATACCACCAATCTCAATATGGAGGGCGAGGTTTTCGAACCGCCCGATCTGTTGGAGCGTCTCACCCAGAGGGGCCAGTCGATCCTGGACAAAGCCGAAACGGCCGCAAAAGCTGCCGGGGTGGCGGTTGAAACCGGCCTCATCAAGATCGAGACGCTGAGTCAGCGTATTGCCGAGGCCATCGCCAACGATGCCGAAGCCTGGTCGGCCGATCTCATCGTCGTCGGCACTCATGGCCGCCGCGGCCTGAAACGCCTGTTTCTCGGCAGCGTCGCCGAGGGAACCGCGCGCCTTGCGACCAGGCCTGTCTTGCTGATCCCCGGGAAATAGGCGTCGCCCACATTCGACCGGCGACAGCTTGCCGAACTGCCCGGGCCCAGTCGTGGCAAGGCGCGGTTGCCCCGTATGGCGGCTGGGGCTAGACTCTCGGGGTTTGCTTTCGAACTGTTTTCCGTGAACCCACTCCGCCCCGCCTGCCATGCCGCGCCGACGTGAGCCCCGCCCAGCGCCCGCACTCGAACTGAAAACCACGCGGTTCGCCGGCATCCAGATCATCCTCAACAGCACCGAACACGCGGCGCTGAACACCCACCTCACCACGCTGTTCGCCGCCACCCCCGACTTTTTCGGCGGCGAGGCGGCGGTGTTCGAATGCGGACGCCTGCCGGCCGACGCCGCGCCGCCCGACTGGGCGTGGCTGGTGCAGGAACTGAAAAGCCGCGGGCTCAACCCGTTCGCGGTGCAGAACGCTTCAGGTGAACTGGCTGCGGCCGCCGCACAGGCGGGACTGCTGGTGCTCAACGCCGCCGGACCCGCGCCGGCGCCGGAACCCGCGCCGCCTACCGACACCGCACCGGTGCCGGCTGCCGCACCCACCCGCTTCGTCGACAAGCCGTTGCGCTCCGGCCAGCGGGTGTACGCGGCGGGCGGCGACATCGTGGTGCTGGCGGCGGTCAGTCCCGGCGCCGAAGTGATCGCCGACGGCAGCATCCACGTGTACGCGCCGCTCAAGGGCCGCGCACTGGCGGGGGCGCGCGGCGACACCTCGGCACGCATCTTCACCACCCATCTCGAGGCCGAGCTGGTATCAATCGCAGGCGTGTACCGCACCTTCGACGCTGCGCCGGACACCGCCGTGGCAAAGAAGCCGGCGCAAATCCGCCTGGCCGAAGCCAGCCAGATCGTCATCGAACCTCTCTAACCCCACATCAACAAGGAAGCTCCGTGACCACGATCATCACTGTCACCTCCGGCAAGGGGGGCGTCGGCAAGACCACCACCAGCGCCTCGATCGCCAGCGGCCTCGCGCTGCGCGGCTTCAAAACCGCCGTGCTCGACTTCGACGTCGGCCTCAGGAACCTCGATCTCATCATGGGCTGCGAGCGCCGCGTCGTGTACGACTTCGTCAACGTCATCCAGGGCGACGCCAACCTGCACCAGGCGCTGATCAAGGACAAGCACGCCGACAACCTGTTCGTGCTGCCCGCCTCGCAGACGCGCGACAAGGACGCGCTCACCAGCGAGGGCGTGGAGAAGGTGCTGAAGGAACTCGAGCATCAGGGCTTCGACTACGTCGTCTGCGACTCGCCCGCCGGCATCGAGCACGGCGCGGTGATCGCGCTCACCTTCGCCGACGAGGCGATCGTCGTCACCAACCCGGAAGTCTCGTCGGTGCGCGACTCCGACCGTATCCTCGGCATCATCCAGTCGAAAAGCCGGCGCGCCATCGAGGGCCGCGAACCGGTGAAGGAGCACCTGCTCGTCACGCGCTACGACCCGAAGCGCGCGCACGAAGGCGAGATGCTGACCTACACCGACATCCAGGAACTGCTGCGGATTCCGCTGCTGGGCGTGATTCCCGAATCCGAGGTCGTGCTGCAGGCATCCAACCAGGGCATCCCTGCGATCCACCAGAAAGGTACGCCGGTCGCCGACGCGTATCAGGACGCGATCGGCCGCTTCCTCGGCGAGGAGCACCCGCTGCGCTTCGTCGAATACGAAAAACCGGGTTTGTTAAAGCGCCTGCTCGGAGGCAAGTGACATGTCCCTGCTCTCTCTCATTTTCGGCGAAAAGAAACACACTGCCTCGGTCGCCAAGGAGCGCCTGCAGCTCATCATCGCACGCGAGCGCGTGGGCCTGTCGGGCCCGGATTTTCTACCCGATCTGCAAAAGGATCTGGTCGCTGTGATCTCGAAGTACGTTCCGATCGACCCCGCTGACATCAAGGTGGCGCTCGAGAAGCAGGGCAACTACGAAGTCCTGGAAGTCAACATCGTGCTGCCCGAGGGGCGCTGAGCCCACGCTCGCCAGCGCGGCGAATTTGCAGCTGTCCCACAGACCACAAAGCGAGCCATGCCACAATGCCTGCAAGCGGTGAGCGACAAAGGGATGCGCGGGACAGCACCCGTCGCAGGCGTGAAATCAGCGTTGACTGACCCTAGGGTTTGCCCGCAGTGCGGGTTGCCGGATTTGCGCAATCATTCCATACTCATCTTATACGCACGGCAGAACGCATCCGCGAACGACCGCCAGTCGACGTGAGGAGATGGTCATCAGAAAATGAAACAGATTTTGGTGGCAACCGACTTCTCGCAATATGCGACCCAGGCGATCGACCGGGCCGTGCTGCTGGCCACTGAACACCAGGCGGCACTCGATATCCTGCATGTCATCACCCCGGCATCGGTCGACGCGCTCTGCGAGTTCCTGCCCGATCCCCGGCCCGTCGTCGAAGAAAAACTCACCAATTCCTTTTTTTCGCAGCTCTACGATTTTATCGATCGGCAGGAATCGAGGCGGTCCATCACGATCCGGGCCCGCGTCCAGATCGCCGAAGTCGAAGCCGGCATCATCGAAGCGGCGGACTCATGCGATGCGGATCTGGTTGTCCTTGGAAGCCACGGCGAACATTTTGCCGATGAACTGTTTGTCGGCACCACTGCGGAAAACGTCCTCGCCAGGGCAACACGGCCGGTTCTGATCGTCAAGCAGAAAGCCGACGCACCCTATGGCAAGATCGGCGTGGCCGTCGATCTGACCGAGCGGTCGTCCGCCACGGTTCACGAGGCGGATGCGCTGGCGCCGAACGCGACGATCAGTCTGTTGCATGCCTTCCAGGTGCCGAATCACGATCACCTCCGGCAACTCGGTGTGCCCGAGGCGCGCATCAAGCATTTGCGTTCCGACTTCCACGATCACGCCGCCCGGGAAATCGACAAGCTGGCCGCCGAACGGCAAGACGGACGCATTTTGCGTGTGGTCGAAATGGACTATCCGCCGGCCATGATACGGAGATGGACGGAGAAGATTCATTTCGATCTCATCGTGATGGGAAAGCACGGCGGCCGCCTGGGCAGCATGGCCCGGCACGTCCTGCGCAGCAGCGTTTGCGACGTCATGTTTGTCGGATGAACGCAATGTCATTGCCGCAGGCAGGTACCGCGGAGCCGGCAAAAAAACCACGACCCATCGCACGTGGACGCAGGCCTGTACGAACCGGCAATGCTGTCAGACGGCGAGGTCAACGTGAGCAAGCGCACTTCTACCTGGAGGTCAGGTTCTCCAGGGAAATCACGTATTCTCGTCTGGCCGCGTCGTACTTCACACGATAGCTGGCCGGATAGTACGCTGGCAGGGCGAAGCGCTTCGGAAGCCTGACCTGCGCGATGGCATTCGGCTTCGTTTCGAGGAAAGCCTTCGTCATCATCGGTTCCAGGAAAACCACCTGCCCGTCGTAGAATCCGTAGACGAAAGTCCTGGTAAACGGCTGCTTGTTGAACTCGGGCGCGGCGGGATCGATCGCGTGGGCGCCCATCCGCGGCACCTCGGTTCCCTCCGGCAGGACATAGCCTTCCGGCATGAACCCGGGGGCCGGCGCCCGCCTGACTTTGGCGAGATCCGCTCCCGTCGCCGTGATCCGGTTCCGCTGCCCGGGACTGATCAAGTAGAAATGAAAGTCAAAGTGGGGCACGTCATAGACGCCCGGCGGGATATGTCCCTTCGGATTCCAGTCGATCCCTATATGGTTGTAGCCAGAACGTTCGGCTTCCTTTGGCAGGGTCAACACATACTCCCAGCCATCCGCGCCAGGGGGTGGCTGCGTGGGCAAACCAGCCAATGCCGCCTCTGACAGCCTCACGCCGATGGCGGCCGGCAGCCCGCTCGCGTCGAGCCTGACGAAGGCCTGGCCGGTGCCTCCTCCTATCGCTTGCGCCGGACCGTCGTAGGTTCCCGCCCTGGAACCCGGCCTTCCCGGTTCCGCGCAGGCCAGGAGCAAGGTCGCTGCCACCACCGCAAACAAGGCACCCACCCGTCCCGTAGCCGTTACACCGTGGTTCAGCATGGCTTCCCCTCCTTGTCCCGACTCATTGCCGACATCTTTTTTTCTAGCCGGCGATGGGTATTGTGCAAGCCCAGGTTGCCCCAGGCAGGCGCCGTGCCCTTATGATTGTGAAGAGAGATCCGAGCTCCGCCGCCCTGCATCCACCCTGAAACCAAGACGCACATGACGCTCCCCGATCCGCACGGGGCGGCCTTGACGAGCCAGCCCCCATCCAACCGCCTGCCGCCCATCCCGCTCGCCTGGCTGACCTGGGGCCTGCTTGCCAGCCTCTATTTCGTGGGCTTCTTCCAGCGCGTCGCGCCGGCGGTGATGGTCGACGAGCTGATGCGCGACTTCGCGATCGCCGCGACGATGCTCGGCAACCTCTCCGCCGTCTACTTCTACACCTACGCCGCGATGCAGATCCCGAGCGGGCTCCTGGCCGATGCGGTCGGCCCGCGCCGCGTCGGCGCCCTGGCGGCGGTCGCGGCCGCCGCCGGCATCGCGCTGTTCGCCCTGGCCGACAGCCTGTGGACGGCCACGCTCGGACGCGGCCTCGTAGGCGCCTCGGTCGCCGTCGCCTTCGTCGCCTGCATGAAGCTCGCCGGCCACTGGTTTCCCGCCAACCGCTTCGCCACGGTGACCGGCATCTCGCTCCTGATCGGCAACCTCGGCGGCGTACTCGCCGGTGTACCGTTGTCGGAGGCGGTCTCAGGCTTCGGCTGGCGCGCCGCGATGCTGGCGAGCGCCGCCGCGACGCTGGTGCTGGCGCTATTCGTCTGGCTGTGGGTGCGCGACGACCCCACCGAGCGTGGCTACGCCAGCCATGCGCATCCGGAAGCGCTCAACAACGGCACAATGTCCGCCGCACGCGCCCTGATGCGGGTCGTCTCCGAACGCGACACCTGGCTGCTGTTCTTCGCCGGCGGCCTCATCGCCGCGCCGGTGCTGACCTTCGCCGGCCTCTGGGGCGTGCCCTACCTGGTCCAGGTGCACGGGCTCGAGCGCAGCCATGCCGCGGTTTTCACAACCGTGATGCTGCTCGGTTTCGCGGTCGGCGGCCCGCTCCTGGGCGCGCTGTCCGACCGCATGGGCCGGCGCAAGCCGCCCTACCTCGGCGCGGCGCTCGCGCACGCCCTCGGCTGGATGATCTTTCTGCTGGCGCCCGATCTGTCCTCGACGGCGCTCTATCTGCTGTTCGCGGTCATCGGCTTCTCCGCGGGAGGCCTCATCATCGGCTTCGCTTTCTCGCGCGAAGTCAATCATCCGGGCGCCGCCGGCACCGTCGGCGGCGTCGTCAACATGGCCGTTCTCGGCTTCGCCGCCATCCAGCAGAGCGCCATGGGCTGGATCCTCGACCGCAACTGGCGAGGCACCGTGATCGACGGCGCCCGCGTCTACGACGCCGCCGCCTACCACGCCGCCTTTCTGTGGCTGGCCATCAGTGCCGCCGGTGCCGTGGTGTTCGTGGCACTGACGCGCGAGACCCGTTGCCGGCTGCGCTTCGACTCGGACGGCTGAAGCCTGTTACGTTGTTCGGAGAGCCCGCCCCGTATCCGAAGCGGCCAACCTGTGCGACCGCGCTTACTGGCTGATCGCCCTGGTGATCAGCGGCACCAGCGGCTCCGGCAGCTTGAGCTTGCCGGACAGGGCAAACGCCTGGGCGTTCTTCGACATCTTCTTCCACGTCTTGCGGATGATCTCCAGCCACTTCGCTTCGTCGTACTCGGGCTTGCTTTGCGCGAAGGCCAGCATGTAATGCTCGATGAACACCAGACTGGCGACATCCTCCAGCATCTGCGTCTCCGGATTGCTCTTGATGCCGCGCTTGCCGACGGCCTTCCTGACGCGTTCGATCATCGCGTCGTCGTAGCCGGCCTGGCGCATCAGTTCACCCGCGGTGTCTGCCTGGAACGTGTAAAGCCCGGTGCGCCAGGCATGATAGCCTTCCTTGGTCATCGGATAGGTATTGCGCGGCACCTTCCAGCGCTGGATGTGCTGGGCGCGCACCGCCAGTTGCGCCGCTTCGGACGCCTCCGGCGCAAAGCGGGCGATCATGTCCGACATCCGTCTGGCGTAAAGCAGTTCCTTCGGCTGGCCCTCGTCCTGATTGGGGTCTTCCGAATTGGCGGTATCGAACAACGCCATCGCCCGGCTGAAACATTCCTGATTCTCGATCATCTTTCAATTCCTGGTAAGTCAAGGGGAACATCAACCCTCGACTATAAAGGCAACTCTCGCCTGGCCGAAGCACAGAGCCGGATTGACATGGCTTCCACAGCGACTAGGTTTAGAAAGTCCGCTTTTCGCATGGTTCGCAGAACCACCGTTCCAGGTGGGAGGCGGCCGGCTGGCGTTGGAGGTAACGATGTTCACCGCCAATCCCTCACCCCGCTGGCCGGGGTATTACTAGCGGGGCGATTTTCCGAAACCGGACGATGCCGACCGGATCGACTTCACCGCGCCGCGAGGAGCGGCGAGCGGCAGTTGAGCAGGCTGCCCGTGCATCACATTTTGTCGCGTGTCGTCGGCTCACAGGACGCATCAGGCTGCCTTAAGTTTTGAAGTTCAGAGTACATCGACAGTCAGCGTCGACTGGACTCGATCGAAAGGAACAATCATGAAGCCAAGCCATATTGCAGTGGTGCTGAGCGTCGCAGCAACCACGATGAGCGTGCTTTCGCATGCAGACGATCTTCCCAGACAGGCGACGGACAGGCACCGGAGCGGCTCAGGCATGCAAGCCGTCTCCACTCAGGCAACAATCGGACAGCCGGGCTATGGCTGGCGTTACTTTGTAGATGCACGCCAAGCCAGAGCAGTCGTGATCAGCCCTGAAGGAAACTATTTCTACAGCCACGGCAAAGGCCTCTCGCGAGTGAATCAGCCCTGAAGGAGATTTTTTTGCAGTCACAAAGGTAACCGGCGCCGCCTGACCCGTTTCGAGCGGCGTGCGCCGGTACCCATAGCTGCCCCTCATTGTCTATAGCTGCCGGATCCTCATCCGCGCATCGGCCACCGTCAACGGGCTTACTTTCGAACACCATCTGTCAGGCTCCCGGCCACAACCGTGCGAAGTCAAACAAAAGTTGGTGGTGATGGCGGGTGACAGCACTCCGATCCAATTAATCATTCGTTGGATTAGGCTGGCCAGTTCCTGGTCGAGCTTGGCCAGTGAATCTTCCGGCATTTTTCCAACGCACCGACCACGAGACCGGTCAACGGACGTGGTGCGCGTACACAATGTCTCTACCTTTATCTGTCAAGCGTAGGCGTACAACACGCCGACCCTCCTCGCCACGCAGACGCTCCACCAAACCAGCCCGCGCAAATTTGTCGAGCAGATTGCTCGCGGCCGACACGATGCTATTTCATAATAATATTTACTAGCATACTATGTTTCAAAACCGTTTCCGTAAGCAATCGGGCATTTGATCTGCCCAGGAGAAAAGCCATGACTTTCAACAGATACAGCCAATTCCTGATTTGCTGACCTCGCCGAAAAACAGGGCGAGGGCGACAGCGCCAGGGAGCACGCCGCAATGAGTCGTGGGCACCTGTCAGGCATGGATGAAAGAACGACGCCACCTGTCCCTCATTCCCTTTCCGAGGTCCATCATTCCACCATCCTATTGTTCGGCGAAGTGTTGATCGACTGCTTCCCGGATCACGAAGTGCAAGGCGGCGCCCCTCTCAATGTTGCGCATCATCTGCGCGGATTGGGCGTGGGCATAGGGGTGGTTCCGATGCTGGTCACCCGCATCGGCAAGGATGAACATGGCCACCGCCTGTTCGACGCGATGCAATCGGCTGGCTTGCCGATCGATGGCGTGCAACTGGACAGTCTGCATCCCACCGGGGAGGTACGGATCGATCTGGAAGCCAACAGCCAGGGGCATCGTTTCGAGATCGCGCCCGACCAGGCCTGGGATTTCATTCACGCCGACATGGCCCGGTTGGTTGGCCTGTCGAGCCGGCCGGAATGGCTTTATTTCGGCACCCTGGCGCAGCGTTCCGTTGCGTACCCGATTACACGTCCGGCTGCGCATCCAGCCTTGCGCGCGCTCATGCAGACCATCCACGCCAAGGGATTTCTTGACATTAATCTGCGCGACCCCTGGGTGCGCAAGGACGTGTTGCGCTGGTCACTGGGCAAGGCGGAAATCGTCAAGATGAACGAAAAGGAGTTGCTCCGCGTCGCGCACATGATGGGGCTGGGCAGCGCCTCGCAAACCGTTCTTGGCAAACGCATGCTTCATGCCTTCGGCATCCGGCAGTTGCTCGTCACAGAAGGCCAGAACGGCGCCTGGCTACTGCAAAACGACGGCACCTATCACCACACCGGGCCAACTGAACCGCTCGTCGACGTGGTCGATAGCGTGGGCGCCGGCGATGGTTTCGCAGCTGTTTTCCTTCTTGGTCTGACCCAGGGCTGGCCAGTTGAACAGGCCTTGGAACGCTCCCACCACTTTGCCGGAGAGATCTGCCGCCTGCGCGGAGCGATTCCGGACAGCGACGATTTCTATCAGCCGTTCATCACGGCCTGGCAGCTTGATGGGCCCGCGACATGAATCCGCTCTATATCTTGATGGTGAGTGTTCATGGCCTGATTCGCGGCCATGACCTCGAACTCGGGCGTGATGCCGATACCGGTGGGCAGACCTTGTATGCGGTGGAGTTGGCGCGCGCACTGGCGGAACTGCCGGGGGTGGCGCGGGTGGATTTGATGACCCGGCGCGTGGTGGATCCGCACGTCGGCCCGGATTATGCCGAGCCCATTGAAGCACTCGGTCCCAAGGCGCGTATCGTCCGCATCGATGTGGGGCCGGAGGGATATATCCGCAAGGAGGAACTGTGGGACCACCTGGATTCCTTCGCCGACAACGCCCTGGCTCTTTTGCGTGCTGAAGGCCTCAGTCCTGACATTGTCCACAGCCACTATGCCGATGCGGGCTACGTCGGCACCCGCCTCGCCAACCTGCTTGGGTTACCACTGGTGCATACCGGACATTCGTTGGGCCGCGTCAAGCGTCGCCGCCTCATCGCTGCCGGAGTGAAGCGCGACGTGATCGAGGCCCGCTACCACATGGCGCGGCGGGTGGAGGCGGAGGAACTGACCCTCGGCTCGGCCTCGCTGGTGATCGCGTCCACGGCCAACGAGATCGAGGAACAGTACGGCCTGTACGACCACTATCAGCCGGAGCAGATGCGGGTGATTCCGCCAGGCACCGACCTCAGGCGATTCATGCCGCCTGATGGCAGCGAACGGCACGCACCGATCGCTGCCGATGTGGCACGCTTTTTAAACGAGCCGGCCAAGCCGATGATCCTGACGGTATCGCGCCCGGATGAGCGCAAAAACATCACCACCCTGGTGCAAGCCTATGGCGAATCGACGGAACTCCAGGAGCGCGCCAACCTGGTGGTGATCGCAGGCAACCGCGACGATATCCGCGACCTCGACAACGGTACGCAGAGTGTCCTCGGTGACCTATTGCTGGATGTCGACCGCTACGACCTGTACGGCAAGGTGGCCTATCCCAAGCATCACCGGCACGACGAAGTACCGGTTCTATATCGCCTGGCGGCGGCATCGGGCGGCGTGTTCGTCAACCCGGCGCTGACCGAGCCCTTCGGCCTGACCCTGATCGAGGCGGCAGCCAGCGGCCTGCCCATCGTCGCCACGTCCGATGGCGGGCCGCAGGACATCATCGGCAACTGCCACAACGGCTACCTGATTGATCCACTCAATGCCGAAGACATGGCCGCTGCGCTGCTGAGCGTGCTGCAGGACCAAGGCAACTGGATGAAGCTCGCGCGCGAGGGCTTGCGTGGGGTGCAGCAGCATTACGCCTGGCCGGCACATGCCCGCGCCTATCTGTCCGCAGTGAAATCACTTCTGGAAGATCGCCGACCCACGCGTCAACCGCCCTCGCGCCGCCCCATGCTGTACCACGACCGCGCGCTGTTCACAGATCTGGACCAGAATCTGCTTGGCGATCCGGAGTCGCTGACGGAGTTCATCAGGGTGGTGCGTGAACACCGCAAGTGTGCGAGCTTCGGCATCGCCACCGGGCGTTCGCTGGAATCCGCTCTCAAGGTCATGCGCCGCTACAACATCCCGATGCCGGATGTGCTCATCACCAGTCTCGGCGCTGCGATCCACTTTGCGCCGGAATACACCATGGACCTGGCCTGGACCCGCCACATTGATCACCTCTGGACGCCGGCCGCAGTGCGCGCCATTCTGGAACAACTGCCGGGCTTGACGCGCCAGCCCAAATCCGAGCAAAGCCGCTTCAAGATCAGCTACTACATCGACCCCCAGGTCGCACCGTCGTTAGAGGAGATCAACCGGCTGCTGCATCAGGGCGATCAGACTGTGAATGTCACGCTGTCCTTCGGTCAGTTTCTCGATGTGCTGCCCATCCGCGCTTCAAAGGGGTTTGCGGTGCGCTGGTTTGCCGATCAGTGGGGGGTACCGCTGGAACAGGTCCTGGCTGCCGGGGGCTCCGGCTCCGACGAGGACATGATGCGCGGCAATACGCTGGCAGTGGTGGTGGCCAATCGCCACAACGACGAACTGCGCGCGCTGGCCGAGGTCGAACGGATCTACTTCGCGCAGGCCGGTTATGCCCGCGGCATTCTGGAGGCCATCGAGCACTACGACTTCTACGGTAGCTGTCGGGTACCGGCAAAGGAAGCAGCTTGAATGGACACGCCCATCCTCCTCGCCACCGACCTTGACCGTACCCTGCTGCCCAATGGCGCTCAGCCGGAGTCGCCGCTTGCGCGGCACCGCTTCCGCCGGCTGGCCACACGACCGGAGGTCAGGCTCGCTTACGTGACCGGCCGCCATCGGGAATTGGTGAAGGCTGCGATGGCCGAGTACGAATTGCCACGCCCGGACTTTGTCATCGCCGACGTAGGCACCAGCCTGTATGAAACCAGCGCCGATGACTGGCGACCGTTGCTGGATTGGCAGCGGACCATCACGGTCGACTGGGGTGGCCGCAGCCGTTCTGAACTGACCGCGATGGTGGGCGAGCTACCCGGTCTGCGTCTGCAGGAGATGGCCAAGCAGGGGGCCTGCAAGCTGAGTTATTACGCGCCTCCGCTGGCCGATCCGACCGAACTGCTGGATTGCGTCCGGCAACGCCTGGCGGCCAGCGGTGTCTCGGTTAATCTGGTATGGAGCAGCGACGAAACCACGGCAACCGGCCTGCTGGACGTCTTGCCGGCCTCCGCCAGCAAGCGCCATGCCCTCGAGTTTCTTCGCGCGCGGCTGCGCATTCCGCTGGATCGCACCGTTTTCGCCGGCGACAGCGGCAATGACCTGGACGTGTTGGTCAGCGACATTCCCTCCGTACTGGTTGCCAATGCGCAAGCCGCGGTTCGAGCCGCAGCCACAGCGCAGGCCGATGCCGCAAACCTGCATCTCGCTCGCGGCGGACTCTTCGGCATGAATGGAAATTACAGCGCCGGCATCCTCGAAGGCGTGGTTCATTTCATTCCGGAAACCCGTACCTGGCTGATGCTGGCAGACGAAGCGGCGGACACTTCGATCGGTGTTCGCCGGATCGAATCTGAGCGGGAAAAAGAATAATCATGTACGAACAGGTGTCCCACGCCCTACTGAACGAAATCCTGCACGAACTCAAACCCGAGATCGGCAACCATTCCCTGCGCCATTTTTATACCCGGCTGGGTGCCAATTTCTATGCCATCCATTCCCTGTTCAAACTCCTCTACGGAGAGCGGGCCGATTTCAAGGAACAGATGGTGGACCTGGTCGAGACGCTCGCGCTCCGCTACATTGAACGCGCGCCGGTGCTGCGAAAATCGGACCTGGCGCGGGAACGCGACTACAACTGGTTTCTCAGCCAAAAGTGGGTCGGCATGGCGCTTTACTGCGACCGTTATGCCGACAACCTGAAAGGCTTGCACGACAACCTGCCCTATCTGCAGGAACTCGGCATCAACCTGCTGCACGTCATGCCCATGCTCGACTGCCCGCCGGACCATCGCGATGGTGGTTACGCCGTGCGCGACTTCTACCGGATCGATACCCGTTTCGGAACGCTTGAAGATGTCGTGGCGCTGGCCACCACGCTCAAGCGACGCGACATGCTGCTGGTGCTGGATGTGGTCGTCAACCATACCTCCGACGAACACGAGTGGGCTCGGCGCGCGCGCCAGGGAGACAAACGCTACCAGGATTACTACTACGTCTTCGATGACCGCGATATCCCCGACATTTACGAACAAACCATGCCGGAAATCTTTCCGGTCACCGCGCCCGGCAACTTCACCTGGGACACGGAAATGGGCAAGTGGGTGATGACCGTGTTCAATACCTACCAATGGGATTTGAACTACCGGAACCCGGCGGTGCTGGTTGAAATGATCGATATCATCCTGTTCTGGGCGAACCGGGGAGCGGACATCCTGCGCCTGGACGCGGTGGCGTTTCTGTGGAAGCAGATGGGGAGCACCTGCCAGAATGAGCGCGAGGCGCACCTGCTGCTGCAGCTGATGAAGGATTGCTGCCAGGTCACTGCCCCGGGCGTGCTGTTCATCGCCGAAGCCATCGTCGCACCGAGTGAAATCTCGAAGTACTTCGGCGAGGACGCAATCAATGCCAAGGAGTGCGAGATTGCCTACAACGCTACGCTGATGGCGCTGTTGTGGGATGCGGTTGCAACGAAGAATGCCGCCTTGCTCAACCAGGGCATCAAGAATCTTCCGGCCAAGCTGGAATGGGCAACCTGGCTCAATTACGTGCGCTGCCACGACGACATCGGACTTGGTTTCGCCGACAGCGATATCCGGCTGGCGGGCTACGATCCGGCACCGCACCGGCGCTTCATCCTGGATTACTTCACCGGTCGCTTTTCCGGCTCGCCTGCCCGCGGTTTACCTTTTGGCGAGAACCCGAAAACGGGCGACGCGCGTATCTCGGGCTCGCTCGCCTCGCTGGTCGGGCTGGAGTCCGCGATGGAAACCGGGGACGAGGCAGCGATTGACGCCGCGATCAAAACCATTGTGCTGCTGCACAGCGTGATCCTGTCGTTCGGCGGCATCCCGTTGCTGTACTACGGCGATGCGATCGGCACGCTCAACAGCCTGGAATACCTCGCCGACCCGACCGTGGCGGCCGATAACCGCTGGATGCATCGATCGTACTTCGACTGGAACAAGGCAAAAAAACGGCACGAGACGGGAACCGTCGAGCAGCGCATCTTCAGCACCCTGAAGAAAATGATCGCCTTGCGCAAGGAAACCACGGCATTCGCGGATGTCGACAACCGCCAGTTTCTGGCGATGGACAACCCCAACCTGCTGGTCTTTTCTCGCAGCGACTCGCAGCAGAGCCGCAACCGGGTGCTGGTGATCGTCAACTTCAATAACGAGCCGCAACTGCTTGCCGCCGAGGCTTTGCGAACCTACGGCTTCTTCCAGACGAAAGTGATGAAAGACCTCTGCACCGGCGCGTGCGTCGAAGTGGAAAACGACGCTCTCGTCTTGCCCGCACTGTCGTGCCTATGGCTGACGGACCAAGACCGATGACTGCGCATCGGCATCATCCTCGTCATCGCCAGGGTCATGCTGGGGCTGTCGCGCAAGCTGCCCCCCATGCTGCGCAAGCCCTTACATAAGCGCGCTGACGAGCAGGCTGCTGGGTTTTCCTCTGGATCGCGATGGCCCGGAAAGACGACCGCTACGGGAACATACCCTATGAAGTCCTGCCGGACCAAACCGCACCTCTGACATCGAACCGCGGAACCGGGCGACCGGCAACCGGTCATCAGCTATATTTCAAGTATTCGGTCGACACGCTAAGCCGCGTGCCTGACCTGCGATGTTTCGGAGTAGCGAGCTCCGCAAGGAGGTATCCCGTGTTGAAGCAAGTCACGACCGCATCCAGTCCGCAACAGGTGTGGGAACGCCTGTCGCACAACGAGCCGATGTTCATCCTCGACGTGCGCAACCGCGACGAGTTTGAACGCTGGCGGGTGGAAGGGCCACACCCCGTCCCCGCGCTCAACATCCCCTATTTCGAGCTGCTCGACCTGGAGGGCGAGCAGGAGGACGTCGTCGAGGCCGTGATACGCGGAGTGCGCGCGCAGCTGATGCCGCAGCTGCCCAGCGACCGCCTCATCCTCGCCGTCTGCGCCGAGGGGAACACCTCCAATTACGTTGCAGAGGGGCTGCGCCGCCTGGGCTTCGACGCGGTGAACATGGAAGGCGGCATGGAAGCCTGGGGCAACTTCTACTACTGGCGCCCGGTCGACGGGAGCGCGCACTTTTCGCTCTATCAGGTGGTGCGTCCGGCACGCGGTTGCGTGAGCCACGTTCTGGTGAGCGACGGGCACGCCGCAGTGTTCGACCCCGCGCGACACATCGAGATTTATCGCGAACTGGCTGCCGACGTAGGGGCGCGCATCGAGAAGGTGCTGGATACCCACCTGCATGCGGATCATCTTAGCGGGGGACCGCAACTGAGTCAGCGCGGCAATGTTCCGTATCATCTGCACCCCTACGATGCGATCCACCCGATCGACATGCTGCCCGCCCGCATCAGGTATCGACCGCTGGAGGAAGGGAAGACGTTTCGCATCGGTTCGGCCGAGGTGACGACGCTGCACTTTCCAGGCCACACGCTTGGGATGGTCGCCTTCCTCATCGAGGGACATTATCTGCTGAGCGGCGACAGCCTGTTCCTGGAGTCCATCGCCCGCCCGGATCTGGGCGGAAAAGCCGAGGCATGGACCCCGCTGCTCTACGACTCGCTGAAGCGGATGCTGCAACTGCCGGACGACACGGTGGTGCTGCCCGCCCATTTCAGCGACATCGCGGCAGGCGACGCAAACGACGTCTTCCGCGCGACGCTGGGCGAGCTCAAGCGGAGCAATCCGGGCCTGCTCAAGCTGGCCGAGGGCGAGAGGGCATTCTGCGACTATATCCTGGCGAACCTGCCGGAGTTTCCCGCAGCGTATGTCGAAATCAAGCGGGCCAATGCGGGGCTGGTGAGCCCGGACGAGAGCAAGGCGCAGGAATTGGAACTGGGGAAAAATATCTGTGCGGTGGGAAAAGCGCACGGCGTTTCTGGGGACAAGGCTGCGCTCCCAGATACACATATCGCAAGCGCGACCTGATCACGTCCGCACACATGGTGGTCCGCACGAATTCGAGACTTTGGCTATCCTGAAAAACTGGAAATGAGTGGTAGCTCACCGTTCCCATCACCCTGTAACTGCGACGGAGACCATCATGTCGATTGGCCGGAAAGCGCTGCTCGCGATGCTTGCCTGCGGAACGCTTCAATTCGGTGGGTGTGCCAGCCTCCAGGGTCGCGAACCCGTTCAGGTCATCATTGCCGGCATCGAGCCGCTTCGGGGCGAGGGATTGGAACTCCGGATGCTGGTCAAGCTGCGAATTCAAAATCCCAATGACTTGCCCCTGGACTTCAATGGCGTGTCAGTCCAGATAGATGTGCAGGGCAACCGCTTCGCCACCGGCGTGAGCGACGCTGTCGGGGCCGTGCCGCGCTTTGGCGAAAAGATCGTCGACGTCCCAGTGAGCATTTCGATACTCCGTGTCGCGCGACAGGCCGTCGGCATCATGGCCGGCGACCCCCGCGAGAAGCTCACGTATGAGATGACCGGAAGACTCGCAGGACCGGCGTTCAACAGCGTACGCTTCAAGTCGCGAGGGGAGTTTACGTTGCCCGATGAAATCTTCGAGCGCGCCAGGTAAGCCGACCGGGTGGCATGCGAACCGGTGCTCTAAATACCCGATGCCATACGGACGTTAGGGTTCGTATATCTACCTGATGCCCCCGGGGAGGCTATGCGCACATATCTTGCAATCGCACTGTTCCTTATCGCGAAAACTGCCTTCGGCATCGAGGCAGCAGACAAGGTCGTGGTGATAAAGAGCGAGAAAATGCTCTACCTATACAAGGAAGGCCGCGTCCTGGCCTCGCTGCCGGTTGTTTTTGGCGCAAACCCCGAGGGTCACAAACAACAGGAAGGGGATGAGCGGACACCGGAGGGATCTTATCGTCTCGATTTCAAGAAACCGGATAGCGCCTACCACAAGGCGATCCATATTTCATATCCCAACACCGATGACATCGCGAGCGCCAGGAGGCGCGGGGTCAGTCCCGGCGGTGCGGTCATGATCCATGGCCAGCGCAATGGTTTCGCGTGGGCCGCCCCGGTCATGCAAGACTTCAACTGGACCCGGGGCTGTATTGCCCTCAGCAACGAAGACATGGAGACGGTCTGGCAGTCTGTCAGACCAGGAACCCCGATCGAAATCGTGCCGCAGGCGCCTAAGCATTCGCTGCAGGCGCAACGGCCCTGACGGGCCGCGGCCAACAACCCGCCGCGCGCCATGCAAACGGTTCGCATTCTGGCAGCAGCATCCGCCCTGCTCTTTGTCGCAATGGCACTCTACACGTCGCCACTGGACCCGAGCATCCCGGCCATTCAATTCACGTTCACGGAATCTGCTTTCAGACGCATTCTCAACGCCTGGCAACCTGCGGATGTCTCTCGATTCAAGGCCCATTTCGCAATAGATTTTCCTTTGCTGGCATGCTACGGCGCGCTTGGTTACCTTTTGTCAAAGCGAACAGGGCTGTTTCGGAGGGCCACACCACGGACGAGGTCGCTGCTTGCGCTTTCATTGCCCGTTGCTGCTGCAGCCGATGCGATCGAAAATGCACTGCACCTGTATTTCCTGTATGCCACCGCCCCGCTTGTTCGGGCGTGGTACGTTGCCGCGGGCGTCACAGCATCGGTAAAGTGGTTGCTCATCGTCACGTTCGTCTGTTGTTCGGTCTATGCCCTTCACAGGAAGGTGGACTAAACTGTCTCAGAGCCTTGCCCATTTGCTACCAGAATCGGCCGGCAGCCGAGTCAGCCTGGAAAGCAGACGGTCCATTATTCGGCCCAGTGGATGCACGACATTCAGGCCGGAAGGACGCTAGAGAACCGGGCGGTTTATCGACGATTCAGCGCCAACTGACATATGGCTGAGTCTGACATGTCAATCATCACCGTTTAGAAAGGGCATGCCCATGCCGCCCAGAACTTCGTCACTGATCCGTTACGCCGCGCTGGCGGGCATCGCCCTGCTCGCAGGTTGCCAGTCGCTCAACCGACCGGAAGCGAGTGCCGTGCCGGCTGTGCAGGCACCGGTCCTGCCGACTCCGGTCGCGATGCACGAATTCACAATCAACCCCACGGATGACGTGGTCGGCATCGTGCAGATCGTCCGGACGCGCGATGAGGACACGCTGTCGGATATCGCGCGGCGTTTCAACGTCGGGTACGAAGAGATCGTCACCGCCAATCCCGATGTCGATCCGTGGTTGCCCAAGCCGGGCACCGAAGTCGTCATTCCCACCCAGTTTGTCCTGCCGGACGCGAAGCGACAGGGCATCGTGATCAACCTGGCGGCGATGCGTCTGTTTTATTTTCCGAAAGCACAGCCCGGCGAGCTGCAGCAGGTGATCACCCATCCCATCGGCATCGGCCGCATCGGCTGGAGAACGCCGGAAGGCAGCACCAAAATTGTCTCCAAGACCGAGGCTCCGGCCTGGACTCCGACCGCGGCAATCCACAAGGAGCACGCGGCCGATGGCAATCCGTTGCCCAAAGTGGTGCCGCCCGGCCCGGACAATCCCTTGGGTACGCATGTGCTCAGGCTCGGCTGGTCGGAATATGCGATCCACGGCACCGACAAGCCCCCAAGCATTGGCCTGCGCGGCACGCATGGCTGCCTTCGACTGTACCCTGAGGATATCGTCGGCATCTATGGCGCAGTGCCGGTCGGAACGCCGGTCACCGTCGTGAACCAACCGCTCCTGGCGGGCTGGCGGGGTGACACGCTGGTGATGCAGACCTACCCGGTGCTCGAGGACGACAAACGCAAGCACGACCCAGGCCGGCTCATCAATCTCGTGCGCAAGAAATCGGCGGGCGACGGCACGCGCGCGAATGTTGCGGTCAATGACGCGCTGGTGGCGGAAATCTCGCAAAATCCACGCGCGATTGCCGTACCCATTTCAGACGCCCATCTCACACTGGAGCAGTATCTCGCTGCAGCACTGCGGGTCGAAAACAAACTGCCGTTGAACGCGACGTGGGATGGCGAGGCTGCCGATGAGACCGATGTGATGACGAAAACCGAGGCGCCTTCACAACGTACAGCGGCTCGGTAACGATAGCCTGCAGCACGCTCCCGGATTCGCCCGCTGATCGCAATATTCAGCTGTCTTGTTGAACGGGATTCGCACCTCGATATAGCGGGCCGAATGGTGTGCTTCGCTTGTTGGACGCCGCCTCTTGGATGCGGGCGCGGAGCATGCTGATGCCCTGCGGGCTTACGGCAATCGGGATGATTTGGAGCGAAACCGACACCTCTCCAGAGTACTTGCAAGGATGATTCAGGCTAGCCTGGCTTGGCAAAACGATCCCGCCTTCGCGTCTCGCGACTCATTGGCTGGCTAATCCCTTGAAAGCCGCGCTCACGAATCTCAGGGACGTGCTCTATCCGCAGCGCCATCTTCTGGCGGCCGCAGTCAGTCTGTCGTTGTTCATCTACGTGCTGGGGATGCTGCACCACGAACTGGCGCCGCTTCACCCGTCCGACGTCCGCCAGGCCCTTTACCAGGTATCCGCCAGCAGCTTGCTGCTGGCCGCACTGGGAACGCTCGGCAGCTACCTTGCCCTGACGGGCTACGACGTCCTGGCCCTGCGCCATCTGGGCTACGATTTGCCCTATCCGCGCGTAGCGCTGAACGCTTTCATTGCTACGACCGTGGGGCATAACGTGGGCATGGCTGTGTTCTCCGCAGGCGCGGTCCGCTTGCGCCTTTATACGGCAGCGGGGCTCTCGGCCACCGAAGTGGCCGGGCTGGCCGCTCTGATCGGGTTGACCTTCGGAGTAGGCGTGACGTTTGTTGCCGGACTGGCCATGCTGCTCGAACCGGCGCAGACCGGACAGCTTCTGCACCTCTCACCGGATAGCAGCCGTATCATCGGCGCCCTGCTACTCGTCCTGGTGGCGGCATACCTGGGCATCGGATTGCGCCGCTCACCCATCCGGCTGGGCAACTGGCAGTGGCGCCTGCCCGGCACCGGTATCGCCCTGGGCCAACTGATCCTGGCCGTTGTCGACCTAAGTTGCGCGGCCGCCGCCCTGTTCTGGCTCCTGCCGGGGGACGCGGCGGTTCCTTTTCCCATGTTCCTGGGCGTATACGTGCTGGCGGTGGTGGCTGGCATCGTCAGCCATGTGCCAGCCGGGCTCGGGGTGTTCGAGACGGTATTGCTGCTGGCCCTGCCGGACGTGCCAAGGGAAGGTTTGCTCGCCGCCATTCTGGCCTACCGGGCAATTTATTATCTGGTCCCCCTGGCCGTGGCGGCGTTGCTGGCTGCCGGAATGCTGGTGCACGCGCGCCGCGTGGCACTCGCCCAGGGCCTGGACTGGGCGCGCCAGATATTCGGCTGGATGGCGCCGATGACGGTCAGCAGCGCCGTCTTCATCACCGGGGCGCTGCTGCTGTTTTCCGGGAGCACGCCCGCGCTCCCGGAACGCCTGTCCCTGCTGCAGGACTTTGTGCCGCTGCCGCTGCTGGAGGTCTCGCATCTGATGAGCAGCCTGGCCGGCCTGGGTCTCGTCATCCTGGCGCGAGGCCTGTACCGCAGGGTCGATGCCGCGTACCACCTGTCCTTTTGGTTACTGACGGTGGGCGCATTGGCCTCCCTGATCAAGGGCCTGGATTATGAAGAGGCGCTGCTTTCCACCCTGGTTCTGGGCATCCTCTGGCTCGGGCGCGACGCGTTCAATCGGCGCGCCTCACTCATCGCCAGGAGTTTTTCGCCCGGCTGGATGCTCTCGGTGCTACTGCTCCTGGTCGCGACCGTCTGGTTGGGGGTGTTCTCATTCCAGCACGTCGACTATTCCAATGATCTGTGGTGGCAGTTCGCCCTCAGGGGCGATGCCCCCCGTTTCCTGCGCGCCTCGCTGTTGCTTGTCTTGACGGGGGCCGGGCTGGGTCTGCTTCATCTGCTGCGGCCGGCACCGCCCGAGCCCGGCAGGCCCAGCGCGAACGATCTGGCGCAGGCTGCCCGTATCGTTGCCGCCGCACCCCAGACCGACGCCGCCCTTGCGCTGCTGGGCGACAAGCGCCTGCTGTTCGATCCGGCGGGAGAGGCCTTCATCATGTACCAGGTGCGCGGCCAGAGCTGGATCGCCATGGGCGACCCGGTCGGGCCGGAGACTGCCCGCGAGACGCTGGCCTGGCGGTTCCGGGAGATGGCGGATCGCCATGGCGGGCGTGCCGTCTTCTACCAGGTGGATGCGGAGAACCTGCCGCTCTATCTGGACCTCGGCCTGACCGCGATGAAAATGGGTGAGGAAGGCGTGGTTTCCCTGGCCGGGTTCTCGCTCGAGGGCAGCGCACGCAAGGATCTGCGCCAGGCCCACCACCGCGCCCAGCGAGAGCGGCTGAGCTTTCAAGTATTGCCACCTGCGGCGGTGCCGCCGGTGATGGACGAGCTCAGGCATGTTTCCGATACCTGGCTGGCGAAGAAGCACACCCGGGAAAAGGGCTTCGCCCTGGGGTATTTCGAGCCCGCGTATCTGGCCCATTTTCCTTGCGCGCTGGTTCGACTCGATGGGCGTATCGTGGCCTTTGCCAATGTCCTGACGTCCGCCGGGCGGCACGAACTGTCCATCGATCTCATGCGCCAGTTGCCCGAGGCGCCTCCTGGCCTCATGGATTACCTGTTCGCCGAGCTCATGCTGTGGGGCGCCCGCGAGGGATACGGCCAGTTCAATCTCGGCATGGCCCCGCTTTCCGGTCTGGAATCCCATCCTCTCGCGCCTTTGTGGCACCGCTTGGGAACCCTGATCTTCCAGCACGGGGAACACTTCTACAACTTTGAAGGTCTTCGTGCCTACAAGGAGAAGTTCTCGCCTGTGTGGCGCCCCAAATACCTTGCCGCACCCGGAGGGCTGGGGCTGCCGACGGTCTTGCTGGACGTGGCGGCTTTGATCGCAGGAGGCATCAGGGGTGTAGTCGGCCGTTGAGGTGAAACCGCATGAGTAACCTGCATCGCCGCTTTTTTCGTCAGCTCATCTTGATCGGGCTTTTGCTGACGGTACCGGGTTCCGGCCGGGGAGTCCGTGCAGAGGTGGGCGTGGACGACTTGCCGCTGACGGTCGTCGTCTCGCCTCAACCTGGCGACACGCTGGCGATACTGCTTTCCGGGGACGGCGGCTGGTCCAGCCTGGACCGGGTGCTTTCGTCGGCGCTGGCGGAACGCGGCATGACCGTGATCGGCTGGAACTCCCTGCGCTATTACTGGACCCCACGCACGCCAGACATGGCCGCCAGCGACCTGGCAAGAATCCTCAAGCATTACCGGACCGCGCTGAAGCGGCGACGGATCGTCCTCATCGGCTATTCCCTTGGCGCCGATGTATTGCCGTTTCTGGC
The DNA here is from genome assembly GCA_024709685.1 of Thiobacillus sp. GTDB lineage: Bacteria > Pseudomonadota > Gammaproteobacteria > Burkholderiales > Thiobacillaceae > Thiobacillus. The sequence continues at coordinate 49,086 of JANJWF010000039.1, forward strand.
AAGACGCCTGCCCGCGGAATTAAAGTCTGACATCGAGAAAATTGTGCTGTTGGCGCCGGGTACGCGAGCGCATTTCGAATTCAAGCTCGTCGATTGGCTGGGCGGCACCAGGGACGGTCCGGATGTCGCCAGCGAAGTCGCCCAACTCGCGGGCACGCCATTGCTGTGCGTGCGCGGTGCAAGGGAGCGTGACAGCCTTTGCCCCAAACTCGATGCCACGATGGCCAGAACCATTACGCTGCGAGGTGGCCACCATTTCGATCGGGATTATGCGGGCTTGGCCCGATTGATCCTGGAATGAATCCTTGACGCGGGATCTCCAAGCGGATGGAGGCGTCTTGATTTGGCTGGATTTGGTCCTAGATTAAGTGTGTAGCCGCATCGGCGGCTTTATCCCGGCAACTTTTTTTGGAGCAACGGTCATGGCTAATCTCACCCATTACGATCCCCTCAACCTCACCCGCTTCGACCCCTTCGTCGATCTCGACGACCTGTTCAAGGGTTTCCTCGTGCGCCCCATGCTCGTCGAGGGCCAGCCCCAGATGCAGATCAAGATGGATCTGAAGGAGGACGACAAGGCCTATACCGTGCGTGCCGATATCCCAGGCGTGAAGAAGGAGGACATCCAGGTCAGCATTGAAGGCAACCAGGTCTCGATCAGTGCCGAAACCAAAATCGAGAAAGAAGAGAAACAGGGCGAAAAGGTGCTGCGTTCGGAGCGCTACGTCGGCAAGGTGGCGCGCAACTTCACGCTTGCGAGCGAAGTGGACGAAGCCAGCGCAGAAGCCAAGTACAGCGACGGCGTGCTGGAACTGACGCTGCCGAAAAAGGCGGCTGGTTCGGCCAAGAAGCTGGCGGTCAAGTAAGCGCCCGACTCAAGGCGACGTCCGTCAACGGGCGTCGCCTTTTCTCGCTCCGCCGGGCCGGCTGCCTGCGTGGATGCCCTGGCTGACATCCGGTCCCGGGCGTCCCTTCGCATCCCTTCATGGAAATCCTGCTTCTAGTCGGACTGATCCTGCTGAATGGCGTCTTCGCCATGTCTGAAATCGCGCTGATAACGGCGCGACGTGCGCGCCTTGCACGCCATGCCGACGAGGGCGACACGGCCGCTCAAATAGCCATCAAGCTGCACGACACGCCCACGCGCTTCTTGTCGACGGTTCAGGTCGGCATCACCTCGATCGGCATCCTCAGCGGCATCATCGGCGAAGGCGCGCTGGCCGAACCCCTGTCGCGCTGGCTGCAGTCGATCGGGATGAAGACGGACACCAGCCATATCGCAGCGACCGCACTGGTAGTGATCGTCATCACCTATGTCTCGATCGTCATCGGCGAACTGGTGCCCAAGCGCATCGGACAGTTCAACCCCGAAGGCATCGCCCGGCGGGTGGCACGCCCGATGATGTTCCTGGCGATTCTGGCGCGCCCTTTCGTGCGGCTGCTGTCGGTGTCGACCGACGCGATCCTTCGCCTGCTGGGCAAACAGGAAGCGCCGCAGGAAGGCGTGATCGAGGACGAAATCCATGCCTTGCTGCAGGAAGGCTCGGAGAGCGGCGCGATCGAACAGCAGGAACGCGAGATGGTCCGCAATGTGTTCCGTCTCGACGAGCGCCACATCCACTCGCTGATGGTTCCACGAGCCGACATCGTCTATCTCGACACCGCCCTTCCGCTGGAGGACAACCTGCTGCGCATCGCCGAATCGGAGCATTCGCGCTTTCCGGTCTGCCGCAACGGGATCGACGATGTGCTGGGTATCGTCAGCGCCAAGCAGCTGCTCAACCAGTCGCTCAAAGGCGCCCCTCCCGACCTGACCGCGCAGCTGACGCCGGCGGTGTATGTGCCGGAAAGCCTCACCGGAATGGACCTGCTGGAACAGTTCCGTGCATCCGACACCCAGATGGTGCTGGTGATCGACGAATACGGCGAAATCAACGGCCTGGTCACGATGCAGGACGTGCTGGAAGCAGTGACCGGCGAATTCAAGCCGAGCAGCCCGGCGGAGGCCTGGGCGGTGCAGCGCGAGGACGGCTCCTGGCTGCTCGACGGCCTGATCCCCATTCCGGAACTGAAGGACCGGTTGAACCTGAAAAGCGTGCCGGAGGAGGATCGCGGCCGCTACCACACGCTGAGCGGGCTGGTGATGTGGCTGTCGGGCAGGCTGCCGCAGACCGGCGACGTGCTGGGTTGGGAGAACTGGCGGCTGGAGGTGGTCGACCTCGACGGCAAGCGCATCGACAAGGTGCTCGCCACGCCGATTCAAGCAGACGAGGCCAGCCAGGCAGACGAGGTCAGCCAGTCAGAAACGCCTCCCACGCCGGACTGAGGTGGTCCGGCAGTCAAGCCAAGGCTTGGGTGGTGGGATTAGGGGACTGCCGGCACCGCCTGGCGAAGCCGCCGTTCGATTCCGGCGGTCGCGATCAATGCCGCAACCAGCAGGGGCACCACCGCGAGATTCAGCGTGGCCCAGCCGAAGCGGTCGTAGAGCCATCCCGCCGACAGGGTGGCCAGCGCCACCAGGCCGAAGACGGCAAACTCGTTCACTGCCTGCACCTTCAGCTGTTCGGCGGGCCGGTAGGTTTGGGTCAGCAACGTCGTCCCGCCGATGAAGGCAAAATTCCAGCCGATGCCGAGCAGCACCAGCGCTGACAGGAAATGCAGGAACTCGACGCCCGATAGCGCCAGCAGCACCTCGCCGAGCAGCAGGACGAATCCGGCCTGCATGATGCGGGGCGCGCCGTAACGCCTGATCAGCGAACCGGTGAAAAAGGACGGTGCGAACATGCCCACCACGTGCCACTGGATCACCGGCGTCACGCTCGTCCCCGGCAGGCCGCAGCCCAGTATCGCCAGCGGAGTCGCAGTCATCACCATGATCATGACGGCATAGCCGATTGCCGTGCCGAGAATCGATACCCGCAGCACCGGCTGCGCCAGGATTTCGCGCAGCGTACGTGCCGAGCCGCCGGGCGCGGCATGACTCGCTCGCGGAAGCCGCAGGCGGGAGAGCAGGATGAGCGCAACGAGGCTGAGGACGGCCTGCGCCAGGTAGGCGCCGATGAACAGCTCTCCGGCGATCCAGTCACGTCCCCACTGCGCGAGTTGGGGGCCGACGAAGGCCGCGACCACCCCGCCGGCCACCACCATGGAAACGGCCCGGCCGGCATGCGCCGGAGCGGCAGCTTCGACCGCGGCGAAACGGTAGTAGTTGGCGAAGCCCTGGTAGCTGCCGAGCAGGACATGGCCGGCGACGAACCAGGCAAAGCTGCCTTGGTGCAGCGCGAGGCCGCATAGCAGACTGCCCCCCACCCCCTGCAATGCACCAACCAGGAATCCCGGACGACGTCCGTACCGGCGCATGAACGCCGCCGCTGGCAACGAGGCGATGGCGGTCCCGATCACCATCGCCGCCACCGGCAGCGTCGCGAGTCCCTTGTCGGGGGCGAGCATGCTGCCGAGGATCGCGGCGAGCGTCATGGAGAGGACAATGGCGGAAAGCATCAGGGCCTGGCTCAGCGCCAGGATCAGGATGCTGCCACGGGACGGGGTATGCATCGGGTGGGTCCGTGTGAGGGTACGGCCAGCCTAGCCGCGGTAGCTGCAGCCGGCGTTGTGGGTTTCCATCACGCGGATCTGCGACAGGCCGTGCAAGGCGGGTTTGAGCTGCTGCCACAGCCACATCGCCAGGTTCTCGCTGGTGGGGTTCTCCAGTCCGGCGATGTCGTTGAGGCAGCGATGGTCGAGTGCGGCATGGATGGGCTGCCAGGCCGCCTCGAGGTCGGCGAAGTCGAGCACCCAGCCAAGCACGGGATCGGGGTCGCCGCTGACGGTGAGCTCGACTGTGAACGAATGACCGTGCAGGCGCGAACAAGGGTGGGTGTCGGGCAGCGCGGGCAGGCGCCGTGCGCATTGCAGGTGGAAGCTTCTGAAGATGTCCATGCGGCATTTTCGCGCAAGTTGCGCGTGCTGGCCATGCAGGGAACGCGCGATCCTCGTGCGAGCCCGCTAAACTATTGCCGTTCACTTCTCGTTTCCCGAGTGACCATTTCACGCCTGCCGGTTGCCGCGATGCATCGCCACGCGACTGAACGGCGCCGCAACTCAAGCGGCCAGCGCTTTTACCAAGGCGTTGCGCCGTCCGGTTTCGCTTCCGGTGAGTACGAAACCCTGCAAACGGCCGGCCTCGTTCACGTGCAGTGCGCAGACGCCGTCATCGCCGCATTCCACCCGCCAGGCACCCGCAGTACCAAGTCTGGGCGGCAGCACCACCACCGGGTGCGCCGGGGTCTTCACCATCACCGGCATCGCCGGATAGACGACCGGCGTCGGCGTGCCGGTGAGCGTGGCGGCTAGCGCGCGCGCCTGCGCCATGAGCGGCTGCACATAGGGCAGGTT
>JANJWF010000052.1 GCA_024709685.1 Thiobacillus sp.
GAGACAGCGGCGCACACAGTTCTTCGCTCTGTTTACGAACGCTCCGGTAGGCGCCCACCCAAATGCTTCGCCGTTCCTCCGGGGATGCTGAAGCCGAATGGGTCAGGACCATGGTTCCTCCTTGCATACCGTGCAGAACACTCGCACGGCTGCTTGCGTCCAATCGATGTCACCAGAGTTTTTCAGCCTAGATGATGTGATGGGTTGGCACAACTTCACTGCCAATGACTTCAGGGTGTGGGCCATGACAGTCTCCACCCTCTGCCGGACTCAACCGAATTCGCTGCGCTTGCCTTGCACCCTGCGCTCAAACGCAAGCGGTGCGCCGCCTACCCATACAGCCGCACCGCGAAGCCTTCGCGCTCCCAACCCGCTTTCGACTGCCAGCCGGCGGCCAGCGCCAGCGCATCGAATTCGCGGGGGACGAACTTGTAGGAATACTCGGTGAGCAGGGTTTCGCCGCAGTTGAAGCGGAAGCGCTGGCCCGCGACGGTCACCGCCTGCTCGGCGAGGCTGACGAGGTGCACCTCAATGCGGCCGGCGGTCGGGTTGTAGAACGCGTAATGGCGGAAGCGGGACAGGTCGAAGTTGGCGTCGAGCTCGCGGTTGATGCGCGCGAGGAGATTGAGGTTGAACGCCGCGGTGACGCCGGCGGCGTCGTTGTAGGCGGCGTGCAACAGCAGCGGGTCCTTTCTCAGGTCGAAGCCGATCAGGAGCTGGCTGCCGGGGCCGGCCAGGCGGCGGAAGCGCGCGAGCAGCGTGGTGGCGGCGTCGGGCGGAAAGTTTCCGATGCTCGACCCCGGGTAGTAGACGAGGCGCTTCCCGGGCGGAAGATGCGGCGCCGCGGCCTCGAGGTCGTGGATGAAGTCCATGCCGAGCGCGGTCACGGCGAGCCCGGAGTAGTCGTGCGCGAGCGCCTCGGCCGCGGCGGCGAGCGGGGCCCCGGCGATGTCGAGGCTGACGAGGTGGCCGGGACGCAGGGCGTCGACGAGGCGCCGCACCTTGATGCAGTCGCCGGCGCCGGGCTCGATGATGCAGTCGACTTCACCGACGGCGGCGGCGATGTCGCCGATACGCTCGCGCATCAGCGCCTGTTCGGTGCGGTAGAGCGCGTATTCGGGCTGTGCGCAGATCGACTCGAACAGGCGGCAGCCTGCGTCGTCGTAGAAGTATTTCGGCGGAATCGCCTTCGGGCTGGCCGCGAGCCCCGCCAGCACGTCGGCGCGCATATCGTCGCCGGCTGCAGGGAAGAGCCGGAAGGCGAAGGACACTAGGCCGCGATCGAGACGTCGCTGCCGGCGGCAAGCCGGCCGATCTCGGTCGCCTGCGCGAAGCCGTGGCGGCGGAAGGTGTCGAGCACGGCTTCGCGTGCGTCGGGCGCGCAGCTCACCAGCAACCCGCCGCTGGTTTGCGGATCGGTGAGCAGCGCACGCTGCCAGTCGGCGATGCCGTCGGCGATCCGGACCTCGTGGCCGTAGCTCGCCCAGTTGCGCTCGCTGGCGCCGGTGACGTGGCCCTGCTGCGCGAGCTCGCCGACCCCGGGAAGCAGCGGCAGGCGCGACAGCTCGGCGTGCGCGCCGACCCCGGAGGCGCGGGTGATCTCAAGCAGGTGGCCGAGCAGACCGAAGCCGGTGATGTCGGTCATCGCGTGCACGCCGGCGGTGTCGGCGAGGTCGGGGCCGGCGGTGTTGAGCTGGGTCGTGGCGGCGATCATCGCCGAGTATTGCCAGGTGCTGAGCAGGCCCTTCTTCAGTGCTGCGCTGTAGATGCCGACACCGAGCGGCTTGCCGAGGATGAGGATGTCACCGGCCCGACCGCTGACGTTCTGCTTGACCTTGCGCGGGTTCACCACGCCGATGCCGACCAGCCCGTAGATGGGCTCAGGCGTGTCGATCGAGTGGCCGCCGGCGATCGGGATGCCCGCCGCCTTGCAGACAGATTCGCCACCGGCGAGGATCTGGCGGATGACCTCGTTGGGCAGCTTGCCGATCGGCATGCCGACGATGGCCAGTGCGAAGAGCGGCTTGCCGCCCATGGCGTAGACGTCGGACAGCGCATTGGTCGCGGCGATGCGGCCGAACTCGAAAGGGTCGTCGACGATGGGCATGAAGAAGTCGGTGGTCGCCACGATCGCCTGCTCGTCGTTGAGCTTGTAGACGGCGGCGTCGTCGCCGTGCTCGATCCCCACCAGCAGGTCGGGGTAGGCCGTCGCCAGGTGCGAGGCGAAGGTGGTGTCGGCGAGGATGTCGCGCAGCACCGACGGCGCGATCTTGCAGCCGCAGCCTCCGCCGTGGGAGAGTTGGGTCAGCCGGATGGGTTCGTTGAGGTTGAGATCGTTCATTTTCCGTATTTGCCCGTTATTCAAGAACAGGCGTCTAAAATCCAATTACACAATGCCTCTATATAGCATGAACCGAACCCGACCCATCAGCGGTTACACAGCGGACCAGCTTGTCGACAGGCTGGCGCAGGCGCGTGGCCAACTGCGTGCGCTGATCGACTGCCTGCCGCCCGGTGGCTGGCTGGGACCGCGCGCCGAACATCTGAACCCGCCCCTGTGGGAGTATGGGCATATCGTCTGGTTCCAGGAGCGCTGGTGCCTGCGCGCACGGCCCGACGGCGATTTCGCTCCCAGCCTGCTGGATGGCGCCGATGTGCTGTATGACTCTTCCAACGTGCCGCACGACACTCGCTGGGACCTGCCTTTGCCAGGGCCGGCAGCGGTCGACGACTACGCAAAGCGGGTGGGTGCAGCCATCGCCCTCCGCCTGCGCGGCGAATTCAGCGAAGAACTCGCGTATTTCGCCGAGCTGAGCCTGTACCACGAACTCATGCACATTGAGGCCTGGTGGATGGCATTCCAGAATCTGGGCTATACGCCGCCGACCCACCCCGCAGTCGCGCGCGTCCCGGCCGGCGGAGCGCTCGCGTTCGCCGCTGGTGCGGCGGTGCTCGGCAGCGGGTTCGACGAGGGATTCATTTTCGATAACGAGAAATGGCGCCACAGCGTGCCGGTCGCGGCATTCGACATCGATGCGACTCCGGTATCCGAGACGACTTTTGCAGAATTCGTCGACGCGGGCGGCTACGCGCGCCGGGAAGGCTGGTCGGACGCGGGGTGGGCGTGGCGCGAGGCAGCCGATGCCCGCCATCCGCTCTACTGGCGGCGCGCGGGCGGTGGCTGGCAGGTGCGCCGCTTCGATCGCTGGACGCCACTGGATCCGAATGCGCCCATGCTGCACGTGAACCGCTTCGAGGCTGAGGCGTGCGCCGCCTTGATGGGCCGGTTGCTGCCGACCGCGGGGCAGTGGCAGGTGGCGACGGCACGGCCGGAATTCAGCCGGGGCATGGCGTGGGAATGGCTGTGCGAATCTTTTGCGCCGTATCCGGGCTTTTCACCCGACCCCTACCGCGATTATTCCCAGCCCTGGTACCACACACATGGCGAACTGCGCGGCGGCGGACCGGTTACCGATCCGTGGCTCAAGCGCCCGGGCTTCCGCAATTTCTATCGGCCACACCGGCGTGATCCGTTCGCCGGTTTCCGCACCGCGAGCCCGTCCTAGCGAATTCAGCCGCCGGTCATCGACATGAAGCGCAGGATCTTGTGTGGTGCTTCGCGGAATTCATGGCGTTCCGGTTTGAGGTTGATGGCTTGCACAATCGCCGCGTCCAGTTCGGCGTCGCTGCATCCGCCGCGCAGCAGCGGGCGGAATTCGAACTTCTCCTCCTGCCCCAGGCACAGGTAGGCGGTACCATCGACGGCGACACGCACCCGGTTGCAGGTCTCGCAGAAGTGCTGCGAAACCGGGGTGATGAAGCCGACGTTGAAGCGGCCGTCCGGTGTGCCGAGATAGCGCGCAGGACCGCCGCCGGAGAGGGCGGTCTCGACCAGGCTGAACTGCTGGCGCAGACGTTCCTTCACCGGTTGCAAATCGAGATATTCGGCATTGCGGCCGGTCTCGCCCATCGGCATTGCTTCGATCAGGCGCAGCACGAAGCCGCGTTCCATGCAGAACGCGACCATCTCGTCGATTTCGTCGTCGTTGCGCCCGCGCAAGGCCACCATGTTGAGTTTGATCGGAGCAAAGCCCGCACGCTGCGCGGCGTCGAGCCCGGCCATCACCCTGGCGAGCACGTCGCGGCCGTTGATGTTTTCCACCCGCGCCTGCTGCAGCGAATCAAGGCTCACATTGAGCCGCGTCACTCCGGCGGCTTTCAGCGCCTGTGCGTGGCGTTCGAGCTGGGTGGCGTTGGTCGAGAGCGAGAGATCCTCGACGCCGCGCAGGGCGGCGATGCGCGCGGAGAGTTCGGCAATGTCGCGTCGCAGCAGGGGCTCGCCGCCGGTCAGGCGGATTCGGCTCACCCCCAGCCGGGCAAATGCGCCGATCAGGCGTTCGATCTCGTCGAAGTTCAGCCAGTGCTCGGGCTCGTCGAAGCCCTTGAAGCCCTCGGGCATGCAGTAGCTGCAGCGGAGGTCGCAGCGATCGGTCACCGACAGCCGCACGTAGTCGATGCGACGGCCGAACTGGTCGGTGAGTGTCTGCTGAGGGCCGCCCCGATCTGACATGGCTTGAACTGAAACCTTTGCGAGGATTGGTTATATATGGAAAAATATAACACAATTTATTTTGGAATGAACAAGGAGCGATCTGTGCCTGCCGGCGATCCGATGCTTTGGCTTGTAGCCGCCTTCTTTGCCAAAGCGGTGCCTGGGCGGTCAAGGTGGTGCGGTCTGGCTCGCCATGGGCACGGAAATCGGCAATTGCCGGTCACCGGTGCCAAACTTGCGCTGATATGAAGCTATTCGGCATCGCCGGCTACAGCGGCAGCGGCAAGACCACCCTGATCGAGCGGGTGCTGCCGCAGCTCGCCGCGCGTGGCGTGAAGGTCGCGGTGATCAAACACACCCACCACGACTTCGACATCGACCGCCCCGGCAAGGACAGCTGGCGCGCGCGCGAGGCCGGCGCCGCAGCCGTGCTGCTGGCCTCCGACCATCGCACCGCGCTGTTGATCGAGCATCGCGACACGCCGCCTGGCCTGGACAGCCTTGTGGCGCAACTGCCGCCGTGCGACCTCGTGCTCATCGAAGGCTACAAGCGCGAGGCCATCCCCAAACTGGAGGTGCACCGCGTCGAGACCGGCAAACCCTGGCTGTTTCCCGGCGACGGGAATATTCTGGCGGTGGCGTCCGACGTCGAGCCGCCAGACGGCTTTCCACGCATCGATATCGATGCCGTTCAACAACTCACCGACTTCATACTGGACTATGCTCTCAGCCGACCAACTGCTTGATGCCCTGCTCGAACGCTCGCGCGGCGTGACCGCAACCGAAACCGTCGCGGTGAACGCGGCGCTCGGCCGCGTGCTCGCCAGGCCGCTGACTTCCGCCATAACCGTGCCGTCGTTCGACAACAGCGCGATGGACGGCTACGCGGTGCGCGTCGCCGACGTCGCCGTCGCAGGCGTCAGGCTGCCGGTATCGCAGCGTATCCTCGCCGGTGCTGTCGGTGCACCGCTGCAACCCGGCACCGCGGCGCGCATCTTCACCGGCGCACCGGTTCCGCCGGGTGCCGACGCCGTGCTGATGCAGGAAGACTGTGCAACCGCAGGTGAGCATGTCGTCATCAACAGGCTGCCGCGTCCCGGCGAAAACATCCGCCGCGCGGGCGAGGATATTGCTGCCGGCGCGCAGATCCTTGCGGCCGGCACCCGCATCGGCGCAGCGGAAATGGGGCTTGCGGCCTCGGTCGGGATGACCGAACTGCCCGTGTTCAAGCGGCTCAAGGTGGCGTGCTTCTTCACCGGCGACGAACTGGTTTCGCCGGGGAATTCCTTGCGGCCCGGCCAGATCTACAACTCCAACCGCTATACGCTGACCGGGCTGCTGAATGGTCTCGGCTGCGAACTGACGGACTTCGGCATCGTTCCCGATACGCTGGAAGCGACCGAAGCCGCGCTGGCAGGCGCTGCCAGCATTGCCGACGTCGTCATCACCAGCGGCGGGGTATCGGTGGGCGAGGCCGATTTCGTGAAAGATGCGGTCGAGAAACTCGGCCGCATCGAGATGTGGAAGGTTGCGATGAAGCCCGGCAAGCCGATCGTCTACGGGCGGGTGGGGGACAGCGACTTCATTGGCCTGCCCGGCAATCCGGTATCGGCCTTCGTCACGTTCTGCCTGTTCGTGCGGCCGTTCCTGCTCACGAGGATGGGCGCGGCCGCTGCGATGTACCACGCGTTCGCCGTGCAGGCGGATTTCACCTGGGCAAGGCCGGGCGCGCGGCGCGAATTTCTGCGCGCGCAGTTGCAGCCAGACGGCAGGCTCGCGCTTTTTCCCAACCAGAGCTCGGGCGTGCTGACTTCCTGCACCTGGGCCGACGGTCTGGCCGACATCGGAATCGGCCAGACGGTGCAGCCGGGTGACTGGGTGCGCTTCATTCCCTTCTCGGAGTTGCTGACATGACGCTGCACGTACTGTATTTCGCCCGCCTGCGCGAACGCTTCGGCCTGGCCGAGGAATCGCTCGATTTTGCCGGCGCCACCGCCGCCGATCTGGTCGCGCATTTGCAAACGCGCGGGGGGGCGTGGGCTGAGGAACTGGCGGCAGGACGGGTGTTCCGGGTGGCGGTCAACCAGGATATCGTCGCGCTCGACGCGCGCCTACCGGACTGCGCCGAGGTGGCCATCTTTCCGCCGGTGACCGGAGGCTGAGGTGAGGAAGATCCTGGTCGGGGCCGAAGCCTTCGATCTTGGCGTCGAAGTCGATGCGATGCGTCGAGGGCGCACCGACATCGGCGCCATCGCCAGCTTCGTCGGACTAGCACGCGACCTCAACGAAGGCAGCGGCGTTGCGGCGATGACGCTGGAGCACTACCCCGGCATGACCGAGAAGGCGCTCACCGCGCTGGTCGGCGAGGCCTGTTCGCGCTGGTCGCTGCTCGACGTCACCGTGATCCACCGTGTGGGGCGCCTGCTGCCGGGGGACCCCATCGTGCTGGTGGCGGTGGCGAGCCAGCATCGCGGCGAAGCCTTCGCGGCGTGCGAGTTCATCATGGACGCCCTCAAGACCCGCGCGCCGTTCTGGAAGAAGGAGGAGACGCCGGACGGCGAGCGCTGGGTCGAGGCACGCGCGAGCGACGACGCCGCGGCGGCGCGCTGGGAGCGCACTTGATTTCCTGAGTCTTTGCCGGCCGGCCCGCGGAGGCGATGTTGTCCGGGACGGCACGGCAACCGGGATGCAAAAAAATTTGCTTGACTTTAGTTCTAACACGAAATAAATTTAGTTCGTGTTAGAACTAAGTGTGCAAGCGATGAGCCGCCCATCCGAATTCCTGCCGACACTTCAGGCCCTGGTGCAGTGCTACCAGGCGTTCGAAACGTTTTCCGCGGCTGACATCCGCGGGCTCGGGCTGACGCCCCCGCAGTTCGACATCGTCGCTACCCTCGGCAACACGGCGGGGATGACTGCCACCGAACTGGGCGAAAAGACCCTCATCACCAAGGGCACCCTTACCGGCGTGGTCGACCGATTGGTCGGGCGCGGCCTGGTTGAGCGCACGGCGCACGGAAGCGACCGCCGCTGCCAGATCATCCGCTTGACGCCGTCCGGAGAAGCCCTGTTTGCCCGCGTGTTTCCTTCACACATGGCATATATGGCCGAGTGCTTCGCCGACAGTGGCGCGGCCGATCACGAGCGCTGGCAGGGCGCCTTGCGCGCGCTGGAACAAATCTTCAGGAAAAAGGAGAAGGCATGAGTGCAGCAACCCGTTATTCGATTCCCGCCATCGTGCTGCACTGGCTGGTGACGTTATTGATCTTCGTCGCATTTCCGCTCGGCGTATACATGCACGAGTTGCCGCCTTCGCCTACCAAAATCGAGCTGTACAGCTATCACAAGTGGCTCGGTATCACGGTGCTGATGCTCGTCGCAGTCCGGGTGAGCTGGCGGCTGACGCACACGCCGCCGCCGCTGCCGTCGAGCGTGGCTGCCTGGCAGCGTCAGGCGAGTGCAGGCATCCACGGCCTGCTGTACGTGCTGATGATTGCGATCCCGCTGTCGGGCTGGCTGATGAGTTCGGCCAAGGGTTTTCAGACGGTGTGGTTCGGTGTACTCCCGCTGCCGGACCTGGTGGAAAAGAACCGCGAGCTGGGGAAGCTCCTCACCGAGGTCCACAAGATCCTGAACTTCGCGCTGCTGGCGTCGGTCGTCATGCACGTTGGCGCTGCGCTGCAGCATCATTTCATCGAACGGCAGCCCTTCTTGCAGCGCATGGGTTGGAATAGGGGGCATTCATGAGAACGACGGCATTCATTCTTCTGGCGGCGCTGGCCGCACCGGCGGCACACGCGGTCGAATACGGCACCGTGCTGCCGAAGCAGAGCAGCATCGGCTTCGAGTTCCGCCAGATGGGCTGGCCGATAAAGGGCGGCTTCAAGCGCTTCACCACACAAATGCGGTTTGACCCCGCCAAACCCGAGTCCGCCAGCGCAAGAATCGAGATCGACGTCGCCAGCATCGACGCCGGCTCGCCCGATGCTGACGACGAGTCCGCCGGCAAGCTGTGGTTCAACCGCAGCGCGTATCCGAAGGCGACGTTCGTCGCCAGCCAGGTGCGCGCGCTCGGGAACAACCGCTACGAGATGCGCGGCACGCTCACGCTCAAGGGCAAAAGTCGCGAGATGGTCATCCCGCTGAGCTACCAGCCGGGGAAGAACGCCGCGACCTTCGACGGCCGCTTCGTTCTCAAGCGCCTGGATTTTGGCATCGGTGAAGGAATGTGGGCCGACGTCTCCACCGTCGCCAACGAAGTCAAGGTGAATTTCCGAATTGCCGCAACCGGCAACTAACCGTAGTCCGTTCATTTCAAGGAGCTTCCATGAAACGTCTTGCCCTCGCAACCGCCCTCGCTGCCTTCGCCGTCGCCGCCCAGGCCGAGCCGGTGACCTACAACATCGACAACAGCCACACTTATCCGCACTTCACGTACAACCACCTCGGCTTCTCCAACCAGACCCACAAGTTCGACAAGACCAGCGGAACGGTGGTGCTCGACCGTGCCGCGAAAACCGGCTCGGTCGACGTGACCATCGAGGCCGCCTCGGTAAACACCGGCTCTGCGCTGTTCGACGAGCACATCCAGGC
>JANJWF010000060.1 GCA_024709685.1 Thiobacillus sp.
ACGGCCGTGCACAGGGTCACCATTTCGGCGGCCTCGACTGCGGTCAATGCGCCATCGGACTCTTCCAGGAAACCCTTTCTGGAAAATAGCTCGGCCGCCACCACGCCCGGCAGTTTCAGCAATTCGGATGTTCTCGGCATCATGCACTCGCAAAAAATTGGTCTCGCCTGTTAAGCATAGTTACGGCAAGACATTATTAAAGGGCGCTTCGACAGGATCCGGTGGGTGCTGCCGAGGCCTGGTGACGCTTGCTGTCGTCGTTGTGCCGTGAAGGCTCAAAGCATGACGGGCGATTGCATCTATTCTTAAGCATAGCCCGCCACGCCCGGGAGAGGGACGGAACCCGGTGCCGCAAGTGGAACGAGACTATGGAAGAAGACCCGCACTGGTACAAGGACGCCATCATCTACGAGTTGCACGTCAAGGCATTCTGCGACAGCAACGGCGACGGCGTGGGCGACTTCCCCGGATTGATCGCGAGGCTCGACTACCTGCAGGAACTCGGCGTCAACACGCTGTGGCTACTGCCGTTCTACCCGTCGCCGATGCGTGACGACGGATACGACATTGCCGACTACCACAATGTCCACCCCGTGTACGGCGAGATGGCAGACTTCCGCAGCTTCGTCGACGAAGCGCACCGTCGCGGCCTGCGCGTGATCACCGAGCTGGTGGTCAACCATACGTCTGACCAGCACCCGTGGTTCCAGGCGGCGCGCCGCGCGCCGGCGGGATCGACCAAGCGCGATTACTATGTGTGGAGCGACAGCGACACGGCGTACGCCGGCACGCGCATCATCTTCACCGACGCCGAAAAATCCAACTGGGCCTGGGACGACGTGGCGCAGGCGTTCTACTGGCACCGCTTCTTCTCGCACCAGCCCGATTTCAATTTCGCCAACCCGCATGTGTTCAAGGCGCTGATGCGCGCGATGCGCTTCTGGTTCGATGCCGGCGTCGACGGCATGCGGCTCGATGCCGTGCCCTACCTGTGCGAGCGGGAGGGCACCAGCAACGAGAACCTGCCGGAGACGCACGCGGTAATCCGTCGCATGCGCGCCGAACTCGACCGGCATTACACAGACCGCATGTTCCTGGCAGAGGCAAACCAGTGGCCGGAGGACGTGCGCGAATATTTCGGCGACGGCGACGAGTGCCATATGGCGTATCACTTCCCGCTGATGCCGCGCATGTACATGGCGATCGCGCAGGAGGACCGCCATCCGATCGTCGAGATCATGGAGCAGACGCCGGATATCCCGGACGGCTGCCAGTGGGCGGTGTTCCTCCGGAATCACGACGAGCTGACGCTGGAGATGGTGACCGACCGCGAGCGCGACTATCTCTACCAGACCTTTGCGAGCGATCCGAAGGCACGCCTCAATCTCGGTATCCGTCGGCGGCTGGCGCCCTTGTTCGACAACGATCGCCATTGCATCGAGCTGATGAATCTGCTGCTGGTGACGATGCCGGGGTCGCCGATCCTCTACTACGGCGACGAGATCGGCATGGGCGACAATATCGAACTCGGCGACCGCAACGGCGTGCGCACGCCGATGCAGTGGAACGGCGGGCCGAACGGCGGGTTTTCGACGGCTGCTGCGGACCAACTCTACCTGCAGCCGATCGACGACCCGGTCTACGGCTTCGGTGCGGTGAACGTCGAGGCGCAGCATCGCAATCCGTCCTCGCTGCTCAACTGGACACGGCGGCTGATCGCGATGCGCAAGGCGAACCGCGCCTTCGGCCGCGGCACACTGCGCTTCCTGCGACCCGGCAACCGCAAGATCCTCGCCTATCTGCGCGAGTACGAGGGCGAGACGATCCTGTGCGTGGCCAATCTGTCGCGCGCGCCGCAGGCCGTCGAACTCGACCTGTCCGCCTTCAGGGAACGGGTGCCGGTGGAACTGATGGGGCGCAGCCGCTTCCCGCCGATCGGCGATCTGCCGTATCTGCTGACCCTTGGCGGGCTTGGTTTCTATGCCTTCAGGCTGGCGGCGGACGTCGAGGCGCCGGCCTGGCACGAAGAGCGCCCGGTGCCCCCCGATCTGCCGGTGCTGGTGCTGGTGGATACCGGCTGGCGCACCCTGTTCACCAAGGTGGAACCCGGCGAGGGTGTAAGCGAGCTGATGCTGCGGCGCGCGCGCGAGCAGTTGGAGCACCAGATCGTCCCGCGTTATTTCCGCGCCCAGCCCTGGTTCGTGGACCGGGAAGCGGCGGTGGAGAAGTTCGAATTCGGCGCGATGCACGAATGGTCGCCCGAGTCGGGCAGCTGGCTGCTTGCCACCATTCGCGTCACGCTGATGGACAGCAGCGTTCAGCGCTTCGCCGTTCCGCTGGCGCTGGCGTGGGAGGATACGGAGGAGGACCGCCTTGCTACTCTGCTGCACGCCACCCTGGCCAAGGTGCGGCGCCATGCCAGGGTCGGTGTGCTGTTCGACGCCTTCTGGGACGACCGCTTCTGCTGCGCGCTGGTGGCCGCGATGGAGCGGGGCGAAACGCTTGCCTTTGATCAGGGGGCGCTGCGCTTCCGTGCGACCAGCGCATATCCGGGGTTTGTCTGCCCGGACAGTGCATCGGCCATCATTCGCTCCGTTTCCGATCACGGGCGCCTGCGCGTGAACCTCGACGACCAGCTGGTGCTGAAGGGCTATCGCTGGCTGGCGGAAACCACGCATCCGGAGCTCGAGATGTCACGCTTCCTGACCGAGACGGCGAAGTTCCCCCACGTTCCGCAACTTGCCGGCACCGTGGAGTACGTGGCTGCCCCGGGGCCGCATTCGACCCTGGCGATTCTGGAACGCTACGCGCCGAACCAGGGCGATGCGCGGACCTATACGCTCGGCTATCTCGAGCGCTTCCTCGACGGGTACCACCGCAGCCCGGAGCCGACGACGGCAGAACGGCACAGCGCTTACGTGAGGCTGATGAAGGTGCTCGGCCAGCGTACCGCGGAATTCCACCGGGCACTCGCGCTCCCCGACGAGGCGGGCGACTTCGGCATGGCGCCGATCGAGCCCCACGATGTTCTCGAGTGGGTCAACCGCAGCCGCCACGACATGGAGCGCATGTTCGAACGGCTGGAACAGGCCTTGCCGGACCTGCCGGACACCACGTGGCCCGTCGCCCGGCGCCTCGTCGCCGCGCGCCCCAGACTGTACCGCCGCATCATCCGGGCGGCCGGCGTGCGGTTCGACGCGATGAAGCTGCGCTGTCACGGCAACTATCATCTCGGCCAAGTCTGGCTGATGAAGAACGACTGCCTGATCGCCAACTACGGTGGTGCGCCCGGGCGCAGCTGGCCGGAGCGGCGCCGCAAGCAAGCCCCGCTGCGGGACGTGGCGACGATGCTGCTCTCGCTGGGCGAGGCCGGCGCCACCGCACTGGGACATGCCGCGGCTGATTCCACCGAGACGGGCGCGGTGCTGCAGCGCCAGATCGACAAGTGGGAAGCCCTGGCACGCAGTGCTTTCCTGCGCAGCTATCGCCGGGCCATGGCCGGCCATTCCGCGTACCCGGCGGACACCGCCGCCGCCGAGGCACTTCTCACCCTGTTCCTGGCGGAAAAGGCCGTCGCCGACGTGAGCGATGCCCTCGCGCAGCATGCGCCCGGCACCGGCGCGGCCCTGCGGCGCGCGCTGCAGGTGGCGCAGCGCTGAGGGATGCCGATGAGCGCGCAACGACACGACATGCCATTCGGCACTCAACTCACCGGGGACGGCGTGCGCTTCCGCCTGTGGGCGCCCGGCTGCGAGGAGGTGAAACTCTGCCTCGCGGATGGCGCCCGTGAGTCGGCGCTGCCGATGACGGCACGCGGCGATGGCTGGTTCGAGCTGGCCGTGCCGGGCGCCGGCGCCGGTACGCGCTACCGCTTCGAAATGACCGACGGACTGCGCGTGCCCGACCCGGCCTCGCGCTTCAATCCGGACGACGTGCACGCGGCAAGCGAGGTGATCGACCCGACGGCCTTCGACTGGCGGGACAACGCCTGGCGCGGACGGCCTTGGCACGAGGCGGTGGTGTACGAGCTGCACGTCGGCACCTTCTCGCCGGAAGGCAGCTTCGCCGGCGTAGCGGCGCGGCTCGACTACCTGGCGGAGCTCGGTGTCACCGCGATCGAGCTGATGCCGGTGGCGGACTTCCCGGGTGCGCGCGACTGGGGCTACGACGGCGTGCTGCCGTTCGCGCCCGAAAGTCGCTACGGCCGGCCGGAGGATTTGAAGACGCTGGTCGACGCCGCGCACGCGAGAGGGCTGATGGTGCTGTTGGACGTGGTGTACAACCACTTCGGCCCGGAGGGGAACTACCTTCACGTTTACGCGAAGCCGTTTTTCTCCGACCGCCACCACACGCTGTGGGGGGCAGCGATCAATTTCGACGGCGCGCAGAGCCGCACGGTGCGCGAGTTCTTCATCCACAATGCCCTGTACTGGCTCGACGAATATCACTTCGACGGCCTGCGCCTCGATGCCGTGCACGCGATTGTCGACGACTCGGCGCCACACATCCTCGACGAACTGGCACAGCGGGTGCACGCAGCGACCGCCCCCGGGCGCCACGTGCACCTGGTGCTGGAGAACGACGCCAACGAGGCGCGCTATCTCGGGCCGGGCCGCTACGCCGCGCAGTGGAACGACGACATCCATCACGCGCTGCACGTCCTCGTGACCGGCGAAACCGACGGCTACTACGTCGACTACGCGGATGCGCCGATCCGCCATCTCGGGCGCTGCCTCGCCGAAGGTTTCGCCTATCAGGGCGAGGCCTCGGCGTACCGCGGCCACGCCCGCCGCGGCGAGCCGAGCGCGCAGTTGCCGCCGCAGGCCTTCGTGTCTTTTCTGCAGAACCACGATCAGGTCGGCAACCGCGCCTTCGGCGAGCGCATCGGCCGCCTTGCGCCGCCGCAGGCGCTGCGTGCCGCGGCGGCGGTCTATCTGCCGGCACCGGCCATCCCGTTGCTGTTCATGGGTGAGGAGTTCGCCGCCACCACGCCGTTCCCGTTCTTCTGCGACTTCGGCGCCGATCTGCGCGACGCGGTGACCGCGGGACGGCGACGCGAATTCGGCAGGTTCACGCGTTTCGCCGACGCCGCTGCGCTGGCGGCGATTCCCGATCCCAACGCGGCCGCGACCTTCACCGCTGCCAGGCTTGACTGGGTGAGGATCGGCGACGACGGGCCGGCTGCGTGCCTCGCCCATTATCGTGAACTGCTGAGGCTGCGCCGTGACGTCGTGGTACCGCGCCTGCGCGGCATGGGTGGGCACGCCGCGCGGTTCGAGGTGCTGGCGCCGCATGGTCTCGCGGTTGCGTGGCGTCTCGGAGACGGCTCGACACTGCGGCTGCTGGCGAATCTCGGCACCGCCTCGCTGCATGCCGCTGCGCCGGCAGGCACGCCCCTGTTTGCCATGGCGACCGAGGCGAGCGGCGACGGCATTGTGCTCGGGCCGTGGGCGGTGGTGTGGACGCTCGAAGACGGGGAGGGTTGTGCGTGAAGTCGCCACTCGACCGATTGTGCGAACGCTGCGGCGTGTTGCCCGCGTACCGCGACATCTGGGGCGAAGTGCATTCCACTTCCGATGCGACGAAGCGCGCCCTGCTGGCCGCGATGGGGATCGCGGCAGACAGCGACGAGGCGATCGCACGTTCGCTCCTGGTCCTCGATCGGCGGGAGTGGGCAGGGCCGTTGCCCGCGGTGCGCGTGGTGCGGGAAGCGGCGCGGCCGCATCGTATTCCACTCGTGCTGCCGGCACGCGAAGCGCGGGCAGCCTGGCGCTGGCGTCTGCTGCACGAATCCGGCGCCGAGGAGCATGGTGAATTCTTCCCGGCGGCGCTCGAGGCGACGCGGCACGGCAGGCTGGACGGCAAGGCCTTCACGCGCTGGGTGCTGGCGCTCGATTTGTCGCTGGAGCCGGGCTACCACCGTCTCTTTCTCGAGCGTGCCGACGGGTCTGTACCGGCGGCGGAGATGCCGCTGATCGTCGCCCCCGCCGCCTGCTACCAGCCGCCCGCGATTCAAGGGTCGGGGCGGGTATGGGGCTTCACCGCCCAGCTCTATGGCGTTCGTTCCGAGCGCAACTGGGGCATCGGCGATTTCGGTGACCTGCGCCGCATGCTCGATTTCTGCGACGAGACAGGCGCGGCGACGGTCCTGCTGAACCCGCTGCATGCGCTGTTCCCCGACGCGCCCCCGCATGCGAGCCCCTACAGCCCGTCAAGCCGCGCGTGGTTCAACGTGCTCTACCTCGACGTCGAGGCGATCGCCGATTTTGCCGAGTGCGCCGAGGCGCGCGCACTGGTGCACACGCCGCTGTTCCAGGCGCGACTGCGTGCGCTGCGTGCCACGGAACTGGTGGACTACGGCGGCGTGGCGGAGGCGAAGTCGCAAGTATTCGATCACCTGTACCGGCATTTCCGCGACCGCCATCTGGCCGCCGGCAGCGAGCGGGCGCGCGCATTCCGTGCCTTCCAGGCCGAGCACGGCGAGCGCCTGCGCACACAGGCCCTGTTCGAGACCCTGCAGGAACATTTCCGCGCCGAGGACGATGCGGTATGGGGCTGGCCGGCCTGGCCCGAGGCGTGGCGCGATCCGCATGCGCCGGAGGTCAGGGCTTTTTGCGACGCCCATCTCGAGCGGGTGGAATACTTCGAATACCTGCAGTGGCAGACCGCCACGCAGCTCGCCGCAGCGGGCACGCGCTCGTGGGAACTGGGGCTCGGTGTCGGGCTGATGCTCGACCTGGCTGTCGGCGTGGCGGAAGGCGGGGCCGCGACCTGGACCCGGCGCGAACTCTACGCGCTGGGTGCGAACGCCGGTGCGCCGCCGGACGAAATCAACCGCATGGGGCAGGACTGGGGCCTGCCGCCGTGGATCCCGCACCAGCTGACCGCGGCTGCCTATGCGCCGTTCATCGAGCTCCTGCGCGCCAACATGCACGACGCCGGTGCCCTGCGCCTCGACCACGTGATGGGACTGTTCCGGCTGTTCTGGGTGGCGCGCGGACTGCCGGCATCCGAGGGCGCCTACGTTGCCTATCCGTTCGATGACCTGCTGGGCATCCTCGCACTGGAGAGCCAGCGCAACCGCTGCCTGGTGGTGGGCGAGGACCTCGGCACGGTGCCGGACGAAGTGCGCGACGCGCTGCGGCCGATGGGGGTGCTGTCGAACCGGCTGCTGTACCTGGAGCGGCAGGACGACGGCCGGATGAAGCCGCCGCGGGACTACCCGGTAGAGGCGGCGGCAGCGGTGAGCACCCACGACTTGCCGACGCTGGCTGGCTTCTGGCAGGGGCTCGACATCGACCTTCGCACCCAGCTGCATCTGTTTCCCGACGACGCGGTGCGCAATCACCAGATCGTCATGCGCGCGGAAGACCGCGCGCAACTGCTGGTGGCGCTGGAAGGTGAGGGCGTGCTGCCGTCCGGCAGTGCGCTGCAGCCGGTGGCCTACCCGGCGATGACGCCGGAACTGGTGGCCGCGGTGCACACTTATCTGGCGCGGGCGCCTTCCCGGCTGCTGCTGGTGCAGCTGGCCGACGGCCTCGGGATGTACGAGCAGCCCAACCTTCCCGGCACCACCGAGCCGGCTTACCCGAGCTGGCGGCTGAAGCTGCCGCTCAACCTCGAAGCATGGCCCGGCAGCGACACCCTGCAGGGCGTCCTGCAGGCGCTGCACCGGGAGCGGCCGCTGGTGCGCGCGCCCGGCCCGACCGGTGGCGTGACGGGGGAAGGCCAGCATTTGTGGATTCCGCGCGCGACCTACCGGCTGCAGCTGAATCGCGACTTCACCCTGCGCCAGGCCGGAGCGCTGCTGCCCTACCTCGACGAACTGGGGGTCAGCCACTGCTACCTGTCGCCTATCCTCAAGGCGCGCCCGGGCAGCCGCCACGGCTACGACATCACCGATCACAGCAGCCTCAATCCGGAGATTGCCAGCGCCGAGGATTTCGAGCAGTTCGCGGCCGAGCTCAAGCGCCGCGCCATGGGGCAGATCATGGACATGGTGCCCAATCACATGGGCATCATGGGCGCCGACAACGAGTGGTGGCTCGACGTGCTGGAGAACGGCCCGGCCTCGCGCTTCGCCAGCTATTTCGACATCGACTGGCGCGCCGTTCCGGACGAACTGCCTGGCGGGGTGCTGCTGCCGGTCCTGGGCGACCACTACGGCGCTGTGCTGGAGAACGGCGAGCTGAGGCTCGACTTCGATGCCGAGGAAGGATCCTTCAGCGTCTACTACTACGAGCACCGCTTTCCGGTGGATCCGCGCGAATACCCCCGCATCCTGTCGCACGACCTCGATCGCCTGCAGGCACGGCTCGGCGCCGAGGATGCGCTGCTGCGGGAGTTCCGCTCGCTGGTCACGGCGCTGGGCCATCTGCCCGCGCGCGACCGGGTGGATGCCGAGGCAGTGGCCGAGCGTGCCCGCGACAAGGAGGTGCACAAGTACCATCTGGCCGCTCTGTATGTGGGCAGCGCCGATCTTGCCCAGTTCATCGGCGAAAACGTGGCGGAATTCAACGGCGCCGCGCCGGGCGGCGCGAACTTCGACCTGATGCACGACCTGCTGCAGGCCCAGGCTTACCGGCTGGCCTTCTGGCGCGCGGCAGCCGACGAGATCAACTATCGCCGCTTCTTCGACGTCAACGATCTGGCGGCGCTGCGCATGGACAACCCCGAGGTGTTCGAGGCCACCCACCGCCTGGTGCGCGAACTGCTGGCACGCGGCTATGTGAACGGCCTGCGCATCGACCACCCCGATGGGCTGTACGCGCCGACGCAATATTTCGAGCGCCTGCAGGCGATGGCGGCGGCGCTGTCGCCCGGGGCCGCGCAGGAAGGCGAGCTGCCGCTGTACCTGGTGGTGGAAAAGATCGTGGCCGCGCACGAGCACCTGCCGGACTCGTGGGCGATCCACGGCACCACCGGCTACGACTTCGGCGCGTCGTGCACCGGGCTGTTCGTCGATGCGGCTGCGGAGGATCGCTTCACCCGCATCTACAAGGGCTTCATCCGCGCGCACCCCGATTTCGGCGAGATGGTCAGGTCCGCCAAGCACCTGATCATGGAAACCGCGCTGGCGGGCGAACTGCAGGTACTGGCCACCCAGCTCACGCGTCTGTCCAAGAGGGACCGCCGCACCTGCGACTTCACCTTCAACAGCCTGCGCGATGCGCTAGCCGGGATCGTCGCCAGCTTTCCCGTCTACCGCACCTACCTGGCCGACTGCGAGGGCGCTCCGGACGATGCCCGCTACGTGGAATGGGCGGTGGCGGTAGCGAAGAAGCGCAGCAAGGCGGCGGACCCCAGCATTTTCGACTTCGTGCGCGAGGTGCTGCTGGCACGCGAATGGCAGGGTCGCAGCGAGGATTACCGGCAGGCGGCATGCGCCTTCGCCATGAAGTTCCAGCAGTACAGCGCTCCGGTGATGGCGAAGGCCGTCGAGGACACGGTCTTCTACCAGTACAACCGGCTGCTGGCGCTCAACGAGGTCGGCGCCGAGCCGCAGCGCTTCGGCGTCTCGCTCGCGGCCTTCCACCACGAGAACCAGGGGCGGTCGCGCCACTGGCCGCACGCCATGCTGGCCAGTTCCACCCACGACAGCAAGCGCTCGGAGGACGTGCGGGCGCGGCTGTGCGCGCTGTCCGAAATGCCGGAGGACTGGCAACGCGCGCTGGCTCGCTGGAGCAAGCTCAACCGCAGCAAGCGCCGCAAGCTGGGCGACGTGGTCGCGCCCAGCCGCAACGACGAATACCTGCTGTACCAGACGCTGCTGGGCGTCTGGCCGTTCGAAGTGCCCGACACCGAGGCCCTGGCGCAACTTTCGGAAAGGCTCGAGGCCTACATGCTCAAGGCGGTGCGCGAGGCCAAGCTGCACAGCTCGTGGGTCAATCCCGATCCCGACTATGAGGCGGCGACGCGCGATTTCGTGCACGCACTGCTCGTGCCCGATCCCGCCAACAACCTTTTCCTGCGCGACTTTCTGCCGTTCCAGCAGCGCGTCGCCCGCGTCGGCGCCTTCAACAGCCTGTCGCAACTGCTGCTCAAGCTCGCGTCCCCCGGCGTGCCGGATATCTACCAGGGCTGCGAGGTGTGGGACTTCAGCCTGGTCGACCCGGACAATCGGCGGCTGCCGGACTACGCGCGGCGGCAGGCGGCGCTGCAGGCGATCAAGAAGCTGCATGCCGAGCGGGGCGCGGCCGCCTGCGCGATTGAACTGCTGGACCGCCTGCAGGATGGGGAAATCAAGCTCTACCTGGCCTGGAAAACGCTGGCGTTCCGCCGCGAGTGCGAAGCGCTGTTCCGGGATGGCGACTACCTGCCGCTCAAGAGCCACGGCGTACACGCCGAACGGGTGTGTGCCTTCGCCCGGCAGGGCGGCGGGGAGACTCTGGTGCTGCTGGTACCGCGGCTGATCGGCGGGCTCCTCGACGAGCAGCGCCTACCGGTTGGTGCGATCTGGCGCGACACCTGGGTCGAGCTGCCGCAGGAGCGCGTGCACGCGCAGTGGGCCGACGTGCTGAGCGGGCAGACGCTCAGCACGCAGGCGTACGGCGAATCGCATGGATTCGCGCTGGTCGAGGTTTTTGGGAGCTTTCCCTACGCGCTTCTGCGCGCGCACCCCGAGTGAGTGGGGCTCACGCCTCGCGTTGCAGCAGCGCGACCGAGCGTGGCGCCGCCTGCAGCCGGGTGCCGCCCGACAGCGGCGGAACATCGTCAATCCAGCCGCGTGCGGTATCGAGCAGCAACCTCCATCGCCTGCCCCAGGGCTTCCCGGGAAGGGTGAAATCAAGCGCCTCGTGGTGCGCGTTGAAGATCAGGAAAAAACTGTCGTCGGTGACCGGATCGCCGTGGGTGTTGGGATTGGGGATGGTCTCGCCGTTGATGAAAATGCCGAGACTCTTGGCGAATCCCTCGCCCCAGCGCTCCTCGCTCATCTGCGTGCCCTCGAGGGTGAACCACGCGATGTCCTTGCAGTCGGTGCCGTGGATGGCGCGTCCGAGGAACCAGCGGCGCCGGCGGAACGCTGGATGGGCATGGCGGAAGGCGATCAGCCGGCGAGTGAATTCGAGCAGGCCTGCGTCGAAGTTCACCCAGTCGAGCCAGGAGAGCGCGTTGTCCTGGCAGTAGGCGTTGTTGTTGCCGTTCTGGGTGCGTCCGGCCTCATCGCCCGCGAGCAGCATGGGGACCCCTTGCGACAGCATCAAGGTGACGAGGAAATTACGTTGCTGGCGCGCGCGCAGCGCGAGGATATTGGGATCGTTCGTAGGGCCTTCGACGCCGCAGTTCCAGGCGCGGTTGTCGTCGGTGCCGTCGCGATTGTCCTCGCCGTTGGCGAGATTGTGCTTGTCGTTGTAGGACACCAGGTCGCGCAGGGTGAAGCCGTCGTGGGCGGTGACGAAGTTGATGCTTGCGAACGGGTTGCGCGAGTTGTCGGCATAGAGGTCGGAGCTGCCGGTGAAGCGGTAGGCGAATTCGGCCAGGGTCTTGTCGCGGCCGCGCCAGAAGTCGCGCAGGCAGTCGCGGTACTTGCCGTTCCATTCCGACCAGCCGGCCGGGAAATTGCCGACCTGGTAGCCGCCGTCGCCCAGGTCCCAGGGCTCGGCGATCAGCTTGACCTGGCTGATCACCGGGTCCTGCTGGATGAGGTCGAAGAACGCGGACAACCGGTGCACCTCGTGCACGTCGCGGGCGAGGGTGGCGGCGAGGTCGAAGCGGAAGCCGTCCACGTGCATGTCGAGCACCCAGTAGCGCAGCGAATCCATGATCAATTGCAGCACGTGAGCGTGGCGCGCATTGATGCTGTTGCCCGTGCCCGTATCGTCCAGGTAGCGACTGCGGTCGTCTTCCTGCAGCCGGTAGTAGTAGGCATTGTCGATACCCTTGAAGCACAGCACCGGCCCGAATTCGTTGCCCTCAGCCGTGTGGTTGTAGACCACGTCGAGCAGAACCTCGATGCCGGCCTGGTGCAGGGTCTTCACCATCTGCTTGAACTCGGCGGCGACAGCGTCCGCTCGTCGAACCGCAGCGTAGTCGCCGTGGGGCGCGAAGAAGCCGATGGAGTTGTAGCCCCAGTAGTTGCGCAGTCCCTGGTCGAGCAAATGCTTGTCGTGCACGAAGGCATGCACCGGCATCAGTTCGACGGCCGTGACGCCGAGCCGCTTCAGATATTCGACCGCAGCGGGATAGGCGAGACCCGTGTAGGTGCCGCGCAACTCGGGCGGCACGTCCGGGTGCCGTTGCGTGAAGCCCTTGACGTGCAGTTCGTAGATGACGGTTTCGTGCCAGGGGCGTCGCAGCTGGCGGTCTCCCGCCCAGTCGAAGAAAGGCTGCGGGACGATGCACCACGGCATGAACGGTGCGCTGTCTGCATCGTTGCGGATGTCCGGCCCTTCGGTCCGCTGATAGGGAAACACCGCCTCGTCGAAGCGAACCACGCCTTCGATGGCCTTGGCATAGGGGTCGAGCAGGAGCTTGGCGGGATTGCAGCGCTGGCCGTCACGCGGCGCCCACGGGCCATGCACGCGAAAGCCGTAGCGCTGCCCCGGGGTGATGGTCGGAAAGTAGCCGTGCCAGCAGAATCCTGTGACCTCCGGCAGATCGACGCGTGTTTCGCGCGCCGTTTCGTCGAACAGGCAGAGCTCGACGCGGTGGGCGACCTCGGAAAACAGCGAGAAGTTGGTCCCCGCGCCGTCATAGGTGGCGCCGAGCGGGTAGGGCGTGCCGGGCCAGACTTTCATGTTCGTGGTTGCGCGGTGTTATCGGCTATAAAATTTAAGAATAGGCCATCATCATGGCGTGATACGACGAGACCAATGGAGGACCGGATGATCGAACGGCGCGGACGCGAAAGAGTCATGGCATTCGTGATGGCAGGTGGCGAGGGCTCGCGGCTGCGCCCCCTGACCCATGAGCGCTGCAAGCCGGCGGTGCCGTTCGGGAGCCGCTACCGCATCGTCGATTTCGTGCTGAGCAATCTGGTCAACTCCGACATCCGTTCGATCTACCTGCTGGTGCAATACAAGCCGCAGTCCCTCATCGAGCACATCCGCAAGGCCTATGCGGTTTCCGCGCTGGATTCCGAGCAGTTCGTGACGGTGGTTCCGCCGCAGATGACGCAGGCGCAAATGCTGTTCGGCGGCACGGCGGACGCGGTGTACCAGAGCCTCAACCTGATGAACCAGCATCGTCCCGACCTGGTGGCGGTGTTCGGCGCGGACCATATCTATCGCATGGATGTGCGGCAGATGGTGCGCTTCCACTGCGAGAACAAGGCGGACGCCAGCGTCGCGGCAATTCCGGTTCCCCTCGACCAGGCTTCGGGTTTCGGCATCATCGAAGCCGATGGGGCGGGAAGAATCACCGGTTTTCAGGAAAAGCCTGCGCGTGCGACGCCGATGCCGGGCGATCCGCAACGCGCCTACGCATCGATGGGGAATTACCTGTTCGACGCCGGCCTGTTGAGGACCGCACTGGAGGAGGCGCATGAGCGTGGCGAGACGGATTTCGGCCAGCACGTGCTGCCGCGCCTGTCGCAGTCCCACCGGGTGTTCGCCTACAACTTCGCGAACAACGTGGTGCCGGGAACCAAGCCCTACGAGGAACAGGGCTACTGGCGGGACGTGGGCACGCTGGATGCCTATTTCGACGCACACCAGGACGTGCTCGGCATGGTGCCGTCCTTCGACGCCTTCAACCCGCAATGGCCGATCTATTCCAGCCACTACCAGGGGCCGACCGCGCGGGTGATGCTCGGCGAACTCGACAATGTGCTGCTGGGGTCGGGGACCATCGTCAAGGAGGCGAACATCCGCAATTCCCTGCTGCGCCGCGAGGTGGTGGTGGAGCCGGGCGCCCAGATCGAGGACTGCGTGATCATGGATTTTGTACGCGTCGGAGCCGGCGCCAGGCTGCGCCGGGTGATCATCGATCGGCACAACAGGATCGAGCCGGGCGCGCAGATCGGCTACGACCACGACCGCGACCGCGCGGCCGGCTATCACGTCACCGAAGGCGGTCTGGTCGTAGTCCCGATGGGCGACGTCAACTATTACTCGCGTGAGGGCTATCGCACCAGCGCAGGCTATTCCGAGTAGGGCTCCGATCCGCCATGGACACGCCCCTGCTGATTCTCAATGCCGGCTCTTCCAGTCTCAAGTTCGCCGTCGTCGAGGCTGACACGGCGGGCAGGCTCAACGCGGTGTATCGCGGGATTTTCGAGGAGATCGGCCGCACCGGGCGTTTCCGCGTGTTTCATGTGCCCGCCTCCGGTGACGTGGCCGATCAGGCCGCGGCGGCGGCAAACCATGAGCAGGCCCTGCAGTACCTGCTCGACTGGCTGGAAGCCCGCCACCCGGGCCTGGAATTCCGTGCGGCGGGGCATCGCGTGGTGCATGGCGGCACGGACTACAGCGGCCCGGTGCGCATCGACGAGCAGATTCTGGCGGAACTGGAACGCCTGGTTCCGCTGAGCCCGCTGCACCAGCCGCACAACCTGGGGGGCATCCGTGCGCTGGCCAGGCTGCGCCCGCAGCTGCTGCAGATCGCCTGCTTCGATACGGCATTCCATCACACCCTGCCGGCGCTGGCGCAAAATTTTGCCCTGCCGCGCGAACTCCGTGCGCTCGGCATTCGCCGCTACGGTTTTCATGGCCTATCCTACGAGCACATTGCCAACGTGCTGCCAAACTATCTGGGCGCCGCGGCCGAGGGCAAGGTGGTGGTCGCCCATCTGGGAAATGGCGCCAGCCTGTGTGCGATGCGGCAACGGCACAGCGTGGAGACCTCGATGAGCTTCACCCCGCTGGACGGTATTCCGATGGCCAGCCGCTGCGGCGCGCTCGACCCCGGCGTGCTGCTTTACCTGCTGCGCGAGGAGGGCATGAGCGTGCAACAGCTTGACGAACTGCTGCACTACCGCTCCGGCCTGCTCGGAGTTTCCGGCCTCAGCGGCGACGTGCGGGTGCTTCAGGCGAGCAACCATCCGCACGCCATCGAGGCGCTCGACCTGTTCGCCTATCGGGTCAGCCAGGCGATCGCCGGCCATGCCGCCGCGCTGGAAGGCCTCGACGCCCTGGTGTTCACGGCCGGCATCGGCGAACACGCCTGTGCGGTGCGCGCCGCGATCTGCCGCCGCCTGGCCTGGCTTGGCCTGACGCTGGACGAGGCGGTCAACGAGCGCCACGGCCCCTGTATCAGCCAAGCAGGCAGTCGCATATCCGCCTGGGTCATCCCCACCGACGAGGAAAGCGTGATGGCGCGGCATACCTGGGACCTGGTGGTGGCCGGTTAGTGAAGCGCGGTGCCGGCCTGATCGCCTGCACGAAAGGAGAAATACATGAACGACACTGCCCCGATGGCCGGCGCCGAACTTTCCGCCGACGAGCTGGAGAAACTCCACGCCTACTGGCGCGCCTGCAATTACCTCGCCGCGGGGATGATCTATTTGCGTGACAACCCGCTGCTGCGGGAACCGCTGCAGCCCGAGCACATCAAGCGCCGCCTGCTTGGCCACTGGGGCGCCAGCCCGGCGCTGAGCTTCGCCTGGGTCCACCTCAACCGGCTCATCAATAAATACGACCTCGACACCATCTTCCTGGCCGGACCCGGGCATGGAGCGCCCGGAGTGCTGGCGCCGGTCTACCTGGAAGGAGTCTACAGCGAGGTCTATCCCAACAAGGGCGAAAACGAAGCGGGCCTGCAACGCTTCTTCAAGGAATTTTCCTTTCCGGGCGGCATCGGCAGCCACTGCACCCCCGAGACCCCCGGCTCGATCCACGAAGGCGGCGAACTCGGCTACAGCATCTCGCACGCCTTTGGCGCGGCGTTCGACAACCCCGGCCTGCTGGTGAGCGTGGTCGTCGGCGACGGCGAGGCCGAAACCGGGCCGCTCGCCACCTCGTGGCATTCCAACAAGTTTCTCAATCCGATTCGCGACGGCGCGGTGCTGCCCATTCTCAGTCTCAACGGCTACAAGATCCACAATCCGACCTTGCTGGCGCGCATCCCGCACGCGGAACTGGAAAACCTGCTGCGCGGCTACGGCTGGACCCCATACTTCGTCGAGGGGTCGGACCCCATGGCCATGCATGCAAGGATGGCCGGCATACTCGAACATTGCGTGCTGGAAATCCGCCGCCTGCAGGACGAAGCACGCCGCAGCGGCATCCCCGGACGCCCGCGCTGGCCATTGATTGTGCTGCGTTCGCCGAAGGGCTGGACTGGCCCCGCTGAAGTCGACGGCAAGAAAGTGGAAGGCTTCTGGCGCGCGCACCAGGTGCCGCTCACCCAGGTGCGCGACAACCCGGCGCACCTGCAGCAACTGGAAGCCTGGCTGCGCAGCTACGAGCCCCACGCCCTGTTCGACGAAAGCGGCCGCCTGCGCGAGGACCTGAAGGCGCTGGCGCCGCGCGGCAACCGCCGCATGGGCGCCAACCTCCATGCCAATGGCGGCCTGTTGCGACGCGCGCTGCGGATGCCGGATTTTCGCGATTACGCGGTGCAGTTGCCCGGCCCCGGCACGCTCGCGGCCGAGAACACCCGCCCGCTGGGCAAGCTGCTGCGCGACGTGATGGCGCAGAACATGAATAACTTTCGGGTTTTCGGGCCCGACGAGAATGCGTCCAACAAGCTCGACGACCTCTACGCGGTCACCAAGAAAACGTGGCTCGCCGAGATCTACCCGGAAGACGCCGGCGGCAGCGAGATCGCACCCGATGGCCGGGTGATGGAGATGCTTTCCGAGCACACCATCGAGGGCTGGCTGGAAGGTTACCTGCTGACCGGCCGCCACGGCTTCCTGTCGAGCTACGAGGCGTTCGTCCACGTGATCGACTCGATGTTCAACCAGCACGCAAAGTGGCTGACGATGTCGAAGGACGTGCCATGGCGGGCGCCGGTGTCGTCGCTCAACCTCCTGATCACCTCGACGGTCTGGCGCCAGGACCACAACGGCTTCACCCATCAGGATCCGGGCTTCCTCGACGTGGTGTCGAACAAGAGTCCGCTGGTCACCCGCGTCTATCTGCCGCCCGACGTGAACACCCTGCTGGCGACCGCCGCCCGCTGCCTGGAGAGCACCGACCTCGTCAACGTGATCGTATGCGACAAGCAGAAGCACCTGCAGTACCTGGACATGGACGCGGCGATCCGGCATTGCACCAAGGGCATCGGCATCTGGGAATGGGCGAGCAACGACACCGGCGTCGAGCCCGACGTGGTGATGGCGAGCGCCGGCGACATTCCCACCAAGGAGGCGCTGGCGGCGACGGTGCTGCTGCGCGAGCACTTTCCCGGCCTCAAGGTGCGCTTTGTCAACGTGATCGACCTGTACAAGCTGGTGCCGCCCAGCGAACATCCGCACGGTCTTGCGGACCGCGATTTCGACAGCCTGTTCACCCGCGACAAGCCGGTCATCTTCAACTTCCACGGCTATCCCTGGCTGATTCACCGCATGACCTACCGCCGCACCAACCACGACAACATGCACGTGCGCGGCTACAAGGAGAAGGGCAGCATCAACACCCCCCTGGAACTTGCGATCGACAACGAAATCGACCGCTTCAGCCTGGCCATCGACGTGATCGACCGCATCCCGGCGTTGCAGGGGGCAGGCGCCCACGTCAAGGAGAAGCTGCGCGACCTGCAGATCGAGTGCCGCAACTACGCCCACGAACACGGCGTCGACCTGCCGCAAGTGGACGAGTGGGTGTGGCCTTATTGATCCGACGAGGATCCTGGTCTACGAGAAGATATTTCGCAGGAACATTGCGCAAGTGTCTGGTTCAACAGGAGATCAGCTTCCGATATGCCACGCCCTGCAGCAGCCAAGCCCGCCCGCAACCCCGGCGCCCGGACCGCCGGATCGAAAGCGGCACCGCACCCTGAGGGGGCGCTGGCAGACTACGCGGGCAAGCGGGTTTTCACCGCCACGCCGGAGCCGATGGCTGCGGTGCCGAGGGTGCGTGCGGGACCGCTGCTGTTCGTGGTGCAGCAGCACTCGGCGCGGCGGCTGCATTACGATTTCCGGCTCGAACTCGATGGCGTGCTCAAATCGTGGGCCGTTCCCAAGGGGCCTTCGCTCGACCCTACCGTCAAGCGGCTGGCCGTGCTGACCGAGGACCATCCGTTCGATTATGCCTCCTTCGAGGGGGTGATTCCGCCGAAGCAATACGGCGCCGGCGAGGTCATCGTCTGGGACTGTGGAGTCTATGCGCCGGACGAGGATCATGGGGAATGGGTCGACGATCGCGCGGAAGCCGAGGCGCGGATTCGGGCCGCGCTGGAAAAGGGCAAGCTCTCCCTGTTCCTGCGCGGCGAGAAGCTGAAGGGCTCGTTCGCGCTGGTGCGCAGCGCCGACCCGAAGAACTGGCTGCTGATCAAGCACCGCGATGCGTTCCCTGCACAGCGGGAAGTGTCCGAACTCGACCGCTCGGTCATTTCAGGAATGACGGTCGCAGACCTGAAACACATGCCGGCACCCGAACCTTTGCCTGCGGCGCGGCTCGTCCCGAGCGGCCGCAGCGAGGCGATGCCGACGCGGCTTTCGCCCATGCTGGCCGAACTGGCCGAGGCGCCGTTCACCCATCCGAACTGGATGTTTGAGCCCAAGCTGGATGGCTATCGGATCCTCGCCTTCGTGCGCGAGGGGGAGGCGAAGCTGCGCTCCCGGCGCGGCCTCGACCTGACCCGGGTGTTCCCGCA
Source organism: Thiobacillus sp. (assembly GCA_024709685.1). GTDB lineage: Bacteria > Pseudomonadota > Gammaproteobacteria > Burkholderiales > Thiobacillaceae > Thiobacillus. The sequence goes on from JANJWF010000060.1 coordinate 18,700, forward strand.
GATCGCCGCCGAGCTGGCCGCCCAGTCACGCAGCGGGATGATCCTCGACGGCGAAGTACTGGTGTTCGATGCGGCCGGCAGGCCATCCTTCAACGCGCTGCAGAATCGCGCCCAGCTGAAGACAGCGCGGGAGGTCGCGGCCGCCGAGCACGACACCCCGGCGATCTTCTATGGCTTCGATCTGCTTCACTTCGCCGGGCTCGACCTGCGCCAGGCGTCCTATACCGACCGCCGCCGCTATCTCGCCCAGTGTCTGCTGCCGTCTGCCCACGTCCAGCTTGTGCACGCGTCGGCCGACGGCGTCGCCCTGCATGCGGCGGCGCTGGCACAGGGCTTCGAGGGCGTGATGGCGAAGCGCCGCGACAGCCGCTACGAAGCCGGCCACCGCTCGGCCGCCTGGCTCAAGATCAAGCCCACCCACAGCGCCGAATTCGTGATCGGCGGCTACACGCGGGGCAAGGGCGCACGAGCGCCGCTCGGCGCCCTTTTGCTCGGCTACTGGGACGCCGGGCGGCTGCGCTATGCCGGCCACGTCGGCAGCGGCTTCGACGACGCGATGCTGGGGCAGCTGAAAAAACGCCTGGCGCCACTCGAAACCGGCCAGCACCCGTTCGCCGAGCCGCCGCCGCTGCACCGCACCACGGTCTGGCTGCGGCCGGAAACGGTGGCGGAAGTGAAGTTCGCCGAATGGACCCGCGACGGCTATCTGCGCGCGCCGGTGTTCCTGCGACTGCGCGAGGACGTCGATCCGGGGTCGGTGCGGCGCACCGAGCCGAAGCGAAGCGCACTCGTGGCGACCGACACGGCGGTCGACGAGGCCCTGCAACAGCTCGAGAATCCGCGCCAGGCGTTCACCCTGGCGATCGGGTCGCACCGCATCCGGCTGACCCATCTCGACCGCGTGTATTGGCCGGCTGACCAAGGGCTCGGACAGGCTGCGCTGACCAAGCGCGACCTGTTGCGCTATCTGGCGCGGGTCTCGCCGTATTTTCTGCCGCACCTCGTCGACCGGCCGCTCACCATGATCCGCATGCCGGAAGGCATCAGCGGCGAGCGCTTCTTCCAGAAGCATTGGGAGCCGCCGCTGCCCGGGTTCGCCGAGTCCGTCACGGTTTTTTCGGAAAGCCGCGACGAGCGTCAGGACTACCTTCTGTGCAACAACCTGCCGACGCTGCTGTGGCTGGGGCAGTCGGGCACCCTCGAATTCCACGTCTGGCACTCGCGAATGGGCGCAACCGTCGACGCGGCAGGCCACGGCACCGACTATTCCAGTTCATCCGCCGCGCTCGAGCGGTCGGCACTGAACTATCCCGACTACCTCGTATTCGATCTCGATCCCTACGTCTATTCCGGCAAGGAGGCCGCCGGGGCCGAACCCGAGTACAGCGTCGCCGCCTGGGAGAAGGGCAGGGAGACAGCCTTCCGGCTGCGCGAAGTGCTGCAGGCGATGGACCTCGCGCCGCTGGTGAAGACGTCCGGCAAGACCGGGCTGCACGTCTTCGTGCCGATCGAGCGCACGCTCGACTTCGCTGCGGTGCGCGAGGTCTCGGGCCTGGTCGGACGCCATCTGCTGCAGCAATACCCCAAGCTCATCACCATGGACTGGAGCATCGCCAGGCGAACCGGCAAGATCTTCATTGACTACACTATGAATACGCGCGGCAAGACGCTTGCCGCCGCCTACTCGCCCAGAGGCCTGCCCGGCGCGCCAATCTCGATGCCGCTGACCTGGGAGGAACTGCAGACGGCGCAGCCGCAGGATTTCCGCCTGAGCAACGTCGCACAGCGCCTGATGCAAACCGGCGACCCGTGGCGCGACGCACTCATCCGCAAGCACAGCCTCGAGCGCACGCTTGCTCGCACCAAGCCGCCCTAGACAAGGAGGCATCATGCCAGCACGATCAATCAGTTCATTGACGGTCACCTTCGGCCTGGTCGCGATACCGGTCAAGCTGTACACCGCCACGTCAAGCAAGAGTTTCTCCTTCAACCTCCTGCACAAGGGCTGCGGCTCGCGCCTCAAGCAGCAGTACCTGTGCGCCAGGGAGGAGGTCGTGGTGCCCGCGGAAGACATCGTGAAGGGCTACGAATTCGCGAAGGACCAGTACGTGGTATTCACTCCGGAAGAACTCAAGGCGCTGGAGGAGGCGGGCTCGCGCGCGGTGGAGATCACCGAGTTCGTGCCGATCGCATCGGTCGACCCGATCTTCTTCGACAAGGCCTACTACCTCGCCCCGGACAAAGGCGGCGCCAAGGCCTACGCGTTGTTCGTGCAGGCACTGCGCGACGCCGGTCGCTGTGCGCTCGGCCGCTGGGCCAGCCACGGTAAGCAGCACATCGTCATGCTGCGCCCGTTCGAAGACGGCCTCGTCATGCAGCAGCTTCTGTACGCAGCCGAAGTGCGGCCGATCAGCGAACTCGAGATTCCAGGCGTCGAGGTGAAGGCAGCCGAACTCAAGCTCGCCCACCAATTGATCGAGCAGCAGAGTGCAGAGGCGTTCGACCCCACCTCGTACACCGACGCGGTGCGCGAGCGGATGGAGGCCGCGGTCGAGAAGAAGGTGGAAGGCCAGGAAATTGCCGTGCCCGAAGCACCGGCAGGCGGCGCCCAGATCATCGATCTCATGGAAGCGCTGCGCCTGAGCCTCGAGAAGAAGGCGCCCGCCACGGCGCCGCAGGCAGGCGCACGCAAGTCGCCCAAGCGGGTTGCCCCGTCCCACCCGGGTGACCGGGCGAGGGCGAAGAAATAAGCGCGTCGCCGACTGCCGATGCACCAGTATGGCGTGCGTACCGTCGAGAAACTGCTGCGCCTGCCGCGCAGCACGATCCGCGGCCTGATCCAGGCAGGGTTCGTCGTTCCGGGACGCGGGCCGCGCGGCGCCCTGCTGTTCTCGTTCCAGGATCTGATCGTGCTGCGCACGGCCTGGGCGCTGTCCCAGGCGGGCGTGCCGCACCGCCGCATCATCCGTTCCCTGAAGCAGTTGCGCGGCCAGCTTCCCGACAGCGTGCCGCTCTCGGGGCTGCGTATCGGCGCCGTCGGCGACCGCGTCGTGGTGCAGGAGGGCGACACGCGCTGGCAGGCTGAGTCCGGCCAGTATCTGCTGGCGCTCGAGGTGGACATGGCCGATGGTGTCCTCAGCCTCACCGACCGCAAGGAAGCGGCGAGGGCGCTTGCCGAAGACTGGTTCAACCGCGGCGCGATACTGGAAGCGCTGGATGCCGAGGCGGCGCAGGAAGCGTACGAACAGGCGCTTGCCGCCGATTCCGGCCATCCGGGTGCAGCCACCAACCTCGGCAGGTTGCTCCACGAAGGCGGCCAGCTCGACGCGGCCGAGCGCATCTATCGCACGGCCCTGGCCGCATGCGGCAATGACGCCCTGCTGCACTACAACCTCGGCATCCTGCTTGAAGACATGGGCCGCATCGACGAGGCGGTGCAGGCCTACGAGGATGCGCTCGCAGACGATGCTGGCATGGCGGATTGCCACTACAACCTGGCCCGCCTGTACGAAACGCAGGGCAGGACGCAGGAGGCCATCCGCCACTTGGCGCGCTATCGCAAGCTGACTGGCAAGGATGGGAAATAGCGCTTACCCAGCCAGTTCCAGGAACCGCTTCGCCAACTGCGGACCCTTGCCCGCTTCCTCGTGCTTGAAGAACACGAACGTATCCTGCCAATCCTGCTTGCCCACTTGCGCGGCCCATGCCCGCAGCGCCGCATCGTCGTAGTCGGGTCGCCGCAGGCGCAGGTAGCCCCACTTCGCGGTCGCCACGAAAGGTACCTCGAGGCCACCCTCGGTCTCGGCGACGCATAGCGCCGCCCGATGGGCGTGCAGCAGCCCGAAAACCTCCTCGTCGAACCAGCTGGGATGGCGAAACTCGAATGCCACGCGAGGCTGCGGCGGCAGCAGGGTCAGGAATGCATCCAGTCGCGGCACGTCTTTCTTCAGGTTCGGCGGCAATTGAAACAGCAGTGCCCCCAGGCGCTGCACCAGCGTCGCGGCGACGTCGAGGAGATATCCCACGTCCTCATCCGCATCGAGCAGCCGGCGGTGGTGCGTGATCCGCTGCGACGCCTTGAGGACGAACCTGAAATCGGCGGGAACCTCGCCCGCCCACGCCTGAAGAACCGACGCGCTGGGCATGCGATAGAAGGTGTTGTTGATTTCGACCGCCCGGAAACGCTCGCCGTAATGGTGGAGCATCCGCTTGCCGGGCAGGCCAGCCGGATAGAAGCTGCCTCGCCATGCCTTGTAGGCGTAGCCGCTGGTACCGACGTAGAGCGTCATGGGTGGCTCATTTGGTGGGGGCTGGCGCGAGTGCTGCCGCCTGACAGGCCGGCCTCTCTTTATAGATCACTCGCACGACGTTTCGGCCATTGCCCCGACTGGTCGTTCGACTAGACTGAAATCGTTGAGTACGACAATTCAGAACTGCCCGTCGGCAATACGGCGGGCAGTCCTGGATGCCTGGCTATGACAGCAGGCCACATCAAGGAGATCATGATGAAGGAAAGTCTTAACGAAGTGATGCTGCATATCGACGAAGTCCTCGACGAGGAAGCCTTGTACAACCTGGAGGAAGGAATCCGTCAGGACGCCGGCGTGATCTCGGTGGGCCACAATCCGGAGAGGGCCCACATGATCATGGTGGTCTACGATTCCAATTCCACCCGCGCATCCAGCCTGCTGCATACCATCCAGGAGTGCGGACTGCATGCGCAGGTCGTCGGCCTGTGATGAGGTTGATCAGTCCCAGCGGTCGCCCCGCACTTCGACCCAGCCTGCACCGATCCTGACCGGGAATGTGGCGATGGTGCTGCAGGCCAGCGGCGCCGTAACCGCCCTTGAAGTTCGTCGCCGCCGGCTTGATAAGCCACGGCGACCCCGTCGACGTCCACGATCCGGCTGCCCGGTGGCAGGGCAGGCCTGGTGAAAATTTGTTCGTTGACACGGCCGGGGAGCGAGCTAGAAAGGGATACGGTGTCCTGTTTCAGGCGCCAGTGTTATTCAGCAATGTACGTCAAGGAGGGTAAGACCATGCAGACCTCGAAGACAATTGCAGCGACCGGTTTGTTGATACTCGCGGTATTGGGCACGTCCTGCGGCACCGTCACCGGCGCCGCAGTGGGTGCGGGTGCGGGCGCCGCTATCGGTGCCGGAACGGATTACGGTGCCAAAAAAGGTGCCTTGATCGGCACGGGCATCGGCGCGGCAGCAGGCGCCATCTACGACATTACCAAATGACGGAGGCTGTGATGAAGAACAGGATGCTTTTGACTCTTTTGACCGTATCGCTGGCCGGCGGCTTCATATTGTCTGGCGGAGCAGCCATCGCACAGGACAAGCCCGCGGAAAAGACCAGCACGCCGGAAATGGTCGAGGGTCAGGTCACCAAAGTGGACATGGAGCAGGGCAAGCTCACCATCCGTGCAAACGACGGGACCGTACACGAATTCGGGGCCTCGAAGGAGACGCTTGAAGACTACAAGGTCGGCGACCCCGTCAAGGCCAGGCTCAGAACCCGGCCACAGTGAGGGGGATTTCCACGACGTTTTCTATGAAAACCAGCGCAGGACGGCTGCCGCTGCGAGGGCCACGGCGCCCAGTGCGGCGAGGACGCGGAAGGTGCGCTTTGCGTTCATCCGTTCCCTGCTGCGCATGAGGAACACGGCGGCCAGCAGGAACCCCGATACTGCCGCCGCCACCTTGACCGCAAGGGCGGCCATGGCGATGCTGCTCAGATCCGGCGTTTCGCCGTAGTAGTAGAGGCTGGTGATGCCGAACAGCCCACCACTGGCGATCTGCACGCCCCAGCCAGCGAGGATCAGCCATGCGAAGCTGCGCCCGTATTCGAGGCGCGGCACCGGCCATAGCACGGATAGTGCTCCGCCGAGCACAGCGACTGCCCCGAAGTTATGCAGCACCTGCGTCAGGGCGTAGGCGAGGTTTTCCGAGCCCACCTGTTTATTTCACCGTGACCTGGATGCACTTTTCGATGCCTACCGGTACGTGGGCTTTGTTCACCACCTTGACGCAGAGGTCGCGCTTGCCGGATGTCAGGGTTTCCAGAGTGTAGCTGCCCTTGAGCTTGCGCAGGATCCCGACTTCCTTGCCGTCGACGTAGACGTGAACGTGGTCCCCGCGTGGTCCGGGATCGACTTCGTAAACCAGCTTGTTTTCGTCCATCGCGTCCAGGGTGGCGCCCTCGGCCGGGGTGGTGATCATCACCTTGCCCTGCCCAAAACTGGTCGCCGGAACCACCAGCAAGAGCCCGAGTGCGAGACGGGCGGGATGCGTTCTAAAGTTCATGACATTTTCCTTCTCACGGTGAAAAAAGACGCAATTGCTCGCCGCGGTTGCGCTGGCGGCTGCAGCCTGGCGAGATCAAGCTGGGAAGGTGCATAGATCATATGCCGTGCCGTGACCATGAAAATCGAATCAGGCCCTTTGTTGTGTAGACCAGCATGGCGTCGAATCAAGCCTGGCCTGTCCTGTTCGCCACCGATCGTCTTCGCCGGAATCCGGCCGCATGACCGACTGGTGCGGCGGCGGCCGCCAGCCGGCTACGCGGCCTCCTGCTTGAATTCGGCCCACTTGGCGGCCTGCTCGTCCCAGTCGTCGGAGCGGAAGTAGGGGTTGGAGCGCGGCTGGCTGATCATGTTGGGATCGACCGGGATGTTCATCGCCTCGAGGAAATTGGCGAGCCCGATGCGCTCGATCATCTCGCCGGTGCGCTCGTGATCCAGCGCGTTTTCCGCAAAAAAATCGAGGATGTTGCGCGCCAGTTGATACAGCTTGTCGAAGTCCTCGTCGGTTTCCAGCTTCATGAACGGAATGATCACGCTGCCCATGGTCGCGCCGATCTTCAGCACTCCCTTGCCGCCCACCAGGATGGTCACGCCCTTGTCGACACCGGGCCGCAGGCCGCCGGGGATGACGTTGAGGCAGTGCATGCAGCGCACGCAGTTGCTGTTGTCGATGCACAGGGCGTTGCCGTCGCCGAGACGGGCGACCGAGGTGTGCGCGTCGGCCTTCACCTGATCGGAGGGCACCACGGTGATGGCCTTGGTCGGGCAGTGGCCCACCACGTCGGTGTAGAGGTCGTGCATGCCGTGCACCTGGTAGTAGTCCTGCACCAGTTTTTCGTCGACGCGGATGTTGTCGCGCCAGGTGCCGATGGTCGCCATGTCCGATCGCTGGATCGCGTTGACGCAGTCGTTCGGGCAGCCGGAGAACTTGAACTTGAACTTGTAGGGCAGGGAGGGGCGGTGCATGTCGTCGAGGTTGTTGTTGATCACGGTACGCAGCGCGCGCGCCTCGTCGTAGCAGGACATTTCACAACGCGCCGCGCCGACGCAGGACATCGAAGTGCGCAGTGCCGGGCCGGCGCCGCCGAGGTCGAAGCCCATCTCGTTGAGACCATCGAATGCTTTCTGCACGTTCTCGGTGCTGATGCCCTGGAACATGATGTCGCCGGACTGGCCGTGCAGCGCGATCAGGCCGGATCCGCCGCTGCCGACCCAGACGTCGCACAGCTTGCGCAGCAGGTCGGAGCTGTAGTGCATGCCGGCGGGCGGCTGCACGCGCAGGGTGTGGAATTCGGCAGCATCGGGAAACAGCGGCTTGCCGTTTTCGTCTTTCAGTTCGGTGAAGCGCGGGATGATGCCGCCGCCGTAGCCGAACACGCCGACCGTGCCGCCTTTCCAGTAGCCCTTGCAGTCGCGGTACGAGGTTTCAAGCTGGCCCAACAGGTCGACCATCATGTCGTTATCCTGAGCCAGGCGCTTCAGGTTGGTCACGAAACTGGGCCAGGGGCCCCGCTCGAGCTCGTCGAGCATGGGGGTGTCTTGGGGAAGTCGGGTAGACATTGCGCTCTCCAGTACGAAGAGGAAACACGTATCCCAGTCTAGACAATACTTGAGTGATTTTGTCGGGATTACCCCAAATGGGTAGGTTACCCGCCAGACGGGCTCGAAGCGCAGAACAATTCGGGCCAGACCGGGTAACGCGCCGGGTTCGCGCCCGCCGACGCTGCTTAGCTGCCTACCGTAAGTTGGTTGATCACCTTGTCCACGGCGAACAGGCACCAGGCATCCTGTTCGGCGCGTTCCTTTTCGGCCTGGCTGCTGACCAGGCCTTCCAGGGTGACCACGTAGTTCTCGGTGCGGACGCGAATCTGCTCGGGATGGGGAATCATCGGGTCCAATTCCAGCACCAGCGACAGCGCATCGGTGACCTCGTCGTCGTTGTCCTCCTCCGGCGGCTGTACCTCCAGCGCGTTGACCACGTCGCGGCATCCGGGCGCCCACCACGCCAGCACGCCCGCCAGGCGCTTGTGCGAAAGGCTGATGACCCAGCCGTCCAGCGTCACCACGCCGTCCGTCACCGAGACCAGCATGTCGCCGCTGGCGTTGTCGTCCCGGATTTCCTGAACCGTGACGGTCTCCTCCTTTTTCATCAAGCGCAGTGTGCAGTTCTTCAGTTCGCGGGCATCCCGCAGCGCGGTCATGAGCATATCCAGAATCTCGCCGTCGCCCCGGGGTTCAGCTGACGCCAAACGCAGCCGGTCCACCACGCCGCGCACCTCCGGCGTTGCACCTGCGATTTCAATGGCAATTTTTTTTGCGGCAATATCGCCGACGTCACCTTCCAGGACCACAACGCTGTCACCGATCATGTCGAGGCTGACGGGCCAGCGATGCAGGTTGATGCGCGGTTCTCGTTCGAGCATCGCGCGCACCGATTTGAGGATCGGATTTCCGTTTTGCATGTCGCCACCTCCGCATTCAACATAGCACGTTCGCCAGGGCGGGGCCCGGCAGCACCCGGTGCCGCGTGCAGAGCGAACATGGCGCCGGATCTGCATTAGACTGCAGAAATGGTGCAAGCGCTGGCGATGAAATACTCGGCATCCACCCTGTTGTTGTACTGCGGCCTGAGCGCCCCGCTGGCGGCGCAGGAGCCGGTTCTGCCGTGGCACGCGGAGAATTTCGCGATTGCGCAGCCCCTGGGCGGCTTGCGCGGCGATGCGGCACGTGGGCGCGAAATCGTTGCCGCGCGTGCTCGCGGCAACTGTATCGCCTGCCACCAGATGCCCATCCCCGAGCATCCCATGCACGGCACCCTGGCGCCGCCGCTGTCGGACGTGGGCGCACGCCTGTCCGCCGGCGAACTGCGTCTGCGCGTGGTCGATCAGAAAGTGGTCAATCCCGAAACCATCATGCCGGCCTTCTACTGCGACCCGGCGCGCTATAACCGCCCGCATCCCGATTTCTCCGGCACCATCCTCAGCGCGCAGGAGGTGGAGGATGTGGTGGCCTATCTGGTGACGCTCAAATGAAAGCCGTGCTGATCGCCGCGTTGCTGTGCATATCGGCGGCGGTGGCGGCCTGGGACAAACCAGTGTCGGGCTATGCCTATCTGCCGGAGCAGATGCAGCGGATGCAGGACGACGAATTCGCGAACCCTGGCATGGAAACGGTGGAGGCGGGCGGCACGCTGTTCCGCACGCGTGGCTACAACGGCAAGTCCTGCGCCAGTTGCCACGGTGAAGACGGCGGCAAGCTCGAGCCAAAGTCCATCGCGCGCTATCCCGTATACAGCGCCGCGCATCGCGGGCCGCTCACCCTGCAGCAACGCATCAGCCAATGCCGCGAGCAGCGCCTCGACGAGTTTCCGCTTGCCTACGACGATCCCCAGCTGATCGCGCTGGAAGCCTACGTGCGCCACCTCGCGCGTGGAGAAAAGGTCAATGTCGACGTGAGCGGGCCGCTGCGCCCGTGGTACGAAAGCGGCAAGGCGCTGTATCACAGGCGCATCGGTCAACTCGACATGAGCTGCCAGCACTGCCACGATCGCTACGTCGACCTCAAGCTGCGCGACCAGGTACTCAACCAGGGGCACAGCAACGGCTTTCCTGCCTACCGGCTGCTAAGCGGCGCCATCTCCAGCCTGCACGGCAAGTTCCGCGACTGCTTCGCCACCTTGCGCGCGATGCCCTATGCCGTGGGCTCCGACGAGTTCATCGCGCTGGAGGTGTATCTCAACGCGCGCGGCAACGGCCTGGCCATCGAGGCGCCGGGCATCCGGCGCTGAGGGGCACCGCGTGAACCGACCGACGCCCATGCGGGCAGGGCGGGGGGCATGGTCACTTCTTCTCCAGCTTGGTGAACTTCGAGCCCTCCAGGGTGAGGTTGTACATCAACCCCTTCTGGCCGAAGATGAAGCCGATCACCGGATCCTTGATGTTGGTGGTGTCCACCGCCTTGCCGGCGCCGATATCGACCAGCGCGACGGAACCGTCCACCCCGACTTTCCAGCCTTCGCTTTCACGGAATTTCTTCAAGGCAGATGCCTCGGTAAAGAGGACGACGATGCTCTTGGCCTGCGCGCCCAGCTGGAACCCGATCGAGGCGGCGGCTGTGCTGTAGTAATCGACGGTTTTGCCGCCTATGCGCAGGGCACCTTCGCCGTATTCGCCGCCCACCCCGATGCCCGCCTTGTAAACCTTGGGAAACACCAGGACGCCTTTCGCGATCCCGAGAAATGCATTGGCTCCCTCGATCTTCTTGAAAGCCACCAGGGCCTGGTCGACCTCGCGGTCAATTTCTGCCGCGCTGGCTGCGTGCGCGTGGGGTGAGGCCAGCAACAGGACGAGCAGGGCCGTTCCCAGCAGCGCCGTGACGGAAATGCGCTGAACCGAAATCGTGGACGTCATGGATATACTCCTGCGGCACTTGTGAATTTCCAATGTAGTTCAGGTAGACGACGCGGATAGCTTCGAATGATTTTTCGAGTACCGAGGATCTCGGCCAGGACGGAGAAGGCTGGGAAATACTTGCAGCCGGAATTGGGGGTTCGGAAGCTAGGCTAATCCGGCCAGGCCGGTGACCGCTCCGAGTCATAATTTAACATAATATACATTATGTGCATATTATCGGGTCATGATAAAGCCCCTAAGGGGCGTCCGCTTTGCTCAAGTAGACTCGTCTGGCCACATCCCTGACCCTACTAGGCCATCATCAGACACAAATTATTTCGTCTTGTCAACATTCACGCCTAGTCCTCTCAAAAATATTTTTTGTAAAACTGCCACTGAACCCGTGTGGACACCGCAAAAACCAGCGCTAACGGTGCAATGACCCAGAACGGGCTCATTGCAACCGGCAGGCAGAGATATAGCGTGACCCCGGATGCGAAGAACATCAGCTTCGCGAGGCGCCCAATTTTGTGCAGATCCGCCGATTCGCGTCCTGCGCACGCGCGGCGGATATAACGCTCGGTCAGGCCGTCTACGCCAGCCAAGACATACAACAGGAAAAACAAAGGGGTCGCAGCCAGTACGAAGCCAATCCTG
>JANJWF010000073.1 GCA_024709685.1 Thiobacillus sp.
GCGTTCATGATCGGCGGCCACACGAACTTCATGCAGAACCACACGAAGAAGATGAACGTGATGGACTGGCCGATCAAAGTTGCGTTGAAATTCATATCCGCACCTTTTAATGACGGGGGTTAAAGACGGGGGTTGACGAAGCGTTCCGAGACAACCCGCGAATTAACCGGCAACGGCGAACAGAACGTACATGGCCAGACCGACGGCGATCATCGGCACGGCATCGACCAGACCCATCACGATGAAGAACTGGGTGCGCAGCATCGGGATCAGTTCGGGCTGGCGAGCGGCGCCTTCAAGGAAGCGGCCACCGAGGATGCCGATACCCACGGCTGCGCCGAGCGCACCCAAACCCATCATCAGGGCGCCCGCGACGTACAGCACTGCTTGAGTCATTTCCATTTGTTGCTCCTAGAGATCAGATAAAGTTAAGACAAGTGAACCAAAACGAAATCAATGATGTTCTGCGTGGGCCATGTCCAGATAGACGATGGTCAGGGTCATGAAGATGAACGCCTGCAGGGTGATGATGAGGATGTGGAACACCGCCCACGCCCACTGCAAGACACCGCCGAACAGAGCCAGAATCCAGCCGCCGCCGAACATCAGCGCAATCAGGATGAAGATCATCTCGCCGGCGTACATGTTGCCGAACAGCCGCAGGGAAAGCGAAAGCGGCTTGGCGATCAAGCCCACGCCCTCGAGCAGCAGGTTGACCGGGAACAGGAATTTGGGGAACGGCTGGAACGCCAGTTCGGAGAAAAAGCCGCCCGCGCCCTTCATCTTGAAGCTGTAGAACAGTACCAGGACGAAGACTGACAGCGAGAGGCCGAAGGTGACGTTCGGGTCGGTCGACGGCACGACCTTCAGATAGGGCACGCCCGCCATGGTCGCCGCAAAAGGCAGCCAGTCGACCGGTAGCAGGTCCATCAGGTTCATCAGAAACACCCACATGAACACGGTCAGGGCGAGCGGCGCGACCAGGGCGTTCTGGTGCGAGAACGAACCCCGCACGGAAGTGTCGATAAACTCGATGACCCACTCGACGAAGTTCTGCAGTCCGCCGGGCACGCCGACCCTGGCTTTTTTGGCGGCCTTGCGAAACAGGAACAGGAACAGGATGCCGAGGCCGATCGAGAACAGCATGCTGTCGACGTTGATCGCCCAGAAGCCCATGGCCTTGGCCTCCTCGGCGCCGTGGGCAAAACCCCAGGTGCCGTCGACATGTTGCCCGTAAGTCAGGTTTTGCAGGTGGTGCTTGATGTACTCGCCAGAGGAATGGTATTCCGAAGCCATGGTGATGAATTTTGATTAAGTGAGTTTTGAATGGATGCACGGCGCGCCTCCATTCAAAACCTACCTAGGCAGGATTCTGCCGATGCGGCAGACTGTTTATTTTTTTCCGCTGGCGGCGGCAGCGAGCCAGGCAGACTGGGCCAGCACCAGACCCAGCAGCAAGGGCAGTGGCGCCAGCTTCAACCCCCCCAGGCCAACGGCCAGCAAGCCCGCCAGCAGCAGCAGACGCTCGACAGCGGTCCGGATGAACAACTTGAACAGGCGATGCTGATCCCACTCGGGATGCCGCATCGATTGCCACTCGCGCCACACCAGCACTGCGCTGACCGCCAGCGCCGCAAGCATGCCGTACAGCACACCCAGCCCCGCAACGCGCCCGCCGGACACGCCTGCCACCAGCGCTGCGATGGGCGCGAGCCCCGCTTGCGCCAGGACCACACGCCGGGTGCCCGACATGCCGATGCGGCGAATCCCGGTGAACATTAGCGCATCATTATACTGGAATTAGTCCGGTCTATACAATCATCAAGCAGCTTGATGATGAATTTCACTATGTAGTGATCTTTTATAGTCAAGAACTGGCCGCCGGCCAGAGCCGGCCGGGTTCTTACAGCTGAATGCCCAGGCGCTGCAGGAGACCCTGCAGTTCGTCCGTGCTGGCGAAACGCAGCGTCAGCCGGCCGCTGCCCTTGCTGTTGGTTTGAACGTGCGCCGTCATGCCGAGCGCGTCCGACAGCGCCTCTTCGAGCCGGATCGTGTCGCGCGAAACAGCGGGCTTGGCGGGCTCGACCTGCGTGTCTTTCAGCCGCGCCACACGCCGTTCGACCTCGCGCACCGACAGGCCCTTGGTCTCGATTTCGTGTGCCAGTTCGCGCTGCTGCCCCGCCTGCAGGGGCAGCAGCGCACGCGCGTGGCCCATTTCGATGAGGCCTGCACTGAGCATGTCCTGCACCGGGTGCGACAGGTTCAGCAGGCGCAGCAGGTTGGACACTGCCGTACGCGATTTGCCGACGGCGTGTGCGACGGCATCGTGTGTCATGCCGAATTCATGGATCAGGCGCTGCAGGCCGTGCGCCTCGTCGATGGCGTTGAGGTCTTCGCGCTGAATGTTTTCGATCAGCGCCATCGCCGCCACAGCGCTGTCGGCCACTTCTCGCACGAGAACCGGCACCTCGGTGAGCCCTGCCAGCTGGGCCGCTCGCCAGCGCCGCTCGCCCGCGATGATTTCATGGCCGCCGCCGACTTCGCGCACCAGGATCGGCTGCATCAGCCCCTGCGCACGGATCGAATCGGCCAGCTCCTGCAACGACTCGCTGTCCATCTGGGTGCGCGGCTGGTATCTGCCGGGCGCCAGTTGCGTCACCCCCATCATGCGCAGGTCGCCCTGCGGTGGCGCAGCATTGTCTTCCCCGCCGAGCAGCGCGTCGAGCCCGCGCCCCAGTCCCTTAAGCTTGGCCATGCATGCTCTCCATCAGAGTGGGGCGGCCGACGCGCTCGAGTACTTCCTCGGCCAGATCCATGTACGCCTTGCTTCCCCGGCAATGAGGGTCGTAGGCCAATACGGGCATGCCGTGGCTGGGCGCTTCGGCCAGGCGCACGTTGCGGGGAATCACGGTGTCGTACACCTTGTCGCCGAAATGCTGCTTGATCTGATCCGACACCTGCTGTGCCAGCGTGCTGCGCGGGTCGTACATCACGCGCAGCAAGCCTTCGATCTGGATGCCCGGATTGAGCCGCTGCTTGACCTTCTTGATGGTGGCAATCAGGTCGGTCAGCCCTTCCAGTGCGTAGTACTCGCACTGCATCGGGATCAGCACCGCCTCCGCCGCAGCAAAGGCGTTGACGGTCAGGAGATTCAGGGTCGGCGGACAATCCAGCAGGACGAAATCGTAGTCGTCGGCCACCTGCGCCAGCGCGACCTTGAGCCGCAGGTCGCGCTGCTCCAGATTCACCAGGTCGATTTCCGCCCCCGCAAGTTCGCGGTTGGCCGGGATGACGTCGAAATGGCCCGGTTCGGAGCGCATCCGCGCGTCACGCACCGTGACCTGGCTGAGCAGAATCTGGTACACGGTCGGCAGCGCACTGCGCTTCTCGATCCCGGCACCCATGGTGGCATTGCCCTGCGGGTCGAGATCGGCCAGCAACACGCGCTGGCCACGCTCGGCCAGGCTGGCCGCCAGATTCACCGCCGTTGTGGTTTTACCTACGCCGCCCTTCTGGTTGGCGATAGCCAGGATTTTCATACAGCAAGCTCCAGTACGATCAAATGGCGGGCCGCCTCAAGCCCGGGCACAGCGAGTGCGTGGTGTGCGCTTACTCTCGCCCAATCCGGCAGGGACGCGACCTCTTCATGCGGAAGCAGGCCCTTCATCGCCAGCCACCGGCCGGTCGGCTTGAGCAGATGACGGGTCAGGCTGACGAATTCCTTGAGATCGGAAAACGCGCGCGAGGTAATGACGTCGAAGCCCGTTTCGGGGCGATAATCCTCCACCCGGCCGGTGACCACATTCAGGTTGGCCAGTCCCAGTTCGGCCTTGACCTGCAGCAGGAAGGCGGTTTTCTTGACGATGCTGTCGATCAGCGTCACCTGCAGATCCGGCCGCGATATCGCCAGCGGGATGCCTGGCAGGCCGCCGCCGCTGCCGACGTCGAGCGCCGACTCGCCCCGAAAAAACGGGACCGCGGCAAGCGAGTCCAGCAAGTGGTGGCTGACCATGCGCTCGGCGTTGCGCACCGCGGTCAGGTTGTACACACGGTTCCACTTCTCGAGGAGCGCGAGGTAGGCCAAGAGCTTCGTCTCGGCACCCTCGGGCAAGCTGAGCCCGAGAGCGGCGATTCCCGCCGCGAGTTGGTGTTCGACCGTCATGCGATTTTTTGCGCCTCGGGTCTGTCGCCATGCAGCGTTTTGTCTGGTGCGAAACCGCGCTTGGCGTATACCAGCAGGACGGAGATCGCCGCCGGGGTGATCCCCTGCAGCCTTGCCGCCTGCCCCAGCGTTTCGGGACGCGCCTTCTGCAGGCGCTGGCGAACCTCCGTCGAAAGCCCGGTCAAGCGGCTGTAGTCAAGGTCGGCGGGCAGCCGCAAGGTTTCCTGCTCGCGGTGCTTCTCGACCTCCTCGTTCTGGCGGTCGATATACCCCTGGTACTTGGCGGCGATCTCGACCTGCTCGGCTACCCGGGCATCCCCCACCCCCGCCTCGCCGCCCGGCAGGGCGAGCACCTGCGCGTAGCCGAGGTTCGGGCGGCGCAGCAGGTCGAACAGGCTGTATTCGCGCTCGATCGGCTGGCCGATCAGGCGGCTCGCCTCGTCGGCGGCCAGGATGGCGGGGTTGACCCAGGTCGCCTTGAGCCGCTCGGTCTCGCGCGCGACTGCGTCGCGCTTGCGGTTGAAGGCGTCCCAGCGTGCGTCGTCGACCACGCCGAGGGCGCGCCCGGCTTCGGTCAGCCGCATGTCGGCGTTGTCCTCGCGCAGTTGCAGGCGGTATTCGGCGCGGCTGGTGAACATGCGGTAGGGCTCGGAGACGCCCCGCGTGATGAGGTCGTCGACCAGCACGCCGAGGTAGGCTTCGTGCCGGCCGGGGCTCCAGGCCGCTTTGCCCCGCGCCTGCAGGCCGGCGTTGACCCCGGCCAGCAGGCCCTGCGCCGCAGCCTCCTCATAGCCGGTGGTGCCGTTGATCTGCCCGGCGAAAAAGAGCCCGCCGATCGACTTGGTCTCGAGCGACGCCTTGAGGTTGCGCGGGTCGTAGTAGTCGTATTCGATGGCGTAGCCGGGGCGCAGGATGTGCGCATTTTCCAGCCCAGGAATCGAGCGCACGATGGCGAGTTGGACGTCGAACGGCAGCGAGGTCGAAATGCCGTTGGGGTAGACCTCGTGGGTGGCGAGACCCTCGGGTTCGAGAAAAATCTGGTGGCTCGCCTTGTCGGCGAAGCGGGTGATCTTGTCCTCGATCGACGGACAGTAGCGCGGCCCCACCCCTTCGATGACGCCGGTGTACATCGGCGAGCGGTCGAGCCCGCCGCGGATGATCTCATGCGTCTTTTCGGTGGTATGCGTGATCCAGCACGGGCGCTGCTCGGGATGCATCGACGCATCGCCCATGAAGGAAAACACCGGCGCCGGATCGGCACCCGGCTGTACCTGGGTCCGGCTGAAATCGATGGTACGGCCGTCGATGCGCGGCGGGGTGCCGGTCTTGAGACGGCCGGCCGGCAGGTTCAGTTCGCGTAGCCGCGCCGCGAGCGACACCGCGGGCGGGTCGCCCATGCGCCCCGCCTGGAAGTGTTCCAGCCCGACGTGCACGAGGCCAGCGAGGAAGGTGCCCGCAGTCAGCACCACCGCGCAGCCGACGAACACGATCCCGAGCTGGGTTTTCACGCCGACGACGCGGTCGCCGTCGAGCAGCAGATCGTCGACCGCCTGCTGGAACAGCGTGAGGTTGGGCTGGTTTTCCAACCGCTGGCGGATCGCCGCCTTGTACAGCACGCGGTCGGCCTGCGCCCGGGTGGCGCGTACCGCGGGGCCCTTGGACGAATTGAGGGTGCGGAACTGGATTCCCGCCTCGTCGGTGGCCAGTGCCATCGCGCCGCCCAGCGCATCGACCTCCTTCACCAGATGCCCCTTGCCGATGCCGCCGATCGACGGATTGCACGACATCGCGCCGAGCGTCTCGATGTTGTGCGTCAAGAGCAGCGTCTTCACGCCCATGCGCGCCGCCGCCAGGGCGGCCTCGGTGCCGGCGTGGCCGCCGCCGACGACGATGACATCGAAAGATTCAGGGTATTTCATGGGCGCCATTCTACCTGTTGCCGGCTGGTTTCACGTGAAACACGACTCGTCAATCCGCCGCGGCCCTGGCATCGAGCGCCTCCCAGCGTGCCAGGGCATCGAGCAGCTCGGCTTCGATGGCCTCGGAGCGCGCGCTCAGCGCTGTAGCCTCATGCGGGCGGGTCTGATACAGTGCGGGGTCGGCGAGCTCGGCTGCCAGGCCCGCCTGTTCGGCCTCCAGCGCGGCGATGCGGCCAGGCAGTCCTTCCAGTTCGCGTGCCTCACGGTAGCTGAGCTTGGCCTTGGTGGTGCTCCGGGTCGGCGGGGGTGGCGGCGTAGAACGGAAGACAACCGCCGGAAGGACGGTCTTGGCCTGTTGCGACTTCCACACCTGCCAGTCGGCATAGCCGCCGACGATTTCGGTCAGCCTGCCCTCCCCCTCGAAGACGATGGATTGGGTCACCACATTGTCAAGGAAGGCGCGGTCGTGCGAGACGATGATCACGGTGCCACGGTAATCCTGCAATAGCTGCTCGAGCAGCTCCAGGGTATCGATATCGAGGTCGTTTGTCGGCTCGTCCAGCACCAGGAGATTGGCCGGCCTTGCGAACAGGCGCGCCAGCAGCAATCGGTTGCGCTCGCCGCCGGAAAGCGCTGACACCTTGGCGCGCGATCGCTCGGCGGGGAACAGGAAGTCCTCGAGATAACTGATGACGTGTTTTTTCTGGCCGCCGATATCGACGTAGTCGGAGCCTGGTGAAATCGTGTCGATCAGCGTCGCCTCGTCGTTCAACTGGTTGCGGAACTGATCGAAGTAGGCCACCTCGAGTTTGGTGCCCTGCTTGATCCAGCCGGACTGCGGCTTCAGTTCCCCCAGAATGAGCCGGATCAGGGTGGTCTTGCCGGCGCCGTTGGGGCCGAGCAGTCCGAGCTTGTCGCCGCGCAGGATGGTGGTGGAAAAGTCGCGTATCAGGACACGGTCGCCGTAGCCATAGCCGACGTGGTCGAGCTCGGCCACCACCTTGCCGGAGCGCTCGCCGGAGTCGATCTGGAATCCAACCTGGCCCGCGTGACCGATACGCGCCTCGCGGGTGCGGCGTAATGCTTCCAGCCGCCGCACCCGGCCTTCGTTTCGGGTGCGACGCGCCTCGACCCCTTTGCGGATCCAGGCTTCTTCCTGCTTCCAGAACTTGTCGAACTTGCGGTTGTGCACCGCCTCGACCTCCAGTTGCTCGGCCTTCCTGGCCTGGTAGGCGCTGAAATTGCCCTGGTATTCGCGCAGCTGGCCGCGGTCAAGCTCGACAATGCGGTTGGCGACGGCGTCCAGGAACCGGCGGTCGTGGGTGATGAAGAGCAGCGCGCCGCGATAGTCGTTGAGCAGGGTTTCCAACCACTCGATGGCCGAAAAATCCAGATGGTTGGTCGGCTCGTCCAGCAACAGCAATTCCGGATCGGTGACCAGGGCGCGCGCCAGCGCCACCCGCTTTTTCAAGCCGCCCGACAGGGTTTCCACCGCGGTGTCGGCGTCCAGGTTGAGGCGCTGTAGCGTCTCCTCGACCCGGCTGTTGAGTCGCCAGGCATCGGCCACCTCCAACTCGTGCGACAGCCTTTCCAGGTCCGCAAACGCGGCCTCGTCCCCTTCCGCCACCGCGTGCACCGCCGCATGATAATCAGCCAGCAGTTTCTGCGCAGCCCCCACCCCTTCGGCCACCGCTTGATAGACGCTGTGCCCCGGCTGGAATTGCGGCTCCTGCGGCACGTAGGCCAGCCGCAGCCCGGGGGAACGCCATACCTCGCCCGCGTCCGCCCGGCTCTCGCCAGCGATGATTTTCAGGAGGCTCGATTTGCCGGTTCCGTTGCGGCCGATCAGGCCGATGCGCTCGCCCGCCTCGACCACAAGCGACGCACCGTCGAGAAGCGGATGGTGCCCGTAGGCAAGTTCAAGTCGGTCGAACGTGAGGAGCGGCATGTCTGTGGGGGCAGGACGGGTAAGGGCCGGAATTATCCGCGATTTATTGCAGCGTGCACTGCGCGCGCAATATTTAAGGCATTGGGGGTATCGCTGTGCAGGCAGAGGGTATCGGCCTTGATCAACAGCCTTCTGCCATGCAGGGTGTAGACGGGCTCGCCGTCCGCCAGCGATCTTGCCTGCCGGGCGGCGAGATCGGGGTCTGTCAGCAGCGCCCCTTCGGTTTCACGTGAAACCAGTTGGCCGTCGTCGTGGTAGCGGCGGTCGGCAAAGGCCTCATTCAGCACGGCCAGTCCGCCAGCCTGCGCCGTCTCGATCAACCGCGAGCCGGACGGACCCACCAGCAACAGGCCGGGATCGAACGCGGCCACCGCACGCACGATCGCCTGTGCCACCTCGGCATCAGTTGCCGCCGCGTTATATAAGGCTCCATGCGGCTTGACGTGCGCCAGACGCAGCCCCAGCACGCCGGCTTGTTCGGCCAGGCCCTCGATCTGCTGCGCCACCCACCTGGCGATGTCGTCGGCGGAGGCTGCCAATCGGTGGCGACCAAACCGCGCGCGATCCGGATAGCTCGGGTGGGCCCCCGCCTCCAGGCCGTATTCAGCTGCAAGCCGGAGCGCCGCACTCATGCTGGCGGCGTCCCCGGTGTGGCCGCCGCAGGCGATCGACACCCGCGCCAGATAGGGCATCAACGCAGCGTCGTCACAGCCCTCTCCAATGTCCGCATTCAGTTCGATCATGCAAGTTCCTCGATCACCCAGCCGGCCACGGCCAGCGCACGCGCCGCCTCCACTTCGATGGTCGCGAAGCTGACCGCGTCTCCCGGCCGCAGTTGTGCCAGCCGCGGCCAGTCGGCGGCGATCACTCCCGCGATCACCGGGTAGCCACCGGTGACCGGCCCGTCCCAGCCCAGAATGATCGGCTGGCCGTCTGGCGGAACCTGCACCGCGCCCGGTAGCACGCCCTGCGACGGCAGCCCGGCTTGCGCATGCGCCACCCCGGGCCCGCTCAGGCGTATTCCGCGCCGGTCGGACGCGGCTGCCACGCGAAAGTCAGCGCCAAAAAATGTCGCCAGTTGCGCATCGTGAAACCGGCCGGCTTGCGGCCCGGCAATCACGCGGAGGGGCCACGAATCTTCCCCGGCGCTCGGCGGCTGCCCCCGCAGCAAATGCACGGGCCCCGCCGCTTTTCCGATCCTCACCGTATCGCCCGATCGCAAAGGGCGGCCAAGGTGTCCGCCGAAGGCTCCGGGCCAGAACGTGCTGCGGCTACCCATCACAGCACGAACCGCCAGCCCACCGCGCAGCGCCAGCCAGCAGCGGCTACCCGCCTCCGCACCTGCCAGGGTCAAGGTCTCTCCCGCCGCGAGCACCAGGGTTTCGTTCCACGGCACCGGAGCGCCACTGCTGCGCGTTGCGGCAAAATGCGCGCCGGTGAGCGCCGCCACGCCACCGTGCGGAAATCGCAGCGACGGTCCTGAAAGCGTGATTTCAAGGCCTGCAGCGCAATCGTCATTGCCAACCAACCGGTTAGCCGCCACCAGTGCCGCCGGGTCGGCCGCGCCACCCGCCGGAACCCCGAGCGCGCCACGGCCGGGTCTTCCCTGGTCCATCACGAGGTCACACAGACCTGCACGCAATATTTCGATCATGCCGCCACGAAACACACGCGGTCGCCCGGCATCAGCAAGGCGGGTGCGGCGCTGTCCGGGTTGAACAAAGGTGCGGCCGTCCTGCCAATGATCTGCCATCCTCCGGGTCCCCTGCCGGGGTAAATCCCCGTATAGGCGCCGCCTATCCCCACGCTGCCCGCCGCCACCTGCGTGCGCGGCGAAGCTCGGCGCGACGCGTGGAGGGCTCGGGGCAGGCCCCGCAAGTACGGGAATCCGGGCTGAAATCCCAGGAAGGCCACCGTGTATTCCACGCTGCCATGAAGCCGTATATACGCAGCGACATCCAGGCCCGCCGCTGCGGCCAGATACGGCAAGTCCGGGCCGGCATCACCGCCGTACTCAACCGCGATTTCATGGCGCTTTCCGGCTTCGGCGGGCACAGGCGCAGGGGATGCGGCCAGTTCGGCCCATAACGCCGCCGATACCTCGGCACCTCGCCGCAGAACCAGCAGGAGGCTGCAGTCGGCCGGGATCGCATCTTCCAATTCAGGAAACCCGCGCCTGCGCAGCGCGGCATAATAGGCCAGCGTCGCATCGCCCGTCGCGACCCGCAAGCCGCGCTCGCTCACCCACCGCCACGCCGGTCGACCGGTGTGCGGCAGTGCCTTGTTTCGCGATGCCTTCATCGAGTCTTGAAATGGTGCGCGATTGATCCGTGTTTCAGGAAAAGACAAGTGTAATGGTGTCGGCGCCTGGCTACGAACTACTTAAAGGGGAAACTTGCCTGTTAGAGCCAAAAAAGAAAGGGGGGTTTCACGTGAAACCCCCCTTTTCCTTTCCTGCCGATGCCAGGGCGCAAGCGGATCAGTCCTTGAAACGACCCCTCACGCCCACACGGTTGCCGCCACCCCGGCCCTCGTTGCCGAAGCCGCGCGGCTGAGCTGGGCGGGC
This sequence comes from Thiobacillus sp., assembly GCA_024709685.1. GTDB lineage: Bacteria > Pseudomonadota > Gammaproteobacteria > Burkholderiales > Thiobacillaceae > Thiobacillus. The sequence continues at coordinate 10,596 of JANJWF010000073.1, forward strand.
ACCCGTACCTGCATTGCCGCGCGCCCCGTAACTGCGGGTTGCGGCAGCTTTGGCCTTGGCCTTCGCTTCGCGTTCACGCTTTTCCCAGTACTCGATGCTGTTGCCGTTGACTTCGGCCTTGGGCTCGTGCCGGGCATCGGCCCCATGAAATCCCTCGGTGCGCGGCGGGCGGTCGCCTGTCATGCGGGGCACGTCGGACGGGCCGCGCGCAGCCTGTTCGAATCGGTTGCCACGCGGCGAATCGCTGCGGGCCGGGCGATCGCCGCCGGGTCGCGCGTCGGCTCGGTAGCCGCGGTCGCGATTGTCGCGGCTGTCGCCGCGCGGCGGACGGTCGCCATAACTGCGTGGCTCGCTGCGATCACCGAAGCTGCGCTTGTCGCCGAACCCGCCGCGCGCACCGCTATTGCTGCGCGGGCGGCCCGAAGACGACGGTCGGCCTGACGCCGGCTTCTGGGTCGGCTCCAGTCCCGGCAGGGTGTGCACCTCGATACGGTTGCCGGTATAGCGCTCGATGTTCCTCACCAGTCCGGTCTCGCGCATGCCGGCAAAACTTACCGCGATGCCGGTACGGCCAGCTCGGCCCGTGCGGCCGATGCGGTGGACGTAATCCTCGGCCTGCCGCGGCAGATCGAAGTTGATGACGTGACTGATGCCCGCCACGTCGATCCCCCGCGCAGCAACGTCGGTGGCCACCAGCACCTTGGTGCGGCCTTCGCGCAAGCGCTGCAGGGCGCGATTGCGCTGGCCCTGCTGCATGTCGCCATGCAGTGCGTCGGAGGCGAAGCCGCTGTCGGCCAGCAGGTCGGAAATTTCCTCGGTGCTGCGCTTGGTCGAGGCAAACACGATCGCCTGGGTCATCTCCACGTCGCGCAACAGCGCGTCGAGCAGGCGGTTCTTGTGGTCCATATTGTCGGCAAACAGCAGGCGCTGCTCGATTTTGGCCTCCTGTTGAGGCGCAGCCGCGATCTCGATGCGCAGCGCTTCGCGAGTGAGCTCGCGCGCGAGGTTGCCCACCACGCCGTCGAGCGTGGCCGAGAACAGCAGGGTCTGCCGTTCGGTCGGGCAGCGCGCAGCGATGGCCTTGATGTCGTCGACAAAGCCCATGTCCAGCATGCGGTCGGCTTCGTCGAGCACCAGCACTTCCAGACGCGAAAAGTCGATTTTCCCGCGTTCCAGGTGGTCGATCAGGCGGCCGGGGGTCGCTACCACAACGTCCACCGGCTGCGACAGGCGCTTGAGCTGCAGGCCGTACGGTGCGCCACCCACCAGGCAGGCGGTGCGGAAGCGACGCATCTCCTTGCCGTAGGTCATGGCGGCTTTTTCCACTTGCAGTGCGAGTTCACGGGTGGGCGTCAGCACCAGCACGCGCGGACCCATGCTTTTGACAGTCGGCTCGGCCAGCATGCGCTGGATCGAGGGCAGCATGAATGCTGCCGTCTTGCCGCTGCCGGTATGCGACGACACCAGCAGGTCGCGGCCGCTCAGCGCAGCGGGAATCGCCTGCTGCTGTACCGGGGTGGCGGTTGCATAGCCCGAAGCCAGCACGGATTTGAGGAGGAGGGGATCAAGCCCCAGTTCGGAAAAGCTCATGGCAAACCTTTTTCTGTGCGCTGAATGCGCAAAACAGACCTGCGCCCGGTTCGAAACCAGACTGGTCAAAAATACGAACCGGTTATAAGCGGCGTTTGAAAAACGCCCAACGGGTCGCGTCGATCACATCGGCGCCAACCACAAGGCTTGTCACTGCCGGTCGCGAAAGGTGACCAGCGGCACAATAGAGAGGTCGAAGACGATGGGGCTGTGAGAACAGTCCCGAGGCACGGTGGCAAAAGCCTGGCCTGCCCACTGCTGTATGCACAACTGGACTGAGTTTATCAGACAACGCTGATTTTGCCGAATGTTTTTTACGCGCGATGGTAAAGCTTGTGATAAAGCCCGCCACGGTGAAGCAACTCGTCGTGACCCCCCTCCTCCACCACATGACCGTTTTCGAACACCAGGATGCGGTCGGCCTGTCTTACCGCCGAGAGGCGGTGAGCGATGATCAGCGTGGTTCGCCCGGCAAGAAAGCCTTCCCAACCGAATAATGCCTCGTGCAGATGTCGCTCGGTATCGCTGTCAAGCGCTGAGGTGGCCTCGTCGAGGACGACGATCCTGGGGTCGGCGACGATCATGCGCGCGATCGCCAGGCGCTGCCGTTGACCGCCCGACATGCGTACACCCTGGCGCCCAACCACCGTATCCAGGCCGTGCGGCAGGGCAAATATGAAATCCTTCAATTGGGCGATCTCCAGCGCCTGCCAGAGCGTCGCGTCGTCCGCTTCACGTCCCAGCGTCAGGTTGGCTCGCACGCTGTCGTTGAACAGCACCGGATGCTGCAGCACGACCCCGACGTGCTCGCGCACGGTTTCCCAACCGATTTCGGTAACCGGCGCATCACCGTACAGAATCTGACCCGACTTCACCGGATACAGTCCCAGCAGCGCCTGCACCAGCGTCGACTTGCCGCCACCGGACGCACCCACCAGTGCCACCTTCTCGCCTGCAGCCACCTTGAGGCTGACATCGTCGAGAACCGTCTCGCCTTCTTCGTAGGCGAAGCTCACGTGCTCCAGCGTGATCCCCACGGGGGATTTGCCGGCGAACGGATCGCGCAGCGCCGCATACTGCGGCTCGCTGTGCAGGCCGAGCAACGCGTTGATGCGTCCGAGCGCGGCGTTGGCGGCAAACCACGAATACTGCATGTTCACCAGCTCCTGCACCGGCGTCATCATGAACCACAAATAGCCGAACACCGCCAACATTTCGCCGATGGTGAGGTCGGAAAACACCACCATCAGCATCGCCCCGGCACGGAACGCATCGAAGCCCACCAAAAAAACGAAGAACGAGAATCGGCTCATCGCATCCGATTTCCAGGCGAACGCCGCGGCATGCTGGCGAATGTCGGCAGCCTTCTCTGTCACCCGCGCCAGATAATGCTTCTCCCGGTTCATCGCGCGGATCTGGGTCAGAGCATCCAGCGTTTCAGAAAGCGCGTCCTGAAACACCTCGAACGCCCGGTTCTCGAATTTCTTCAGGTCCTTCACCTTCTTGCCGAGCCTGGTCGAGAACAGGATCACCACCGGATTGAGCAACAGGATAAACAGCGCCAGCTGCCAATGCATCCAGAACAGGACCGCGGCGACACCCACCAGCGTCAGCACCGACATGACCAAGCCGGAGATCGACGCGCCCAGGAAGCCATCGATGGCATTAAGGTCTGTCACGAAATGCGAGGTCACCCGCCCGGCGCCCACCGTCTCGAATTGCGACAGTGCGATGCGCGACAGGCGGCACAACATGCGTTCGCGGATCCGGTACACCACCTCCTTGGCCAGCAGCGAGAAGGTGCGCCCCTGCCACACGTTGAGGAGGATGGCCGCCAACCGCAGAACCACCGTGAGCAATAGCGCCGCGCCGATGAACAGAACCGGGCCGTGCCATGCCGGCGGAAACCACGCCCCGATGGTCGAGACCATCGTTCCGGGATGATGAAGCAGCACCTCGTCCACCATCAGCGGCAGCAGCAACGGCACCGGCACCGCAGCAAGCACCGCCAGCAGCGCGACGAGATTGGCCTGGAGCAGCTTCAGGCGGTGGTCCTTCAGTTCGCCGGCGATACCGTGCCAGGTCAGCATGCTTGTACGCTCACTTGCCGATGCAGAACTTGCCGAAGATCTCGTCGAGCAGATCGTCGGCGGTGAATTCGCCGGTGATTTCCGAAAGGGCTGCCTGCGCAAGCCGCAGCTCCTCGGCAAACAGCTCGAGCTGCGAAGCCGCCCCGCGAGCCGCTGCCAGATGACCCGCCGCGCGGCCGAGTGCTTCGAGATGGCGCGCACGGGCGATGAACGTTCCCTCTCCTGCCGCCTGCCAGCCCGCCGACTCGAGCAGCTTGTCGCGCAGCAGATCGACGCCGGCCCCGGTTTTGGCCGACAGCCAGACCTCGTCGCCAGCCGCGCGCGGCGCTTCGGAAGTGACATCGATCTTGTTGTGGATGGTCAGCCGTGCCATCTGCGGCAGTCGCTGCAGGATCACGCCCTCGCGATCGCCCGGCCCGTGTGCTGCGTCCACCAGCAGCAGCGCCACATCGGCCTTTTCCACCGCAGCCCAGGTACGTGCGATGCCGAGCTGCTCAACCGGATCGTCGGTGTCGCGCAGACCCGCCGTGTCGATGATGTGCAGCGGCACACCCCGAATCTGGATCGCCTCGCGCACGGTATCGCGCGTGGTGCCGGCAATCTCGGTAACGATCGCCGCTTCGAATCCGGCCAGTCGGTTCAAAAGACTCGACTTGCCTACGTTTGGCTGACCGATCAGTACGACCGTCAGGCCTTCGCGCAGCAGCGCACCCTGTTTCGCCTGCGCGCGCACCGCTTGCAGCTTACCGTCGATAGCGTCGAGGCGACCAAACGCGTCGGCATCGCGCAAAAAATCGATTTCCTCTTCGGGAAAATCGAGCGTCGCTTCGACCAGCATGCGCAGGCGCGTCAGGCCTTCGACCAGTTCGGCAACGCGCGCCGAGAATGCGCCCGCCAGCGAGCGGGCGGCCGAGCGGGCGGCCTCGTTCGATGCGGCGTCGATCAGGTCGGCCACCGCTTCTGCTTGGGCCAGATCGAGCTTGCCATTGAGGTAGGCGCGTTGAGTGAATTCGCCCGGCTCGGCCAGCCGCGCGCCGAGCTCAAGACAGCGCTGCAGGATGAGATTGAGCACCGCCGGCCCGCCATGGCCCTGCAACTCCAGCACCTGTTCGCCGGTGAACGAATGCGGCGCCGCGAAATACAGGGCAATCCCCTCGTCGAGCGTTGCGCCATCCGCCGCCCTGAACCGGGCAAACGTCGCCTGGCGTGCTGTCGGCAGGCGCCCCAGCAGTCCCATGGCAAACGGTGTGATGTCCGCGCCCGATACCCGCACGACGCCGACCCCGCCCCGCCCGGGTGCCGTGGCGATAGCGGCGATGGCTGCTGCGGAAAACTGGATGGCGCGTGTCATGGAAAAAGGGGGCAGACCGGGCCTGTCGCCCGGTCAACGATCCGCAAGCATTGTAGCGCGTGCGGCGCCGTACCCGCTGCGCCCTTGCCGCTAACGCGCTGCCTTACCCTCGACCTGCTTGTTGATGGCCCACTGCTGGACAATCGACAGGATGTTGTTGACCACCCAGTAGAGCACCAGACCGGCCGGGAAAAACACGAACATCACGGTAAACGCTACCGGCATGATCATCATGATCCTGGCCTGCATCGGATCCATCGGCTGCGGGTTCAGTTTCACCTGCAGAATAGAGGTCACACCCATGATGATCGGCAGGATGAACCACGGATCGGGTGCCGTCAGGTCGGTGATCCAGCCCAGCCAGGGCGCGCCGCGCATTTCCACTGCTGCGAGCAGCACCCAGTAGAGGGCGATGAATACCGGAATCTGTACCACGATGGGCAGGCAGCCACCAAGCGGATTGATTTTCTCGGTTTTGTACATTTCCGCCATCGCCTGGTGCAGCTTGGCGCGATCATCGCCGTAGGTTTCCTTCAGCTTCTGCAAGCGTGGCGTCAGCTTCTTCATCTTCGCCATCGATTTGTAGCCCGCTGCCGACAATGGATACAGCGCCAGCTTGATCAAGATGGTCAGGATGATGATCGCCCAGCCCCAGTTGCCTACTAGCCGTTCGATTTTTTCCAGCGACCAGAAGATCGGGTATGCCAGCGGGGTAAGCCAGCCGTAGTCCCGAACTAGCTCGAGTCCCGGTGCGGCCTTTTCCAGGAGGGCCTGCGTTTGCGGCCCGGCGTATAGCGGTACGGTGACGGTCTTTTGCTGACCCGGCGCGAGCATGCCCTCGCCGAGGATCACGCCCGCCGAATACAGGTTGTCGCCGAGCGAACGGGTGTAATACTCGCGCTTGATGCCGTTTTCCGGCAGCCAGGCCGAAACGAAGTGGTGCTGCACCATGCCGATCCACCCGTTGTCGGCGGTTTTGTCGAATTTGGCCGAACCTTCCTGGATATCCTTGAACTTAATCTTCTGGAACTTGTTGGTGTCGGTATAGACCGCCGCCCCCGTGTAGGTGGGCAGGAAGAATGTGGCGCCGCGCGGGGGTTCGCCATGGCGGGTGAGCTGGTAGTAGGGGGTGAGCTCTACGGGCGCGCTGCTGCCGTTGACGACCCGCGTTTTGATTTCGATCTCGTAGCTGCCACGCTTGAACACATAGGTTTTTTCCACACGCAAGCCGGTTGCGGGATCGCTCCACACCAGTGGAACCTCCAACTGTGCGGCGTTGCCTGTCAGCCGATAGGTGCCTGGATTGAGTTGATACACACTGCGATGGGTCGGCAGCCCTTTCCCAACCAGTCCGCTTTGCGCCAGATAGGGCCGCGTCTTGTCGTCCTCGAACAGGGTGAAAACCTGATCCCTGGCTTCCGTTTCCCGATACTGCAGCAGTTGCAGCTCGCGCAAATCGCCGCCGTTGCCGTCGATGATGGCGCGCAATACGTCGGTTTCCACCACCGCGCGTGCGCCTTTCGCTAGCCCTTCATGCTGCGGTGCCGCCGCCGGTGCCGGTGCATGCAACACCTGACTGGGGGTGGGCGCATTCGCGGCCGGCGCACTGGCCGTGGTCGGCGCAACCGGCGGCGGCGCGTTCCTGTCCTGCCAGGCTTCCCATAACAAAAGCAGCGAGAAGGAAAAAACGATGAAAAGAATCAGCCGCTGGTTATCAATGAGACGGGACGCGTTTAGTTGGAAGAGAATTCTGGCTCGGCCGTGCCTGTCGGCGCGCCGGGCCATTTTGCCGTGGCCCGCTGTCCGGCACGTCTGAACGTGCGAGGCAAGTCGCGCGCTTCGTCGCCAGGAACCGGCTTCGCGATCAGCCGGACGACGAAGTCGCAGGCAGGCAGCTCCGGCAGTACCTGCCGGAAACTTTCACGCACGCACCGCTTGACGCGATTGCGATCCACTGCCCGGGCAAGTACGCGCTTGGCAATCACCATCCCCAACCGTGGGTAACCCACCTCGTTGGGGTGTGCCATGACCATCATGTAGTCGGTTCGTGCGCGCTGGTTTTCTGCAAATACCCGATCGAAATCGGCCTTGCTGATCAGCCTCGCGTCGCGAAGGCATATGCCATCCGCTTTGTCGGGGTGCGTGTCGATTAGACCGCCAGGCGCGCGCGGCCCTTGGCACGGCGTGCGTTGATCACGGCACGGCCCGCCTTGGTTTTCATGCGGGCACGGAAGCCGTGGGTGCGCTTGCGGCGGACGGTGGAGGGCTGGTAGGTGCGTTTCATGGCTTATCCTTTCTGGGTGGTCTGGCTGGGCTGGCCGTATCCCGCGGAGGCGGGACAGCCAAACACAAAAAAATCTGTTGAAAAACCGTGTATTAGACCCGCGCTGCCGGGGGCGTGTCAAGTTCGTGGTCGCGGTCGCCCGGGCTCCTATCTGCCATGCCTGTGGATAACCCCGGCGAAGGGGAGTAAGCTTCGTGTTTGAATCCCCGCCGCTTTACGCCCCAATAGATAACTATGGATTCCTTCTGGGACCTTTGCCAAGAGCGCTTCCGCGCCAATCTGACCCAGCAGCAATTCAGCACATGGATCAAGCCCCTGGTATTCGACGACGCCCACGGCGATGTCCGTATCCTGGCGCCCAACCATTTCGTGATGGACTGGGTACGTGAAAAATTTGCCGAGCACATCGACGTCTGGGCGCAGGAATTTTACGCGCGACCCATCTCCATCTCGTACGCGCTGGGCAAGAAAACCAGTGCCCCGCGGGTCCGCGCGGACAGCCCGGTCGCAACCCATGCGGCGGCCCCGGCCGCTTCCGCGACACCCGGCCAGATTGGCCTGCGTATCAATCCCGGATTCAATTTCGACAACTTTGTTTCCGGTCGCGCCAACCAGCTCGCGCGCGCCGCTGCGCTGCAAATCGCAGACAACCCCGGCATGGCCTATAACCCGCTGTTCATATACGGCGGCGTAGGCCTCGGCAAGACACACCTGCTGCAAGCCATCGGCAACACCGTACGTCAGGCCAATCCAGACGCCCGCATCAGCTATATTCATGCCAACGACTACGTGGACGACGTGGTCAAGGCCTACCTCAACAAGCAGTTCGATGACCTCAAGCGGCGCTACATGTCGCTGGACCTGCTGCTGATCGACGACATCCAGTTCCTGGCCAAGAAAGACCGTACCCAGGAAGAGTTTTTCTACGTGTTCAACTCACTGATCGAAAACAAGAAGCAGATTGTCATCACGTGCGACACTTTTCCCAAGGAAATCAGCGGGCTGGACGACCGCCTGAAATCGCGCTTCGCCTGGGGTCTGACCGTGGCGGTCGAGCCGCCCGAACTGGAAATGCGGGTGGCCATCCTGTTGGCCAAGGCTCTGGCCGAAAACGTCAAGCTCGACGAGAGCGTAGCTTTCTTCATCGCCAAGCAGGTCCGCTCCAATGTGCGCGAACTGGAGGGTGCGCTGAAGCGGGTGATCGCCTTTTCCCGCTTTCACGAAAAACCCATCACCATGGAACTGGTCAAGGAGGCGCTGCGCGATCTCATCGCGTCGACTTCGCGCATCGTCTCAATCGAGAATATCCAGAAAACCGTCGCCGACTTCTACAAGATCAAGGTCGCCGACATGTATTCCAAGAAACGTACGCGCAATCTTGCTCGACCCCGGCAGATCGCGATGGCACTGGCCAAGGAACTTACCAACCAGAGCCTGCCGGAAATCGGCGAATCGTTCGGCGGCCGCGACCACACCACGGTGATCCATGCCTGTCGCAAGGTGGCCGAACTGCGGGAGACCGAAGCCGACATCGGTCGCGATTATCTGGTGTTGTTACAAAGCCTGACAGGCTGAGGATGAAATGTGGATAAGGCAGTTCGAGCATACAGATGGGAAAATTCCATCCCCACACGTACCGGGCTGCCAAGGCCTTACCCACACCCGAAAAGTAATAGCAAGCATTTGTTTTAATTGGTAAAATACACTTATCCCCAGTTCCGGACCGCCTTTATTATGATTCTCAGGAATATATAAATGCTATTAGTACAAAGCGAACGCAACGCATTGCTGGCTTCCCTCTCTGCCGTGGTCGGGGTGGTTGAACGGCGCCATACCCTGCCCATCCTGTCGAACCTCCTGCTGGAGAGAAAGGCCGGCGTGCTGACGGTGCTGGCGACCGATCTGGAGTTGCAGGTGAGCACCCGGCTGGAAAATGCGGAAGCCGGCGAGGATTTCGCCATCACCATCGCCGCACGCAAACTGTTCGACATCGTGCGAGCGCTGCCGGATGCGGCCAAGGTCAAGCTCGATACCAAAGAGAGCCAGGTGGTGGTAAGCGCGGGCAAGTCGCGTTTCACCCTGCAAACGCTGCCGGCCGCGGATTTTCCACGGGTCGAAACAGGCGCCGGGCTGGGGGAGGCAATCCGCCTGCCGCAAAAGACACTGAAGCGTCTGCTGCAACTGGTGCAGTTCGCCATGGCCAGCCAGGATATCCGCTACTACCTGAACGGCATGCTTCTGGTGCTGGACGGCAAGCAACTGCGCGTGGTCGCAACCGACGGGCACCGCCTGAGCTATGCCGAAACCCAACTGGAAAAGGAAATCGAACCGCGCGAAGTCATCATTCCGCGCAAGACCGTCCTCGAACTCTCAAAGCTGCTGGGCGAGACGGAGGATCCGGTCGAACTGCGCATCGGTGCGAACCAGGTCACCATCACGCTGCCCGGCACCGAACTGGTAACCAAGGTGGTAGACGGCAAGTTTCCCGACTACCAGCGCGTCATCCCGGTCAACCAGCCGCGCCACCTCAAGGCAAACCGCCAGAGCGTGATGCAGGCCCTACAGCGCGCAGCAATTCTTTCGAACGAGAAATTCCGTGGTGTACGTCTGGTGATGAGCGAGAACACGCTCGGCATCGTCTGCAACAACAACGAACAGGAAGAAGCGGCCGATGAAATCGAGGTCGACTACAACGGCGATCCGCTGGACGTCGGCTTCAATGTCACCTACCTGCTCGATGGCCTGAACGCCGTCAACACGGAAGTGATCACGCTGTCGCTGGGTGATGCCAACAGCAGCATGCTGCTGACGAGTGAGGGAGAACCGGGCTTCAAGTACGTGGTGATGCCGATGCGCATCTAGCCAGCCAGCACGACAGTCCTGAATCCTGAATCAGCAACAACCGAATAGGAATACCCCGAGCGGGACAATAGACACCATGAGCAACAAGCCAGACAAAGCGATGCCTGCTGATATGAACGGCGGATATGACGAAGACAGCATTCAGCAACTGGAAGGCCTGGAAGCGGTGCGCAAGCGCCCCGGTATGTACATCGGCGACACATCCGACGGTACCGGTCTGCACCACATGGTGTTCGAGGTGCTCGACAACGCCATCGACGAGGCGCTCGCCGGCTACTGTGACGACATCAAGGTCATCATCCACCCCGACAATTCGATTTCGATTTCGGACAACGGCCGCGGCATCCCGGTCGGCGTCAAGTTCGACGACAAGCACGAACCGAAGCGTAGCGCGGCCGAGATCGTGTTGACGGTGTTGCACGCCGGAGGCAAGTTCAACCAGAACAGCTACAAGGTGTCCGGCGGCCTGCACGGCGTCGGCGTCTCGTGCGTCAACGGCCTGTCGAAGTGGATGAAACTCATCGTGCGGCGAGACGGCAAGAAATACGCGCTCGAGTTCAATCGCGGCAAGGTTGTAGACCGCGTCATCGAGGTGCAGAACGGCGTCGAGGTTTCGCCGATGCGGATCGTCGGCGAGACGCAGGGCCGCGGCACCGAAGTGCACTTCCTCGCCGACGAGGAGATCTTCGGCAATGTCGAATTCCACTTCGATATCCTCGCCAAGCGCATCCGCGAGCTTTCCTTCCTCAACAACGGCGTGAAGATCGAACTGATCGACCATCGCGACGGCAAGAGCGAGAACTTCGCCCATTCGGGCGGCGTCAAGGGCTTTGTCGAATACATGAACCGGGTGAAATCGGTGCTGCATCCGAAAATTTTTCACGCCGTCGGCGAAAAGGACGGCATGACCATCGAAGTCGCCATGCAGTGGAACGACAGCTATTCCGAGACGGTGCAGTGCTTCACCAACAACATTCCTCAGCGCGACGGCGGCACGCATCTGACGGGCATGCGGATGGCGATGACGCGGGTGCTGAACAAGTACATCGAGGAAAACGAACAGGCCAAGAAGGCCAAGGTCGAGACCAGCGGCGACGACATGCGCGAAGGCCTGACCTGCGTGCTATCGGTGAAAGTGCCCGAGCCCAAGTTCTCCAGTCAGACCAAGGACAAGCTGGTGTCGTCCGAAGTGCAGCCGGTGGTGCAGGAAGTCGTCGCCCAGAAACTTACCGAGTACCTGCTTGAAAACCCCAACGACGCCAAGCTCGTGTGCGGCAAGATCATCGAAGCCGCCCGCGCCCGTGAGGCCGCGCGCAAGGCGCGCGAGATCACCCGCCGCAAGGGAGTGATGGATGGCCTCGGCCTGCCGGGCAAGCTGGCAGACTGCCAGGAAAAGGACCCCGCGCTGAGCGAACTCTACCTGGTCGAGGGCGATTCCGCAGGAGGCTCGGCCAAGCAGGGGCGTGACCGCAAGTTCCAGGCGATCCTGCCCTTGAAGGGCAAGATCCTCAACGTCGAGCGCGCACGTTTCGACAAAGTCATCGGCAGCCAGGAGATCGCCACCCTGATCACCGCGCTCGGCACCAGTATCGGCAAGGACGATTACAACCCCGACAAGCTGCGCTACCACCGCATCATCATCATGACCGATGCGGACGTCGACGGCGCGCACATCCGCACCCTGCTGTTGACCTTTTTCTATCGCCAGATGCCTGAACTGGTCGAGCGCGGTCATATCTACATCGCCCAGCCACCGCTGTACAAGGTCAAGCATGGCCGCGCCGAGCGCTACATCAAGGACGAGCATGCGCTCAAGGAACACCTGATGGCGGAAGCGATGAAGGATGCCGAACTGACGCCGATGGACGGCGCCATGCCGATCGCGGGCGAAGCACTGGAAACGCTGGCGCGCGAATATTTCCTCGCCGAAGCGGTCAGTGAACGCCTTGGTCGTTTGCTGCCGGACGACGTGCTGCGGGCGCTGATGAAGATTCCGCGCCTGAGCCTCGAGGACAGCGCTTCCGCCATGATGGCCGAAGCCAGCCTCGGCGCCGCGCTGGACCCGAAAAAGTTCGAGGTTGCCGCCGAATACATCGGCGAAACCGACAGTCACCGCCTGCGGATTACGCGCCACGCCCACGGCAACGTCCACCTCAGCTTCCTCGAAGCCGACCTGCTCGAGACCGGCGACTACAACCAGCTGGTCAAGGTCGGCGATCTGCTGCGCGATCTCATCGGCCTCGGCGCCCGCGCCAAGCGGGGCGAGAAGGAAACGCAGGTACAAAGCTTCCGTGAGGCGATGGACTGGTTCCTGGCCGAAGTCAAACGCGGCATGAGCATCCAGCGCTACAAGGGCTTGGGCGAAATGAACCCCGATCAGTTGTGGGAAACGACGATGGACCCCAAAGTTCGCCGCCTGATGAAAGTGCAGATCGAGGACGCGATTTCATCCGACCAGATCTTCACCACGCTGATGGGAGATGAAGTTGAACCGCGGCGAAACTTCATCGAAACCAACGCACTGGGCGTGCGCAACCTGGACGTGTGATTGAGTAGGATCCCATTCAAATCCAGATTTTTCCCAAATCGTTAGAATTTCGTGGAATTGAAGAAGGCCAGCCTGCGAGGCTGGCCTTTTCGTTATCCTGAGGAAGGTTCTGGCGCGTCTTTTGGCAGGTGACCGCTTTTCGGAGTTATGTGGATACGGCGAACAGCGGTGCGATCCCAAGCTATCGAACTTCGACGCAGAGTTGTCGTGCTGATCGGTGCGGATGTCGTGCTGGCCTAGGCTGAATCCTTGGGTGTGGTGTTTGTAGGCGTCATCTTGTGGAGCCTGCATATGCGCTCTTTTGGATTCTCGCGCTGGCAACCATCGCGCTCAAGCGATGGGGCAGCGCATCTTCCTGGCGAGCGGCCGGCAGTTATCGAGAGGGAGTGCACGGTATCGAAATCTAATCCCTCCTGAACTGGATTGCACTGCATCCCCATTGGACTCTGGTCGGCGTGTTCCTCGTCGCTTTAGGCGAGTCGCTGGCAGTAGTCGGGCTGATCGTGCCGGGTGCTGCGATGATGGTCGCGGCCGGTGCCCTCGTTGCTTTGGGGGCGATCGGATTTTGGCCGACCCTGCTAGCGGCCGTCGCGGGCGCAATTACCGGCGACGGGCTCAGCTACTGGCTCGGCCGTCACTACCGCGATCGGCTGCGTTCCGTTTGGCCGTTCCGCAGCCATGCGGATTGGCTCGCGCACGGGGAGCGCTTCCTGCGTCGCCACGGTGCCAGGAGCGTGTTGTTCGGCCGCTTCGTCGGCCCCGTGCGCCCGATTATTCCCGTCGTGGCCGGGATGCTCGGGATGAGGCCGGTGGCTTTTTATGGCGCGAACATCTTGTCGGCGCTCGCCTGGGCGCCGGCCTATCTGTTACCCGGCATGGCCTTCGGTGCATCGCTTGCATTGGCAGGGATGGTAGCGGCAAGGCTTGCGCTACTGCTGGTCCTGCTGGTCGCTTCGACGTGGTTCCTGTTGTGGCTGGTTCACTGGAGTTATCGGGTGCTCTTTCCGCAGGCCAATCAGATCGCGCAACGGATTCTGACGTGGAGCGGTCGCCATCCTCGCCTGAACAGGCTATTCGGCGGTGTGCTCGATTGGTCACGCCCGGAGGCAAGGGTGCTGTTGCTGATCGGCGCCTTGCTGATCGGTTCCACCTGGCTCTTTCTGGGCGTCCTGGAAGACGTGGTCACCGGCGATCCGCTGGTGCGTGCGGATCAAAGTCTCTATCAGTTCATGCAAGGCTTGCGCACGCCATGGGGCGACAAGCTCATGGTGTTCGTAACGGAGCTGGGCGACGGCGTGGTGATCGCGGTGGTCGCCATGGCGGTATTGACATGGCTCACGTGGCACAGGAACTGGCGTACTGCGAGGTATTGGGTCGCGGCAATCGGTTTCGGGCAGGTTGCCACCATCGTGGTCAAGCAGGTACTGCAACGGCCCCGGCCACTTGCAGACCTTTACGACGGATTGTCCGCCTACGCCTTTCCCAGCGGCCACGCCACCATGAGCATGGTGACCTACGGTTTCCTGGCTGTGCTCATTGCTGGCCAATTCGCCCAACCGCGCCGCTGGATCGTGTACGCCGCTGCCGCCTTGCTCATCAGCGGCATTGCCGCTTCCCGGCTCTATCTGGGAGCACACTGGCTGTCGGACGTGATCAGCGGGCTGAGTCTCGGCTTTGCCTGGGTCTGTCTGCTGGCGATTGCACACTATCGCCATCCCAGGCTGTCTCCGCCTTCGCGCAGTTTTCAGGGTGTGGTTCTGATCGCATTTGCACTCGCGAGCGGATGCTCGAGACGCAGGGCTGGCGTGATCCCGTTTCCTTGAATGTTCGCACAGCCTTGCGCTGGTTGGCCCCCGTCACAAGCCTGGAAGAATTGCCCCTTCTTCCGCAGGTTCACGCAGGTAGACACGAGGTGCAGAGAATGATTTTTCCGCTGCCTGCGACCCAACAGGGCCCGAGGCAACTCGTCCTTCGTCTTTGGAACAGCGGCGCGGTCCTGGGCCCGGCAGGAAATCCGATTTGGATCGGCACTGTCTCATTCCAGAGGCGCGGCCATTTCGCGCTATTCACGCTGCCTGTCGAAGACGGGCGGTATGAGGAAGCACTTTCCATCTTCGCCCGCCGACTCAGGGCGGCCGGAATCCAGTTCGCTCAGCGAGTACGTAACGAAAATTAGATCAGGGCGGCCTGGACCGGGGATGTACTGGTGATACGGAATCCGTGATCCGCACACGGATTCTTTTGGGCAGGACCATGACCTTTGCGCACTACGACTCAAGACTGCGCGGTTACCTGCCCGAAGCAACCGAGGGCGCGCTTTCATGGAGCGTGGCTATCAGAGAGCAGGACACGTTGCCGCTGCCATGATGCGGCTGACCTTCGCCGGTCAGCTTGGATAGGGCCGCCTCGATGCGCGCGAGGTCGGCAAGCTTCTGGGTGGCCAGCCGCCCAGGAGGCCCGTGACTTGAAGTGGCGCCTCTGGTAACCTGCGCGCGTCATTGGGGAGTAGCCGCTCTTCGTCCCGAAGACGCTTGCGTCAACACACTTGACCCACAGGTCATGGCGCATGCGGTTTCCGAGCTTGGCAAGACCTTTGACCACAACGCCTCCGATTTGGCCGGGGATACGTCGTGGTCAATCGTCTGCAAACCGGCCAGGGGACATCCATGGAATCTCTACTCGTTTCAACCGCGGTCGTTGCGCTAGCCGAGATCGGCGACAAGACGCAACTCCTCGCCTTCCTCCTCGCAGCCCGCTTCAAGAAGCCCGTACCAATCATCCTTGGCATCCTGGCCGCGACCATCGTCAACCACGGCCTCGCGGGCGCCTTCGGGGCATGGATCACCGCGACCGTCAGTCCGGACATCCTTCGCTGGATACTGGGACTGTCGTTCATCGGAATGGCGGTCTGGACCATGATCCCCGACGAAATCGAGGAAGAGGAAACCAGGATCGCCAAGCGGTTCGGCGTCTTTGGTGCCACGCTGATCACCTTCTTCCTTGCCGAGATGGGTGACAAGACGCAGGTCGCAACCGTGGCCATGGCTGTTCACTATGCCACGCCGCTGACAGTCGTAATCGGCACCACGCTCGGCATGCTGATCGCCGACGTTCCGGCTGTCTTCGCCGGCGACAAATTCGCGTCGAAAATTCCGATGAAGCTGGCGCATACGATTGCGGCCGCGATCTTTGCGCTACTCGGGGTTGCGACCCTGCTCGGGGCGGGGTCTGGGGTCGGATTCCAGGGCTGAAGGACTTGCTTCGTCCGGCGCGTATCGACGCGCCGGATGGCGTATTCTTCCGGCTTGATAGACCACTTTCGCACGCACATCGCCGACCCCTTGATCAGCAGCGACGCCGAGGAGTTGATCAGCGTGTTGCGCGCCTACATAAAATGAGACCAGCCATGCCTGTCCAAGACCTGTCGAAGTGGATGCACGACCACGTGTTCGATACCGGCAACGATGCCGCCGAGCGCAGCACGCGGGTGGTGATGTGGATCACCGCCGCGATGATGGTGGTCGAGATCGCCGCCGGCTGGTGGTTCAACTCGATGGCCCTGCTGGCCGACGGCTGGCATATGAGTTCGCATGCCGTCGCGATCGGCCTGTCCGCAATGGCCTACGCGACTGCACGGCGTTACGCGAGGGACCCGCGCTTTGCGTTCGGCACCTGGAAGATCGAGA
Source organism: Thiobacillus sp. (assembly GCA_024709685.1). Taxonomy (GTDB): domain Bacteria; phylum Pseudomonadota; class Gammaproteobacteria; order Burkholderiales; family Thiobacillaceae; genus Thiobacillus. Next base: position 27,007 of record JANJWF010000073.1, read on the forward strand.
TTCTGGGCGGCTTCGCGAGCGCCGTCTTCCTGCTCGGCGTGGCCGTGATGATGGTGGTGGGCTCGGTCGAGCGGATCGTCTCGCCGCAGCCCATCCAGTACCGGGAAGCGATCGTGATTGCCGTCCTCGGGCTGGTGGTGAACGTCGTGTGCGCCCTGATCCTCGGCAAGGCGCACCACCACGGTCACGACCCTGGGCACGATCACGGTCATGACCACCCCCACGACCACCATCATGATCTCAACCTGAAGTCGGCCTACGTGCACGTCATCGCCGATGCCGCCACCTCGGTGCTCGCCATCGTTGCTCTATTCGGCGGCTGGATTTACGGCTGGTCCTGGCTGGACCCGGTCATGGGCATTGTCGGGGCCGCGCTGGTCGCGGTCTGGGCCAAGAGGCTGATTGCCGATACCAGCAAGGTGCTGCTCGACCGTGAGATGGACCATCCGGTGGTCGACGAGATCCGGGAGGTCGTCGAAACGGGATCCGATGCCGGCGACACCCGGGTCACCGACCTGCACGTCTGGCGCGTCGGCAAGCAGGTGTATTCATGTGCCCTGACCGTGGTGACCCGCGATGCGGCGCTGACACCGGAGATCGTGCGCAAGCGTCTGTCGGTGCACGAGGAGATCGTCCATTCGACGATTGAGATCCATCACTGCCCCGAAGCCCGAACGGGACCGATCAGCGCGACGGCATGAAAACCTTTCTTCTCTACTTCGTCACGGCGATTGCAGAAATCGTCGGAGGCGAGATCCGGCCGGAATCCGCGCTTGAGTCGGTAATCGTCCATGGCGGTCATTCAAATAAGCCACTGTCAACCGTTGCAACGGCCGATCAGCGCACGACCAGGCTTGTGTCCGAAAACAAGCGGTCCGGCCCCGTGTCCGCCGGCATTACCGTTCCCTGCCTAGCTCCCATTGCTTGACCAGCGCATAGATCGCCGGGATCACCGCCAGCGTCAGCACCGTCGACGAGATCATGCCGCCCACCATCGGCGCCGCAATGCGGCTCATGACCTCGGAGCCGGTTCCGGTTCCCCACATGATAGGCAGCAGGCCGGCCATGATCGCGACCACCGTCATCATCTTGGGGCGGACGCGTTCGACGGCCCCCTCCATCACGGCCTCGTAAAGCTCGGCCGTGCCCGGCGCGCGTCCGGATATCCGGCACCGGGCCTGCGTGGCTTGCCAGGCGTGATCCAGATAGATCAGCATCACCACGCCGGTCTCGGCAGCCACCCCGGCGAGCGCGATGAAGCCGATCGCCACCGCGACCGACAGGTTGTAGTCGAGCAGCCACATCAACCAGATTCCACCGACCAGGGCAAAGGGCACCGAGAGCATAACGATCAGCGTTTCAGTGAGCCGACTGAAGTTGAGGTAGAGCAGAACGAAGATGATCAGCAGCGTCACCGGAATGACAATCTTCATCTTGTCGATGGCGCGTTCCATATATTCGAATTGACCGCTCCAGGTGATGTAATAGCCGGGCGGAAATTTCACCTGCCCGGCGACCGCCTTGTGCGCCTCGGCCACGTAGGAGCCGATGTCGCGGTCACGGATGTCGACGAAGATATAGGCAGACAGCAAGGCATTCTCGGTTCGGATGCCCGGCGTGCCGCGGGCGATTTCCACCCGGGCAAGCTGGCCGAGCGGGATCATCGCGCCGTCCATGGTCGGCACCAGGACTTCCCGGGCGATCTGCTGCGGGTTGGACCGCAGCTCACGCGGATAGCGAACCTGCACGCCGAAGCGCTCGCGGCCTTCCACCGTGGTCGTTACCATCTCGCCGCCGAGCGCGGTGCCGATCACCTCCTGCAGGTCGCCGACCGCGAGGCCGTAGCGGGCGAGCAGTTCGCGGTCCGGCTCGATGTTGAGGTAATAGCCGCCAGTGATGCGTTCAGCGTAAGCCGAGGTCGTGCCGGGCACGGTTTTCACCACCGCTTCGATTTGCCGGGCGAGCGCTTCCATCTCGCCCAGGTCGCGGCCGAAGACCTTGATTCCGATGGGGGTGCGGATGCCGGTCGACAGCATGTCGATGCGCGCCCTGATCGGCATGGTCCAGGCGTTCGATACGCCGGGGAACTGAAGCGCGCGATCCAGTTCGGCGATCAGCTTGTCGGTCGTCATGCCGGCCCGCCATTCTGATTCTGGTCTGAGGTTGATGACCGTCTCGAACATCTCGACGGGCGCCGGGTCGGTGGCAGTGTTGGCGCGCCCGGCCTTGCCGTGGACCGAGGCGACTTCGGGGAAGCTCTTGATGATCTTGTCCTGGGTCTGCAGCAGCTCGGCCGCCTTGGTGATCGACATGCCCGGCAGCGAGGACGGCATGTAGAGCAGCGTGCCCTCGTTGAGTGTCGGCATGAACTCGCTGCCGAGCCGTGACGCCGGGTAGATCGACACCGCCAACGCCAGCAGGGCTGCCAGGACGGTCGTTTTCTTCCAGCGCATCACCCAGGCGATGATGGGACGGTAGACCCAGATCAGGAAGCGGTTTACCGGATTTCTTGCCTCCGGGAGAATCCGGCCGCGGATGAACAGCAGCATCAGCACCGGAACCAGTGTGACCGACAGCAGCGCCGCGCCGGCCATGGCGAAGGTCTTGGTGTAGGCGAGCGGCGAGAACAACCGGCCCTCCTGGGATTCGAGCGTGAATACCGGCAGGAAGGACACGGTGATGATCAGCAGCGAGAAGAACAGCGCAGGCCCCACCTCCCTGCACGCCGCGATCATGGCGTCGAAGCGATCCTGCGCGGTATGTCCTGGCTTGAGCCGCTCAAGGTGCTTGTGCGCGTTTTCGATCATGACGATTGCCGCGTCCACCATGGCGCCGATCGCGATGGCGATGCCGCCGAGGCTCATCAGGTTGGAGTTCATGCCGAGCAGCCGCATGGCGATGAAGGCGATCAGCACACCGACCGGCAGCATCAGGATGGCAACCAGGGCCGATCGCACGTGCAGCAGGAAGATCACGCACACCAGCGCGACGATCAGGCTTTCCTCGATCAGCGTGGTCTTCAGCGTTTCAATGGCGCGGTAGATCAGCTCGGAACGGTCGTAGACCGCCTGGATCGTCACCCCCTCGGGCAGGCCGGGAGCGATCTCGGCAATCTTGGCCTTGAGGTTGCCGATGACCTCGAGCGCATTGGCGCCATAGCGCGCCACGGCGATGCCAGATACCACCTCGCCCTCGCCGTTCAGCTCTGTGAGGCCGCGCCGCTCGTCCGGCACCAGCTCGACCCGCGCAATGTCGCGCACCAGTACCGGCGTGCCGCCCTCGCTTTTCACCACCAGGCGCTCGAGATCGGCCTTGCCACGCAGGTAGCCCTTGCCGCGAACCATGTATTCGGTTTCGGCCATTTCGACGACGCGCCCGCCCACGTCGCGGTTGGAATCGCGGATGACCTGCGAGACCCTGGCGAGCGGGATGCTGTAAGCGCGCAGCTTCACCGGGTCGACCGTCACCTGGTAGGTCTGGACGAAGCCGCCGATCGAGGCAACCTCGGCCACGCCCTGCGCCGAAGTCAGCTGGTAGCGCACATACCAGTCCTGGATAGTGCGCAGCTCCGCCAGCGTCCTGTCCTTCGCCAGCAGCACGTACTGGTAGACCCAGCCGACCCCGGTCGCGTCCGGCCCGAGCGCCGGGGATACACCCTTGGGCAGGCGGCCGGAGGCGAAGTTGAGGTATTCGAGGACGCGCGAACGCGCCCAGTAGATATCAGTGCCGTCGTCGAAGATGACATAGACGAAGGATGCGCCGAAGAAGGAGAACCCCCGTACCACCTTGGAGTGAGGGACGGCGAGCATCGACGTGGTGAGCGGATAGGTGATCTGGTCTTCGACTACCTGTGGCGCCTGCCCGGGGTATTCGGTGTAGATGATGACCTGCACGTCGGAGAGGTCGGGCAAGGCGTCGAGCGGGGTTTTTCCCACCGCGTAGACGCCGCTGATGACGATGAACAGGGTGGCGAGCAGGACGAGGAAACGATTCCGGGCCGACCATTCGATGATTTTGGCCAGCATGGCGTCCCCTGTCAGTGCCCGCTGTGCGATTCGGGGCGCAAGGATTCCCCGGCAGCCGGCATGATGCGGGTGATGACCCATTCACCCGGCTGTCGCTCGACGAACTCGATCGTCACGGCTGCACCCGGTTTCAACCCATTGAGCAGCGCAGCGTTGGCGACCTTGAACTCCATCGTCATCGCCGGCCATTGCAGCGAAGCCACCGGCCCATGGTTCACGCTGACCATGCCGGTTTCAGGGTCGAGGCCATCGATCGTGCCTGACGCCAGGTGCCCCGCTCCACTCGCGCGTGGCAGGGTGTCTGCCGCCGAGTGGCCTTGTCCGGCCATGCTGCCGACCGCAGCCTTGAGGTTGCTTTCCGCGTCGATCAGGAAATTGGCCGCGACCACGACCGGTTCGCCTGCCTCGATCCCGTCGAGCACTTCCACGTAATACGCATCGCGCCCGCCGAGCCGGACCTCGCGCGGCTCGAAGCGGCCTTCCCCTGCCTGGACCAGCACGATGCGCCGGGTGCCGCTGTCGATTACCGCCGACTGGGGTATGGCCAGCACCTGGGCCTGGCCGTCGACCGCTAATTCCACCTCGGCGAACATGGCGGGCTTAAGCAGCATTCCAGGGTTGGCGAGCTCAATCCGGACCGGAACCGTGCGGGTTTCAGCCGCCAGGGTCGGGTACACGTACGTGATCCGTCCCTCGAACACCTTGCCCGGGTAGGCGTTGACCGTCACGCGTGCCCGCCCACCGCGTTTGACGAGGCCGATGTCCTGCTCGAACACGTCCGCGATGATCCAGACCGACGACAGGTCGGTGACCTGATAAAGCGTTTCGCCTGGCATGAAGCGCATGCCCTGCAGTGCTTTCTTGTCGGTCACGATGCCGGAGGCCGGCGAGCGAAACGTCAGGGTGCGCTTCGTCTCGCCCGAGCGCGCCAGCGCCTTAACCTGGGCGTCAGAAATGTCCCAGTTCTTCAGCCGCGCCAGGCTCGACTCGGCAAGCTGGCGCATCCCGCCGCTGGCGGTGCTGTCGGCGTCTTTCATGGCCTGCACGCCCTCGATGGCGAGTGCGTATTCCCGCTGCGCGGAAACCAGTTCCGGGCTGTAGACCTCGAACAGCGGCTGTCCCTTGTCCACGCGCTGGCCGGTAACGTTGACGTACAGGCGCTCGATATAACCCTCGAACTTGGGCGCGATCGCATACACCCGACGCTCGTCCGGCTCGACGCGTCCGGCGGCGCGAACGAGCCTGTCCAGCACGCGCAGGCTGGCGACTTCGGTCCTGACACCCAGTTTCTGGACCTTCTCGGTGCTGATGCTGACTCGGGGAGCACCCCCCGTGCTGCCGGCGTCCTCCTCGCCTTCATAGACTGCGATGTAGTCCATTCCCATCGAGTCCTTCTTCGGCACCGGCGAGGTGTCAGGGAGCCCCATCGGATTGCGGTAATACAGGAGCTTGCGCTGCGCCGCCCCTCCGTCCGCCGGCGTCTTCATCGCGGACTCGCTTGCCTGTCCGCTACGCGTTCCCAGCCAGTATCCAGCCCCTGCGGCCAATCCCACCGCGCAAATCAGGCCGACGGCCCATCGCATGCTCCGCTTCATAGGTCGTCTCCGAGGAGCCGTTCGATTTCCGCCAGCCTGACCTGCATCTCGAGCTCGGCCTTGAGGCGCCCGAGCCTGGCCTGGAGGATCTGGCGCTGCGCATCCAGCAGGGTCGCGAAATCGATCTTGCCGGTCTCGTAGCCTGCCAGCGCGGCGCGGAAGCCGAGTTCCGCCTGGGGCAGCAGGCTGCCCGCAATCAGGCTCTCGGTGCGACGGGCGGCCTCGATGCCGGCAAGGTGCTCTGCGAGTTCGCCCAGCACCTGGTTGGACAGCGCCTCGGCGCGTGCACGGGCGGCGGACAACGTGGCTTCCGACTCGCGCTCTTGGGCGCGGCGCGAGGCTTGCTGGAATGGAAGATTGAGTTCGACCATCAGTTCCCATTCCTCGATCGCATTCCCGTACTGGATCGGCGAAACTCCCAGCGTGAAATCCGGATAGCGGTTCCGGTAGGCGAGCTCGCGGTTCTTCTTGGCCGATCCAATGCGTGCGCGCTCGGTGAACAGGCGCGGATTGCGCGCACGGACGCGCGCCTCGAGCGTGGCGTACTCAAGCTGCGCGGGCGGAGGAACCGGGCGCAATTGATCCGGTTCGGCCAGCTGAGCGTCGGCCGGCCTGGCAAGCAAGGCATTCATGCGTGCCTGCAACTGGAGGCGCTCGTTTTCCAGCGCAATCAATTCGGCCCGCATGCCGGTTTGCTCGACCTGTGCACGGACGACGTCCTGTTGCACCGCCAGGCCGCCGGCGTATCGGACCCGCGCAACTCTTTCCAGACGCTCCATGAGATCGAGGACTTCGCGACCGTACTGCTCGCTGCGGTAGACGGAATAAAGCTGGGCGTAGGCCGACTTGATGCGTGCCGCGAGTTCTGCCCAGCTCCCCATGGCCTGCCCCCTGGCACCCTCGGCGTCGAGTTCGGCGGCTTGCCGCTTCAGGCCGCGCTTGCCGAACCAGGGAACGTCCTGCGTCAGCAGATAGCGGGTACTGCCGACGCGGCTGGGAGCAAGCGTGGGGCTTTGCTCACCAAACCGGGTGATGTCGCGCAGTTCGACACGGAGCCTGGGATCGGCCAAGGCGGCGACCGGTGTCACCCGTTCGGCGGCAGCATCAGCCTCCAGGCGCAGGGCTGAATATTCGGGATTGTGCGCCCTGGCGTATTCGAGAAGGGACTCGACGCCGGCGCCCGGCAGCGTGTCCTGGGCCGGGGCAGCCGCCCCCCAGAGCCCAGTCAGTGCAACCAGAAGACATCCTGGCAGGCGAAGTATTCTTATCATGCCGCCCCTACTGGTCGGGGTGATGGGCTTCTTCCGCGAGAACCGGCTGCATGGCCAGGGTGGCCAACATCAGGGAGGCAATCAATGCGGCAATGGGTTTCATGCTCAACGTCTTTTCAGGGTGAATGAGCCTTAGGGTTTGACAACTTCGAGCGTGGTGACGATGAATGTGCCGCTCGTCCTGTCAGCACGGAACCGGATCGCGTCGCCCGGCTTCACCTGATCGAGCCAGCGGGTATCCTGGACACGAAAAACCATGGTCATGCCGGGCATGTCGAGGTTTTCGAGCGGGCCGTGCTTGAGGGTGAGCTTGCCTTGCGCCTTGTCCACTTTCCTGACCACGCCTTCGCTGAGTGTGGTCGCGTGCTCCGTGGCACCGCCATGGATCGGATGATTCGATTCGGCCCTGGCGGGGAACCCGAGGGCCAGCCCCAGGGCAAGGGAAGTCAGGATGGTTTTCACAAAGCGCTCCTTTCAGGGGTTGGTGCGGGTTCTGATGTGGGCCTGCTCCGGTTCAATGATGCAGTTTGGACGGTCGCCCCCCACGGCAAGCTGACCGTAAGATGACAATCGCGTCATTCACCGATGGTCGGGGGTTTGGCGATGATGCGTCCCGGTATCCGGCACGAGGATGAGCCTGACTCTCGACATTACAAATCCGTCATGTGCTTTTTCAAGGCGAGAGCTATGGCAGGATGTGTGTATTCAGACCCCCATGCCCATGAAAATCCTGATCGTCGAAGACGAGCCCAAGACGGGCGCTTACCTCAAGCAGGGCCTGACCGAGGCCGGCTTTGTCACGGACCTTGCGAACGAAGGCTGGGACGGGCTTGAACTGGCAAAGGAAGGCCATTACGACCTGGTGATCCTCGATGTGATGCTGCCTGGACTCAGCGGCTGGCAGGTGCTCGAAGGCCTGCGCCGCGCCGGTATCGAGGTGCCAGTGCTGTTTCTGACCGCGCGCGATCAGGTCGAGGACCGGGTCAAGGGGCTCGAACTGGGCGCCGACGATTATCTGGTGAAGCCGTTCGCTTTTGCCGAACTGCTGGCCCGGGTGCGCACCCTCGTCCGGCGCGGATATGCAGGTCTGGAGTCCGCGGTGCTCAAGGTTGCCGACCTGGAACTCGACCTGCTGCGAAGGCGTGCCATTCGCGCGGGACGCCGGATCGACCTGACCGCCAAAGAGTTCGCGCTGCTCGAGCTGTTTCTGCGCCGGCAGGGCGAGGTGCTGCCACGCAGCCTGATCGCCTCCCAGGTCTGGGGCATGAATTTCGATTCCGACACCAACGTCATCGATGTGGCGGTGCGGCGACTACGCGCAAAGATCGACGAAGGCTTCGAGCCCAAGCTCATCCACACGGTTCGTGGGATGGGCTATGTTCTGGAAGCCGGCGCACATGGCGTCATCCCATGAAAAGCCTGTCGCTGACCAGCCGGATCAGCCTGCTGTTCGCGGTGGCGGCTTCGCTGGTTCTCCTCCTCACCGGCCCGATCCTGACGCAGGCGGTCGAAGCTCACTTCGAGGAGCTGGACCGCTACGAGCTGAGTGGCAAGCTGGAGCTCATCCGCAACCTGTTCAACCACGCCTCCGGCCAGAAGCAGCTGGATCGCCTGCCCCAGCAGCTGGATGACGCCCTGGTTGGACACCCGGGACTTGCCGTGGTCGTCGCGGATGCGACGGGCAACATCTGGTTTGCCACGTCTGGCGCAAATTTCCCGCGGACGCTGTTGCAGCGCTGCATCAGCCAGCCTCAGGAATGCCGCGCCGGAGCCCTGCAGCAGTGGCAGCAGGATGGCGTAGGCTACCGCGGGATGGCGGTTTCGATCACGTCGGGCAACGGCATGCCTTATGCCGTGGCGGTGGCGCAGGACACCGAGCACCACGAGCATTTCATGGGCAAGTTCAAGACCGTGCTGGCGGTCGCCATCGCGCTGGCCGCGCTGACTACGGCCGCGTTGGGCTGGGTCGTGACCCGCTGGGGGCTGTCTCCGTTGCGCCAGATTGCCGACCGGGTGGCCGGCATTTCCGCCGAACGCCTGGCCGAGCGTCTGCCGATGGCCGGCCTGCCGGCGGAGCTCAGGCCGCTCGCGACAGCCTTCAATGCCATGCTGGCCCGGCTGGACGACTCCTTCCGCAGACTTTCCGAGTTCTCGTCCAACATCGCCCACGAGCTGCGCACCCCGATTTCCAACCTCATGACCCAGACCCAGGTGGCGCTTTCCGGCGCACGCGACAAGGACGAGTACAAGGAAATCCTCTACTCCAGCCTGGAGGAGTACGAACGCATGGCCCAGATGGTGGGCGACATGCTCTACCTCGCGCAGGCGGAAAACGGCCTGCTCGTCCCGGGACAGGAACAGGTCGACCTTGCCAGCGAGACGCGGGATTTGTTTGACTATTTCGAAGCCTGGGCCGAGGAGAACGCGGTTGCGCTAGCCCTGAGCGGGGCGGCCAGCGTGGTCGGCGACCGACTGATGCTGCGGCGAGCGCTCAGCAATCTGCTGTCGAACGCGATCCGGCATACGCCACGGGGCGGCGCTGTGCAGGTTTCCATGAGCAGGAACGCTGACACCGTCATCCTTGCCATCGACAATCCCGGCCCGGCCGTCCCGGCGGAGCATCTTCACAAGCTGTTTGACCGGTTCCACCGCGTCGACTCGTCGCGGCACCGCAACGGCGATGGTACCGGACTCGGACTCGCCATCTGCAAATCCATCGTGGAGGCTCATGGCGGCACGATCAGCGTGACGTCTGACGACCAGAGGACGCGTTTCGAAATCTGTCTGCCAGCATAAGCGTGGAAGCGACGTGATCCATGTACCATTGTCCCTCGCCCGTACCCACGAGGAACCACAAATTGCCGAACATCGCATCCGTGCTCAAGGAAGAAATTGCCCGACTGATCAGGAGGCAGCTTCGTGGCGAAACTGAAAATCTAAAGAAGGCGTCGAGCCGCTACCGCTCCGAGATCGCCGGTCTAAAACGGCGCATCGACATCTTGGAAAAGGAAATATCCCGCCTCGCAAAAATGGTTCCAATTAGCGCCGCCCCGGCCGTAGACGGGGAATCCGAAACCAGACTGAGATTCAAGCCACAGGGTGTGCGCGCGCAGCGGACGCGACTGGGTCTGTCCGTGGCCGAGATGGGCGCGCTCGTTGGCGTCTCTCCCCAGACCATCTACAACTGGGAGGCCGGCACGTCACGCCCAAGGGCCGAGCAGCTCGCCAGCATCGCGGTCGTCCGGAAGATGGGCAAGCGCGACGCCAAGGCGCGACTCGACCAAATGCGAGCGGCTTGATGAATTGCTTTCTGGAGCGGCACGCCCGCTACCGGAGAGACGACCCAGAGGTTCCAGGCACCATCCCGCCAAGGCTGACCGGCGCTTTGCGGCGGCACGCATTCATGAACAAATTCCCCACAAGACTTTTTTCCGGCATGACGCAACAGCCTGAAACGGAAAAGAGTAGCGAATCTATTGATTTAACCTGATTGTGGATGGGTGCGTCGCAATTGGCACGAACAATCATGTCACGACTCGCTTCCGTGGCATAAGCTCACAGCCAGGGGCGCGACTCGAAATTCCGTGTTCGGCCGCCAACCACCATAATCTCGTTTTAACCAAGAGATGATCGATTCATTCATGCGCCGCCTTTCCCTCTTCCTGCTGATTGCCCTGCTTTCGGCCTGCGTAACGCCACCCCCTCCCGCGATCCCGACACCTCCCATCCCCGCGCCCGTTGCAATCCCCAAGCCGCCACTCAGGATAGCCCTGGCGCTGGGCGGGGGCGCGGCGCGCGGGTTTGCTCACATCGGGGTGATCAAGGCGCTGGAAGCGCAAGGCATCGTGCCGGACATCGTGGTGGGCACCAGCGCGGGCTCCGTGGTCGGAGCGCTCTACGCGTCGGGGATGAGCGGCTTCGACTTGCAGAATCTTGCCTTGCAGATGGAAGAAAACATGGTGGCGGACTGGACCCTGCCCAACCGTGGCGTGCTGAAGGGCGAGGCGTTGCAGACCTTCATCAACCTTAAGGTGAATAACCGAACGATCCAGCAGATGCCCCGGCCCCTCGGCGTGGTGGCCACCGACCTGCAGAGCGGCGAACTGGTGCTCTTCCGCAGGGGCAACACGGGCATGGCGGTGCGTGCTTCCAGCGCCGTGCCAGGGATGTTCCAGCCGGTCGAGATCAGCGGCCGGGACTACGTCGACGGCGGCCTCACCTCGCCGGTGCCTGCCCAGTCCGCGCGCGTCATGGGTGCAGACTTTGTCATTGCGGTGGACATCTCCAACGTGGTTCGCCGGGACCGGCTCAGCGGCACGCTGGACGTGCTGCTGCAGACCTTCTCCATCATGGGCCACGCCATCAGCCGTCATGAACTGGAGGATGCGGATGTGGTGATCCGGCCGAAGACGGCGGCGGTGAGCAGCACCGATTTCGAGGGCCGCCACCTGGCGATTATGGAGGGAGAGAAGGCTGCTGCCGCCATCCTGCCCGAGTTGAAAGCCAGGCTTGCCAAGGCGCGAGAGCGCTAAAGGCGGCTGCGACGATGCACCCTTTGCGGCTACCGATCCCGGCTTGGCCGGGCTTTGTGCGTGTCGATGTCAGGCTATTTGTTTCCCGATTCGACCGTCAAACCCGCCTCTTTCCATTCCGGAAAGCCGCCGCGGAACCAGTAAACGTTTTTCCAGCCGGCATTTATCGCCAGCGTGGCGGATTTGTAGCTCTTCCAGCAGATAGTGCCGTCGCAGTACATCACGAGCGGCGCGTTCTTGTCCTTGGGTAATTTGTTGAGGGCGAACTGGTCTTCGCTTGGATCGAATCCGACCTCCTTGGCGCTGCTTTCCTTGTAGGGCACAAAGTGGGCACCCGGCACACGGCCCTGACTGTACGCTTCCTCGTCGCGCACATCGTAGACGGGAATGCCCCTGGCGATCAGGTCCTGGGCTTCGCCGGCGCCAATGATCTTGGCGCCGGGCAATGTCGTGGGGGTGGTATTCAGCATCGAACCGATGCTCTTGAAATCGGCCTTGCTGGCGGTGCTGAGCGCGAGATTGAGGCCATTGCTTTTCTGCAGCGAGGCAGCCAGCTTCTGCTGGGCCCCCGCCGGTATTGTTTCTGTCTGAACGCTGAGCGCACGCAATGGAACGGCCTTGCTGGTGAACACAATGCGGCCGCCGTTGGCGGCAGTCCAGGCCTTGGCCTCTTCGGCGGAGGCGACCGCGAGGTCGTAACGGCCAAGTTTCAGACCAAACAAGGGCGCTTCGGCCATGCGGTGGAACTTGATTTCGGCAAAATCGCTTTTTGCCAGCCCGCGGCTGTTGATCTCGCTGCGCGCCATGCCGCCCATCAGCGATTCGTAGTCCGGAACGCCCAGTTTGGCGCCGGATTTGGGCGCCAGTGTCCCCCGGTAATCCGGGCCGGCGACAAAAGAGGCGGCGATCATCTCGTTGGATTTCAGGATGGGTTCAAATTTGAACTTGCCGATATTGGCGATCACCTGCGCAGGGCCAAAAATAATGTCCAGCGAGCCTTCCTTGGCGCGCTTGATCGCGGTAAACCCGCGCTTGTAATACTGCATCCGAACCGGTTGCCCGACCGCCTGTTCAATTTCGCCGGCAAAGGCGCGATAGCGTTGGGTGGTATTCGCGTCGGTCAGGGATTCGTTCTGGTCCAGCACCACGCCCAATGTGAGGGGGGCGCCCTGGACGAGGGCCGACGCCAGAAGCAGCGGCAGGATGGCTAAACGCAGCATGGTTGTCTCCACAGGATTTCCTGACAGTTAACGGTCTGCCGGAAAGAAAGTTTAGAACGTCAACCAGGTGGAGGCGTTTGGTCCAACCAGGCCTGCAAGATTGAGCGCAACCGCTCTTCCTGGACCGGCAGGGTCAGGGCGGCGTCGATACGCAGGCGGGAGCTGACCTTGTCCAGCACGGCCTGATGGGCAGCTTCGTAAAAGACCAGGATACGGGTGGCGGGCGCGCTTTGTGCGGCGGCTAGCAGGGATTCCAGGTTGGACAGACGGTCGCGGAAATCGGCCTGGTGGAAAAAGTCCGCCACGATGACGGCCGGGGGCGCTTTTCGCACCAGGTTGATGGCCTTGCGTTCCGACCATTCGGTGACGACCGTGTAGCCAAGGCCCTGATACAGTTTCTTGTAGCCAGCCGTGCCGATAAAGGCGTTGACCATGAGCAGCGTGGCGTGCGCGCTCATGCGTCGGCTTTTTTGCGGGCCGGTTTCTTGGCGGTAGTGGCCTTTTTGGCGGTGGCTTTTTTAGTCGCCGTCTTCCTGGTGGCGGGTTGCTTCGTTTCGCCGGTGTCGGCGGTTGCAGATTTCTTCGCTGCCGCGGGTTTGGTGGCGGCTTTTCGTGCCGGCTTCCTGGCGGGGCCTTTGGCGGCGCGTGCGGCGATCAGGGCGAGCGCCTCGTCCAGCGTGATCTCTTCGGGAGCAATGTCCTTGGGCAGCGTGGCGTTGGTGCTGCCATGCTTGACGTACGGTCCGTAGCGGCCGCTGCGCACCGTGATGTCCTTGCCGTCGTCCGGATGGGGGCCGAGATCCTTCAGCACCGCGGCGGCGGATTCGCCGCGCGGAGCGCGTTCCATCGCGAGCACCTCGAGCGCGCGCGGCAGCTCGATTTCGTAGACGCTGTCGGTCTTGGGAATCGACTTGAACTTGCCGTCGTGCAGCAGGTAGGGCCCGAAGCGCCCGTTGTTGGCGACGATAGGCAGCCCGGTCACCGGGTGGTGGCCGACCTCGCGCGGCAGCGAGAGGAATTTCAGCGCCAGTTCCAGCGTCGCGTTCTCCAGCGGGATGTCCTTCGGCCACGAAGCGCGGCGCGGCTTCGGCGCCTTCTTGTCCGCGGGCATATCGCCGATCTGCACGTAGGGGCCGAAGCGGCCCGACAGCAGCTTGACGTCGAGGCTAGTCGCCGGGTCCTTGCCGAGGATGTTGTCGCCCTCGGCGGTCGCCGGGTGCAGCGGGCGCGTGTAGTCGCATTCCGGATAGCCCGAGCAGCCGATGAAGAGGCCGCGCTTGCTCGCCTGCATGAAGAGCGGCTTGCCGCATTTGGGGCAGGCCTCGGGGATGGGACAGCCGCGCTCGACGTCCTGCTTGGCCTTCAAGTCGCTGTCGAATGCATCCCAGAATTCGCCCAAGAGGCGCGTCCACTCGCGCTTGCCGTTGGAGACGTCGTCGAGCTTGTCCTCCAGCTTGGCGGTGAAGTCGTAGTCGACGTAATGGGTGAAATGGCGCGTGAGGAAGCAGTTGACGAGGCGGCCGACGTCGGTCGGCTGAAAGCGCTTCTTCTCGAGCACCACGTACTCGCGGTCCTGCAGGGTGGAAATAATGCTGGCGTAGGTCGACGGGCGGCCGATGCCGTATTCTTCGAGCGCCTTGACCAGGGATGCTTCCGTGTAGCGCGGCGGCGGCTGAGTGAAGTGCTGCTCGCCGTAGAGCCGGTCGACCGGCAGCGTCTCGCCCTCGGCGAGCGCGGGGAGCTTCGATTCCTCTTCCTCTTCGTCGTCCTGGTACACAGCGAGGAAGCCGGGGAAGGCGAGCGTCTGCCCGGTCGCGCGGAAGGTGCCCTCGCCCACCGTGATGTCGGCGGCGACGGTGTCGAACTGCGCGGCGGTCATCTGGCAGGCGACGGTGCGCTTCCAGATGAGCTCGTAGAGCCTTGCCTGGTCGTGGGTGAGGAAGGCTTTCACCGCCTCGGGCGTGCGCGCGACGGCGGTCGGGCGCACCGCCTCGTGGGCTTCCTGCGCATTCTTGGTTTTAGCCTTGTAGGCGATCGCCGAAGGCGGCAGGTAATCCTTGTCGAAGTGGGCGCCCACATATTTGCGGATGTCGGTGATCGCTTCCTGTGCGAGGTTGACCGAGTCGGTCCGCATGTAGGTGATGAGGCCGACCGGGCCTTCGCCGAGGTCGATGCCCTCGTAGAGCTGCTGCGCAGTGCGCATCACGCGGTCGGTGGTCATGCCGAGCTGACGTACGCCCGCCTGCTGCAGCGTCGAGGTGGTGAACGGCGCAGCAGGATTGCGGGCGCGGCGCTTCTTGTCGATACGCATCACCGTGGCATCGCGGCCTGCCAGCGTCGCCAGCCATTCCGTGCTGCGCGCTTCGTGCTCGACCGAGAACTGCTCGAGTTTCTCGCCCCTGAAGTGGGTGAGCTTGGCGGTGAAGGGCTGGGCACCTTTATGGGTGTCGAGGTGCAGCGTCCAGTACTCGCGTGGCACGAAGGCCTCGATCTCTTCTTCGCGCTCGACGATCATCCTGAGCGCGGGCGACTGCACGCGGCCCGCGGAGAGCCCAGGGCTGATCTTCTTCCACAAAAGCGGCGACAGGTTGAAGCCGACGAGATAATCCAGCGCGCGTCGCGCCTGCTGTGCGTCGACGAGGTCGGACGCGATCTCTCGCGGATGGCGCACGGCGTCCTGGATCGCCGATTCGGTGATCTCGTAGAAGGCGACACGCTTCATCGGCGTCTTGACCTTCTTCTCTTTGAGGATCTCGCTGATGTGCCAGGAGATCGCCTCGCCCTCGCGGTCCGGGTCGGTCGCCAGCAGCACTTCGTCAGCCTTCTTCGCGGCCTTGACGATGGCGTCGACGTGCTTGGCGTTGCGCTCGATGATCTGGTACTTCATCGAGAAGTTCTCGGTGTCGACCGCACCGGTTTTCGGCTCCAGGTCGCGCACATGGCCGTAGCTGGCGAGGATGTCGTAGTCCGCGCCGAGGTATTTCTTCAGCGATTTGGATTTAGATGGCGATTCAACGATGACGAGCTTGGACATGATGGGTTGATTCAGTGCAGACGTCCCGGCTCATGGTTCAGCAGCATGTCCTCAAGATGGGTGAAGTGCTCGATCAGGCCGCGGCTCCACAGCACGATCAGCGTCATCCAGCGTACGTGCTCCGGCTCGATGTCTTCTCCGCCCAGCGCCATCAGTCCGGATATCACCCATTCCCGGGATTCGGGGTCGAGCACCTGGGCGCTGGCCAGATAGCCCAGTTCGCTGCGACAGGCCTGGTTCAGGCGCTCCAGTTCTTCGGGCGCGTAATGCCGGTAATGCGCATGGGACAGCCGTTCATGGCTGACGCTGCTGGCCAGGTTGGCGTACCAGTCGAGTGCCGCGTTGATGTCGGCCTCCTCGAATCCAGCGGCAAACAGGCGCTTTTCCAGCGCGTCGCGGTCCGGTGCAAGCTCGGCCATGCGGAAGCTTTCATACAGGTAAACCAGAATGTCGAGCATAGTGTCAGTGGATTCTTTGATAGCGCCCGCCGGGCAAAGGTGCGACAAGCCCTTCCAGTTCAAGCGCCAACAGCTTCGCTGAAAGCGCATCGAGCGTCAACCCGGTTCTGAGTGCCAGGGTATCGAGGGTCGTCGGCGCCCCGTCGAGTGCGTCCAGGACCGGGTCGGAGAGGGCAGCGGCCGGCGCCGCCGGCGTCAGCCGCTGCTGCCAGGCCAGTTCATCGAGGATGTCCGCAGCGGACTCGACCAGCTTGGCCCCCTGCTTGATGAGTGCGTGGCAGCCGCGTGCCAGCGGCGAATGGATGGAACCGGGGATAGCAAACACTTCGCGCCCTTGTTCGGTCGCGACCCGGGCAGTGATGAGCGAACCGCTGTCCGGGGCGGCTTCCACCACCAGTACGCCACGGGAAAGCCCGCTGATCAGCCGGTTGCGACGCGGAAAATGATTGGGCAGTGGCGGCGTGCCGAGCGGGAATTCCGATGCGATCAGGCCGTTTTCGGCAAGCTGGTGAGCCAAAGGCTTGTTGCTTGCCGGGTAGATGCGGTCGAGCCCGGTGCCGACGATGGCAATGCTCGATCCTGCACCGGCCAGCCCGCCACGATGCGCCGCTGTATCGATGCCCAGCGCCAGCCCGCTGACGATCGTGAGCCCGGCGTCGGACAGTGCATGGGCGAAGGCCTCGGCATCACGCAGGCCCTGCGGGGTGGCGTTGCGGCTGCCGACGACGCCGAGGCAAACCTGGTTGAGCAGGGTGCGCCGCCCCTTGCAGTACAGCACGGCGGGCGGATCGGCGATCTCCAGCAGGTTTTTCGGATAGTCCTCGTCCGCCAGTGTCAGCAGGCTGTTGCCGGGTTGGGCGAGCCAGGCATGAATAGCATCGAGTTGCGCGCCGTCGGGTTCCGCCAGCAGCGCATCGCACTGCGCGGGGGAAAGATGCGCCGCCAGCGCGGCGCGGCCGGATGCCAAAACGGCCTCCGGGGAACCGAAGGCCGTCAGCAGTCGGATCAGGCTGGTGTTGCCGACACCCGGGGCGAGGGTGAGGCGCAGCCAGGCGTCAGGCACGCTCTGCCAGCCTTTCGGGCACGCGTGTTTTCAGGGGTTCTTAACCTTGTCGAGCAGGTACACCGGGCCCTCCGCTTGCATGATGAGCGCATACGATATCCGATCGAAAGTGCGGTAGACCATCACCAGGCCGCTGCGGGCATCGGGCAGCTTGACGGCGCGATCACTGCGGTTGCTGAGGCAGGTTTCGCGGAAGGTGTTGCGAGCCTCGACAGATTGGTCATAGCGCACCTTGCTGTCCTGGTTCAGGCAGCGCACATCGCTGTATAGCCACGCTGCGCCGTCAGGAAGCTTGCTGTTTTGCTTGTTGACCCAGGTCAAACGGTCGCGCTCGTCCTTCGACAGGGTCACCGCCTTGCCTTCGCGGAAGATCGCCAGCACGTGGCCAGGCTCGAGGCCGTCCCGGCTGCCCCGGTTGATGACGACGGTCTGGTAGCGGCCGCTGTCGGACATACCGCCGTAAGCCGAGATGATGCGGCCGCTGATCTCGCCATCCGGGGCATGCGGAACGTATTCGAAGGCGGCGGTGTCGCTGGCGCCCAGCAGCTTGTCCCCGGGCTGGATTTCCTGCGCCGACTGGGTGATGCGGATTTTCTGCGGTGCGCCTTCCAGCAGTGTGCGGGCGTCGCCCAGGTACTCGGCTTCGTAGCCCAGGACGTCGCCGGTTTCCGGATCCTTCAATGGCTTGCCGGGACGCAGCACGTTCCAGCGCGTCACCCCGCTTTTGCCGCCGGTGGCGAACGCATCGTCGCCGGTGCCCAGCACCACGCGCTCATCGTTGCTGCCCAGGATAAAGGGCGCCTCGTCGAGCGCTCCCTTGTCGACGACGCGCGGCTGCGCCAGGAAGGGCTGGATCACCCGCATGGGGATGGGCTGAATGGCGTTGCTGGCGATGTCACTTGCGCGCATGCCGGGGGACAGCTTGACCGTCTGCAGGCCGCCCTTGACCAGCGACAGGCGTGGCTCCTTGCCACTGCGGTCGAGCAGAATTGTGTCGCCGGGGTAGATCCAGTGCGGGTTCTTGACCTCTTCGCGGTTGAGGTTCCAGATCTGCGGCCAGCGCCAGGGATCCTTGAGGAAGCGTGCGGAGATGTCCCACAGGGTGTCGCCCTTTTCCACGATGTATCGGTCGGGTGCGTTTTCTTGCAGTTTAAGGGTGTCGGCCAACACGGGCATGGCCAGCAACAGGGCAAGAGAAACAACGAGTTGACGCACGGGGGAACCCTCCATTTGGACCTTGTCTAATTCGCATTGAAATATACTGTGCGCTTGGTAAACGGCAGTTCCCCGCGATTTATTTAGGGCGAGGCGCATCAGGATGCAGATTTCGCATCAAAGTGTGCGCCCAGCCCTTTCATTCGTAAAGTAATTTATGGCCAGACTCGATATCCTGCATTATCCCGATGGACGCCTCCACACCGTCGCCAAGCCTGTCGCAGCAGTGGATGCGCGCATCCGCAGGCTGGTCGACGACATGGCCGAGACCATGTACGCCGCACCGGGCATCGGGCTCGCCGCCACCCAGGTCAACGTCCACGAGCGTGTTGTCGTGATCGACGTTTCCGAAACCCATGACGAACTGCGCGTGTTCATCAATCCCGAAATCGTCGCCCAGTCCGGACGTGAAGTGAGCGAGGAAGGCTGCCTTTCGGTGCCGGGCATCTTCGACAAGGTGGCGCGCGCCGAGCGTGTCACCGTGCGCGCGCTCGACCGCGAAGGCAAGCCCTTCGAGCTTGCGGCCGAAGGCGTGCTGGCCGTATGTATCCAGCACGAGATGGACCACCTGATGGGCAAGGTCTTCGTCGACTATCTTTCCGCGCTCAAGCGCAGCCGCATCAAGGCGAAACTTTTGAAGCAGGCGCGCGAACAGCGGCCTGATGCCGCACCTGTGCGTGCGTCGCTCTGAGTCGCCCGGTGCGCATCATCTTTGCCGGCACGCCGCCATTCGCTGCGGCCGCTCTCAATGCCCTGGCGGAGGCGGGGCACGCCATCGTCCTGGTGCTGACCCAGCCCGATCGTCCGGCCGGCCGCGGCATGAAGCTCACGCCCAGCGCGGTCAAGCAGGCGGCGCTGGCGCGCGGGTTGCCGGTATATCAGCCCGCCAGCCTGAGAACGCCCGAGGCCCAGGCCGAACTTGCCGCAGCCGCAGCCGACGTCTTGGTGGTCGCCGCCTATGGCCTGATCCTGCCGCAGGCGGTGCTGGACCTGCCACGTTTCGGCTGCCTCAACATTCACGCCTCGCTGCTGCCCCGCTGGCGCGGCGCTGCACCGATCCAGCGGGCGATCCTGGCGGGTGACCGGGAAACCGGCATCACCATCATGCAGATGGATGCCGGGCTCGATACCGGTGCGATCCTGACAAAAACCCCGGTACCCATCCGTGAAACCGACACGGCGGCCAGCCTGCATGACGCCCTCGCGACGGCCGGGGCCACCGCCATCGTGGCGGCGCTGGGGAAGGCCCCCGCGTGGGTGCCGCAGGCGCAGGACGATGCCGCTGCGACGTATGCTGCCAAGCTGAGCAAGGACGAGGCGAAGCTCGACTGGAGCCAGCCCGCCGATACGTTGGCGCGTGCGGTGCGCGCCTACAACCCGGCGCCCGGCGCGTGGACGCTGCTGGAGGGCGTACCGCTGAAGATCTGGTCGGCGCAGGTGGTCGCGGGCACCGGCAAGCCGGGAGAGGTGTTGCATGCCGACGCGGAGCAACTGGCCATCGCTTGCGGTGAGGGTGCGCTCGCCTTGCTCGAGGTACAGCCGGCCGGCAGCAAGCGAATGTCCGCCGCGGCGTTCCTCGCCGGCCGGCCTCTATCGCCCGGCTTCCGTCTCGGCATTTGAGGCCGGGCGCGTGGCGCCTGCTATCATCCGCCGCTCGTCGCCAAGGCCGGAAACCCATGAATCAGCAGCTCGACCCGCGAACCCTCCACCATGCGTAAGCTGCAGAAACTGGCTGCGGGCGTGCTCGAAGAGGTACTCGCCGGCACGGCGCTACATCAGGTGCTGCCAGGCCGGCTGCAGCAACTGAAGACGCCGGGTGAGCGCGGCGCGCTGCAGGACATCGTGTACGGCAGCCTGCGCCAGTTGGGCCGCCTGGATGCCTGGCTGGCGGCGCTGCTGGAGCGCCCTCTGACCGACCCGCAGCTTGGCTGGCTATTGCGCGTAGCGCTGTATCAGTTGGCCTACACCCGCGCACCGGCCCATGTCGTGGTTCACAACGCCGTCACCGCGGCCGGCCAGGGCTGGCGGCGCGGGCTCGCCAACGCGGTGCTGCGCAACTTTCAGCGACGCCGCGCCGAGGTGGAAAAAATCGCCGATGAGCAGCCGTCCGCGCGCTGGTCGCACCCCGACTGGTGGATCGACAGGCTGCAAGCCGAATACCCGAACCATTGGCAGGGCATCCTCGAAGCCAGCCTGTTGCACCCGCCGTTCACCCTGCGCATCAATGGCCGCCACGGGGATGTGGCGACCTATCTGCAGCGTCTGAACGAGGCCGGAATGCCCGCGCATCAAACCGGCCCGGACGCGGTGACCCTCGAGCGGGCTGTGCCGGTGCACAGCCTGCCAGGCTTCGACCTGGGTCAGGTCTCGGTGCAGGATGCCGGCGCGCAGTGGGCGGCGCGCCTGCTCGACGCGCAACCCGGCGAGCGGGTGCTCGACGCCTGCGCCGCCCCGGGGGGAAAAACCGGCCATATCCTGGAGCGAGCCTGCGCCAAGACCGCCCAAGGGGCGAGTGTCGGACGGCGTGCCCCTGGCGGGTGCGACGTCGAGCTGACCGCGCTCGACGTGGATGCCGCACGGCTGGCCCGGGTGCAGGAAAACCTCGATCGGTTGCATTTGCATGCCACGCTGATCGAGGGCGATGCCGCGCAGCCCGACAGTTGGTGGGACGGCCGGCCATTCGACCGCATCCTGGCCGACGTTCCGTGCAGCGCCTCCGGCGTGGTGCGCCGCAATCCTGACATCAAGTGGTTGCGTCGGCCCAACGATATCGCTCAATTTTCCGCACAGCAGGCCGTTATGCTGGAGTCACTTTGGCGACTGCTCGCCACGGGTGGTACATTGCTTTACGCTACCTGCTCGATCTTCGGCGAAGAAAACGACGGGCAGGTGCGTGCGTTCATGAAGCGCCATGCGCAGGACGCCGAACGTTGCCCGCTTCCTGAACCTTTGTCCGACGGATCGCTGCTGCCCAATGCCGAGCATGATGGTTTCTTCTACGCCCTGCTGCGCAAGACGTGATCCGGCATGGCACTGGATGGCCGGGTTGTTGCTGGGGTGCTGGCTGGCTGTTTCGGCCATCGCCGCGCCCAATAGCTCGGTCCAGCAGGCCGCCATCCGTGCCACGCCGCAAGGCTACGTGCTGGATGCCGGCATCGACATCGTGCTCAACCCCACCTTGGAAGACGCGCTGAGCAAGGGGATCAACCTGCATTTCCTGCTGGAACTGGAGCTCAGTCGTCCGCGCAACTGGTGGCTGGACGAGGATATCGCCGAGCCTGTTCGCAGGCAGCGGATCTACTACCATCTGTTGCTGCGCCGCTACGTCGTCGAGATCGGCTACACCACGCAGACTGCCGCTTCCCTGGGCGAGGCGCTGGCCCTGCTGGGACGGGTGGACGGCTGGCAGGTCCTCGACCGTGGCGCCCTTAAAACCGGAAAACGCTACGATGCCCGCCTGCGCCTGCGGCTGGATACCGACCAGTTGCCCAGGCCACTGTCGATCGGCGCGGTGACCAGCGACCAGTGGGATCTGGTTACGCCCTGGTATGAGTGGTCGTTTACGGCCCCGCCCATCCCCGCGCCCTCCCCGCCCTTGCCCTGATGCGCAGTCTGATCGCCGCGGCCCTCGGTCTGGGCATTCTGCTGCTGGCCCTGCTTTTCTATGCCAGCGGCGACAGTGCGGTATTTTCCGACAGCTTGCCCAGCCTGTTTTTCGGCGGTGGAGTGTTCGGCCTGGCGCTGTTGGTATTGCTGGGCTGGCGCTTGTGGTGGCTGCAAAAACGTATCCGGCGCGGGGTGTTCGGCGCCAAGCTCACATTCAAGCTGTTGCTCATGTTTGGCGTGGTCGCCATGCTGCCTGGGCTGGTCGTCTACGGTGCCTCGGTATTCTTTCTCAATCGCTCGATCGAAACCTGGTTCGACGTGCGGGTCGACAACGCACTCACGTCCGGCGTCAACCTGGGACAGCAGGCGCTCGATAACCTGTTGCGCGAACTGGATAAAAAAGCCGAGCGCATGGCGTTGTCGCTGTCGGACGAAGGCAGGGGTTCCATCATCACCGGCCTGTCGACCCTGCGCGAGCAAAGTGCGGTGCACGAAGTGACCCTGTTCGATGCGCGCGGTGGCGTCATTGCCCACGTCAGCGGCGAGCGTGGCACCCTGCTCCCCGTGCTGCCCGACCGCAGCGTGCTGCGTCAGCAGCAGCCGTACAGCCGCATCGAGGAAGTGTCCGAGCGCGGGCTCATCATGCGGGTCATCGTGCCGGTGTATTCCAGCGCGCTGGCCGGCGAAACCCGGATGCTGCAACTGGTGCAGCCGGTACCCGCCAAGCTCGCGCTCGACGCGCAGGCGGTGCAGCTCGCGTATCAGGAATACCAGCAGATCGCGGTCGCGCGCGTGGGGCTGAAGCGCATCTACGGCGCCGCGCTGACCCTCACCCTGTTGCTGGCCCTGCTGATGACCTTCGTGATCGCCTACCTGCTGTCGGAACGACTCGGTGCGCCGCTGCGCACCCTGGCGCGCGGCACCCGTGCAGTGGCCAAGGGCGATTTTTCGCAGATGCCGCTGGCGAAGAGTCGCGATGAGCTGGGCGTGCTGATCCAGTCTTTCAACCGCATGACGCAGCAGCTGTCGGATGCGCGCGAACAGCTGGCACGCAACCATCAGCAGACGGAACAGGCCAAGGCCTTCCTCGAGCGTGTGCTGGCCAACCTGTCGTCCGGCGTGATGGTGCTGGACGAAGCCCTGCAGGTGCGTAACCTGAACAGCGCGGCAGCGCAGATCCTGGGCGTGGCCGCAGCGGAACTGGATGCGCAGCCGCTGGTCGGGCTGGGGCAGCCGGGCGAAGCCTTGCACGAATTCGCGGCAACGGTTGCGGCGCGCTTTGCCGAGCACGAAGGCGAATGGCAGGAGCAGGTCGACTATGCGGGCCACGGCGGCAGCCAGTCGCTGCTGCTGCGCGGCACTCGCCTGCCACCAGGTGTCGAACGCGGCTACGTGCTGGTGTTCGACGACGTGACCAAGCTGATCAATGCTGAACGCAACGCGGCGTGGAGCGAGGTGGCGCGCCGGCTGGCTCACGAGATCAAGAATCCGCTGACCCCGATCCAGCTGTCGGCCGAACGCCTCGCCCGCAAGCTCGACGGCCATTTGTCGCCGGTGGATGCGGAATTTCTGGGGCGTGCCACGCAAACCATTGTCAGCCAGGTTGCGGCAATGAAAAGCATGGTCGATGCGTTCACCGGCTATGCGCGGATGCCGCGCGCCAAGCTCGAGGCGCTTGATCTCAACGAACTGGTGAGCGAGGTGCTCGCGTTGTACGATGGCCGGGCGCTCGGCCTGCACCTGAGTCTCGCGCCCGGACTGCCGCGCATCGCGGGGGATTCCACATTATTGCGCCAAGTGATACATAATCTGATGCAAAATGCGCAGGATGCGCTGACCGGCCACCCGGCGCCGAGTGTCGAGGTCAGCACGCGCCTTGGCAACAATGCAGTTTGTTTATCCGTAACAGACAATGGAGCCGGATTTCCGGAACACCTGATGACGCGGCTGTTCGAGCCATACGCCACCACGAAAGCCAAGGGAACGGGCTTGGGGCTGGCGATTGTCAAGAAGATCGTCGAAGAGCACCACGGTAAAATTCAAATAGAAAATCTCAAATCGGGCGGCGCCGTCATCCGCATTGCGCTCCCCGTATTTGCGGCAGTCGGAGAACACAGGTGAGCGGGCATATTCTCGTCGTCGATGACGAAGTGGGTATTCGTGAGTTGCTGTCGGAAATCCTTACCGACGAGGGCTATGACGTGCACCTCGCGGAAAACGCCGAGGCAGCGCGGGCGTTCCGAATACAGCGCCGCCCCGACCTGGTCCTGCTCGATATCTGGATGCCCGATACCGACGGCGTCACCCTCCTGAAGGAGTGGGCGGGCGGCGGTCAGCTGACCATGCCGGTGGTGATGATGTCAGGCCACGGCACCATCGACACCGCAGTCGAGGCCACCAAGCTCGGCGCCGCCGACTTCCTGGAAAAACCCGTAGCACTGGCCAAATTGATCGACACCGTCAGCAAGGCGATCAATCGCGGCGTGGTCCTGCCCCGGCGCGCGCCCAGCATGGATTTGTCGGCGCTCGGCAAGAGCCAGCTGATCCTTGAACTGAAAAAACGCCTGACCCAGATCGCTGGCAATACTGCGCCGGTGATGCTGGTAGGCGAACCCGGCTGCGGCTTTGAAGTCTGCGCGCAATTCCTGCATCAGCCTTCCACTCCCTGGATCGAGATCAAGGATCGCCCGCGCCTGGTGTCGGACCCGCTGAGCCTTGTCGAGACGCTCGGCAACGGAACCCTTTTCCTGCCTGACGTGTACGAACTTGGACGGCTCGAACAGAAGGGACTGGGCCTGCTGCTCGACCGCATCGAGCATAGTGGCGCACGCCTGGTGTGCACCAGCAGTCGCAGTCTCGTCTCGATGGCCGCGGCGGGTGAGTTCGATAGCCGCCTGTTCTACCGGCTGTCGAGCCTGAGCATCCAGGTGCCGCCCTTGCGCGAGCATCATGAAGACGTTCCCGACATCGCGAACTTCATGTTGGCCCAACTGGTGGAAGAGGGAATGACCCCGGTGCGACGGTTGACCACGCCTGCGCTGAACCAATTGCGCAACTTCGACTGGCCGGGCAACCTGCCGCAACTCAATAACGTGGTGCGTACGCTAGCCGTCACGGCACTGGCGAGCGAAATCGACGCAGCCGACGTCAACCGTGTGCTTGCACCGATGAAACTGTCGACGCCGCCCGCAGCACACGGGATCTCCCTGGACATTCCGCTGCGCGAAGCGCGCGACGCCTTCGAGCGCATGTATTTCGAGCACCTGATCCAGAAGGAAGGCGGCAGCATGACGCGGGTGGCCGACAAGTCCGGGCTGGAGCGCACCCACCTCTATCGCAAGCTGAAGCAACTGAATATTCGCCACGGACGGCGCCTGGACGAAGAACTTTAGCCAGGAACGCGCGTGAAGATCATCATCCTCGGCGCCGGCCAGGTCGGTGCGAATCTGGCTGAAAGCCTGGTCGCCGAAAACAATAATGACATCACTGTCGTGGATCTCGACGATTCCCGCCTGGCGCTGCTGCAGGATCGCTTCGACCTGCGCACCGTACGCGGCCATGCGGCGCATCCTTCGGTCCTGAAGCAGGCCGGCGCTGAAGATGCCGACTTGCTGGTCGCCGTCACGCAAAGCGACGAAATCAACCTGGTGGCTTGCCGCATCGCGTCGTCGCTGTTCAATGTGCCCACGCGGATTGCGCGCATCCGCTCTCATGATTTCCTGGGGCAGGAAGCGGACTTTCTGCTCGAGCACTTCGGCGTCAACGAGGTCATCAGCCCCGAACAGGAGGTGACCGATACCCTGCGGCGGCTGATCGAGCACCCTGGATCGCTGCAGGTGCTCGACTTCGCAGAGGGCAAGGTGCGGCTGGTGGCGGTGCGCGCCTACCACGGCGGTCCGCTGGTGGGGCACGAACTGCAGGACATCAAGCGCCACATGCCGAGCCTGGAATGCCGGATCCCGGCGATCTACCGGCGCGACCGCGGTATCGTCCCCAAGGGGGTCACGGTGATCGAGCCGGGCGACGAGGTATTCTTCCTGGCGCGCCGGCACGACATTCCTTCGGTGATGCGCGAGCTGCGCCGCTCGGAGCGACCGGTCAAGCGCGTCATGATCGCCGGCGGTGGCAACATCGGGCGGCGCCTGGCGGCAGGGCTGGAGCACAACTACGAAGTCAAGCTGATCGACCACAACAAGGCCACCTGCACGCTGCTGGCCGAGCAACTGCACCGCACCCTGGTGCTGCAGGGCGAAGCCACCGACGAGGAACTGCTGGAACAGGAAAATATCCAGTCGATCGACGTGTTCTGCGCGCTCACCAATGACGACGAGGACAACATCATGTCGGCGCTGCTGGCCAAGCGCATGGGCGCGCAGCGGGTGATCGCCCTGATCAACCGTTCAGCCTACGTCAATCTCGTGCAGGGTGGCGAAATCGATATCGCAATCTCGCCGGCGCAGGCCACGGTCGGTCCGCTGCTGTCGAAGATCCGCCGCGGTGACATGGCAGCGGTCCACAGCTTGCGCCGCGGCGGCGCGGAAGTGCTCGAAATCATCATCCACGGAGATCTCAAGACCTCCAAGGTGGTGGGACGGCACATCGGCGACGTGGCGCTGCCGGAAGGCGCCACGATCGCCGCGATTATCCGCAACGAAGACGTCGTCATCGCCCACCACGACACCCTGATCGAGGCGGAAGACCACCTCATCCTGTTCGTGCTCAACAAGCGCATCATCCCCAAGGTGGAGAAGCTGTTTCAGGTCGGTTTCGGGTTTTTTTGAGCCGGTGAGCCGCCATCCCGCCCCAGGCTTTTTTGCCCCCGGATTCCGGCGAACCCGAGGGGGGTCGCTGGTAACATCGCGCCCATGTCGATACCGGGCCTGACGTTAGATGTCGCAAATCCTGCCTGTCGTCCATATCCTGTCGAAAGTGCTGATGCTGTTTGCATTGGCCTTCCTGCTGCCCATGGGCGTGTCCTTCGCGCTGAACGACGGCGCGCAAATGGCGTACGACGAGGCGCTTCTGGCGACGCTGGTTTCCGGGGCCACCCTGTGGCTGTTGTCGCGCCGCGGCAAGCGCGAACTGCAGACCCGCGACGGCTTCCTGCTGGTGGTGTTGATCTGGGCGGTGCTGCCGGTATTTTCGGCGATCCCGCTGCTGCTCTATCTGCCGGACATGAGCTTCACCGATGCCTATTTCGAGGCCGTGTCCGGCCTCACCGCCACCGGCGCCACCACGTTGTCCGGGCTCGACAATCTGCCGCCGTCGATCAATATCTGGCGCACGCAGATGCACTGGATCGGCGGCATGGGCGTGATCGTGCTGGTCGTGGCGGTGCTGCCGATGCTGGGGGTCGGTGGCCGCCAGATGTTCAAGGCCGAAACGCCGACGCCGATGAAGGACAGCAAGCTCACCCCGCGCATGGCCGAGACCGCCAAGGGTCTGTGGCAGGTCTACGCGCTGTTCACCATCATTTGCATGGGCGCGCTGTGGGCGGGCGGCATGAGCTGGGTCGACGCGGTGGTGCATGGCTTCAGCGTGATGGGCCTCGGCGGCATGTCGTCGCACGACGCCAGCATGGCCTACTTCGATTCGGTACTGCTCGAAGGTATCGTCATGCTGTTCGCGCTGATTTCCGCGATCAGCTTCTCCACCCACTTCATGGCGTTCCGTACCCGCAGCCTGCTGGCCTACCGCCACGATTCCGAGATCCCCTGGACCTTCGGCGTGCTGGGTGTCAGCATCATCGGTCTGACCGCCTACCTGCTCTACAAGGGTTTCTATCCCGACGTCTCGGAAGCGTTGCGTTACGCCGCGTTCAACACCGTCGTGGTCGCCACCACGCTTGGTCTTTCCACCACCGACTACAGCGTGTGGCCCTACTTCGCGCCGCTGTGGATGCTGTTCCTGTCGAGCTTCATCGCCGGCTCCGGCTCCACTGGCGGGGGCATCAAGATGTTGCGGGCGGTGTTGCTGTACAAGCAGCTGTACCGCGAGCTGATCAAGCTGGTCCATCCCAGTGCCGAAATCCACACCAAGATCGGCCGCCAGGCGGTACCCAACAAGATCATCTATGCTGTACTGGCGTTCCTGTTCGTCTACGTCGTTTCGGTTGTCTTCCTGTCGTTCGTCCTCTCCGCTTCGGGGCTCGACGTCTTCACCGCCTTCACCGCGGTCGTAGCGATGGTCAACAATACCGGCCCAGGCCTTGGCCAGATCGGCCCGGCGAGCACTTACGCAGTGCTCAACGATTTCCAGACCTGGGTGTGCAGCTTCGCCATGCTGCTTGGCCGGCTGGAGTTCTTCACCCTGCTGGTGGTGCTGACCCCGGTTTTTTGGAGAAAGTGATGCCTTCCGTTGCCGATTTCGAAGCCATGCTGGCTGCCGGCCGCGACAATGCGCTGTTGCGCTATTCGCTCGGCAACGAATACCTCAAGCACGGCGACCCGGTCAGGGCCGCCGAGCACCTGCGGCGGGCGGTCGATCACGATCCGAAGTACTCCGCCGCCTGGAAGCTGCTGGGGCGCGCGCTGACCGATGCCGCGGCGTGGGACGAGGCGCTGGCGGCCTACCGGCAGGGTATCGCGGTGGCCGAGGCGCGCGGCGACAAGCAGGCGGCCAAGGAAATGGGCGTGTTCGCGCGGCGGATCGAGAAACAGCTAAAATCGGGGGATTGAATTTTTCAGGAGCGAAAAAATGACGCGGATGGTGAATTGTGTGAAGCTCGGGCGCGAAGCTGAAGGTTTAGGGTTCCCACCGGTGCCGGGCGAACTCGGCAAGAAGATTTTCGAGAATGTGTCGAAGGAAGCCTGGGCGGGCTGGCAGCGCCACCAGACCATGCTGATCAACGAAAACCGCCTCAACCTGGCTGACCCGCAGGCGCGCGGTTACCTGATGGAACAGATGGAGCGCTATTTCTTCGGCGGTGGCAATGTCGATGTGGCGGCAGGTTACGTCCCGCCCTCCAAGTAAACACGGCAGGCCTCAAGCAAACGGGCTCCCGCGGGAGCCCGTTCGTATTCGTGCGCGGGAAATTACAGTACTTCCTTCTCGATTTCTTCCAGCGAGGTGTGGCGCACGTCCTTGCCCTTGACCATGTAGACCACGTATTCCGACATGTTCTTGGCGTGGTCGCCCATGCGCTCGATCGCCTTGGTGACGAACAGGATGTCGATGAACACCGAGATGGTGCGAGGATCTTCCATCATGTAGGTGATGAGGTGCCGCAGGTTGAGGCGGAACTCCTCGTCCACCGCCTGATCCTGGCGCGCGATGTCCACCGCCTTGGTGGCGTCCAGCCGGGCGAAGGCGTCGAGCGCCTTCCTCAGCATGTCGAGCACCATGTCGGCCATGTATTTGACTTCCGTGAAGCGCGGCAGGGTGATGCGCTCGGCCTGGTGGATCAGCCGGGCCATGCGCGCGATCTTGGCCGCCTCGTCGCCGATGCGCTCGAGATCGGTGATGGTCTTCACCACCATCATCACCATGCGCAGGTCGGACGCGGTCGGCTGCCGGCGCGCGATGATGTGGGTACAGTCTTCGTCAATGGCCACTTCGAGGGCGTTGACGTGGTGGTCGTTGGCATCCACCTGGTCGGCCAGTTTCATGTCGCCGTGGATGAGTGCTTCGACCGCATTGGTGATCTGTTCCTCGACCAGGCCACCCATTTTCAGCACGTTGGCGCGCACAGCCTCAAGCTCGGCGTCAAACTGCTTGTAGGTGTGTTCAGTTGGCATCGTGTCGGCCTTTCCAATAATCCATCTTCAATTGTATGCGCGTATTGTGACCTTTACATGACGGCAGTGTTCAGCGGCTACTGAAGGGCAGCGCATAGTGCGCCCCATCCACGTCGAGGAACAACACCCAGTCGCGCAGCCCGCTGACGCACACCGGCAGCGTCACTTCAGAAGCAAATGTCGCGTCGGGCCCGGGGTGCAGATCGTAGCGATTGAATCCCATGTCCATGCCGACCATCTGGAATTCCGCGCTGATCCGTGACGCGCCCGCTGTACGAACGCTCAGTGAGAACGGCTCGAGCGGCGTTGGCTGGGCCGAGAAGCGCACCTTCACGATCGTGCCGTGATGGCTGAAATTGCAGCCGGCGACTGGGTCGGCGCAGGCGACCGGCTCCACTGCGGCCGGGCGCTTCAGCCGGTAGCCTGCCACCGCGATCGCCATGAGCGCCAATACCAGCAGCAGCGGCGCCAGCACCCGCACGGGACGAGCCGCTCGTCCATCGCCAGCGGGAAGCGCACTCAGCTCTGGCTTCTTCTGCTTCACGTCCATGCCCCACGCAGCAGTGCCACGCCATGCGCACCATGCGACTGCGCAAGCGGCACATCGTCGCGCTCCAGTCCGCCGAGGCCGAAGACCGGGATCGGGCTGGCGCCGGCGAGCGCGGAAAAGGCCTCCCAGCCCAGGGCCGCGGCACCCGGATGAGTGAGCGTGGGCAGCACGGGCGACAACAGCGCGAAGTCGGCTTCGATGGCTGCAGCAT
>JANJWF010000092.1 GCA_024709685.1 Thiobacillus sp.
CAGCGCCCAGCGGATCTCGTCCAGTGTGAGATGCCGCATCAGCATGCGATTTCCGGGCGCCATCTGATTCCAGGCGCAGCGCATGCCGCGCAGGTTCGGCTGGGCTGGGTCGCGCAAGCGAAACTCGGTGATGAAATACAAAAAGCTCGGATCGCCATCGTCGTCGCCATGACGAACCCTGATCAGTGGCGATTTCACCCCGACGGCAATCGGATTGACGCTGCGCGTGACCCGCCATACCTCGAAACGCCCCGGCTGCAGCGTCTGCGGCTCGTCGCGCACCGTATCAAGCTCGACCACGCAGAACGGATCGTATTCCTGCACGCTGTTGCGCGGCACGATGCGGCCGTATTGCAGGCGCACCGTCGCCGCGCCGGGCGGAATCGTTAGCGGCCGGTTGAGTTGCACCGTCCAGCCGGCCGTATACGCGTAATGCGGCGACGCCGGGTCAGATGACTGCAACCCCGCGCATCCCGCCAGCCACAACACAAACCCGAACCCGATCGCCCTCATTTTGGCGCCTCCTGTTTAAATCTAGCATCTGGACATGGCCCCGGAATCGAGACTCCGACCGCCGGCGATGGCCGCGAGCCGGCGCCTTTGCGGATGACCGCGCAGCGCTGCGGCGAGCACAATGGTCTGGTAGGATTTCACTGTCGGTTCCGTATCCTCCTGTGGAGCGACGCCGCGCCAGCCCGCTTCGGCGCTGCCGGGTTGCACCTTTGGCGCATGACGTTCAGACTGCATCCCTTTGAGCCGGAACTTCCGGCGTTCGATTACCCTTTGTTCGATCCATGGAGCGCCTGATGCCCGCCTCATCCAAACCCCTCACCGAAGCTGCACTGCTGAAAATGCCGGCCTCCGCCTACATGAACGCCGACCAGGTAGCGTTCTTTCGCAGCCGCCTCGAAGCCCTGCGCGAAGAAATGCTCAGCAATGCCGCCGATACCGGCGCAACCCTGAAGGAAAACGAGAACTTCGCCGATCCCAATGACCGCGCCACGGTGGAAGAGGAGCACATGCTCGAGCAGCGGGTGCGCGATCGCGAGCGCAAGCTGCTGAAGAAGATCAATTCCGCCCTCAAGCGGATCGACACCGGCGAATACGGGTGGTGCCTGGAAACCGGCGACCCGATCGGCCTGGCACGGCTGCTGGCGCGTCCCACCGCGGAATACTCGATCGAGGCGCAGGAGCGCCACGAAAGAATGGAAAAGCTGCACGCCTGAATCGGTCAAGGCTACCCGGGATGGACGCCCTGGACGACACCGATCCACTCCCCATCACACTGCTGACGGGTTTTTTGGGCAGCGGCAAGACCACGGTGCTGAATCACCTGGTGCGCACGCTGCCACGTACCGCGATCCTGATGAACGAGTTCGGCGAGATCGCGCTTGACCACCAGCTGCTGCAAAAGATGGAAGGACCAATGGCGCTGCTTTCCGGTGGCTGCGTGTGCTGCACGATCTCGGGCAGCCTGTCGCCGACCCTGAAGAACCTGTGGATGGCACGGCAGAACGGCGCCATCCCGGCATTCGAACGCGCCATCATCGAGACGACCGGCATCGCCGACCCCGCGCCCGTGCTCGACAACCTGCTGCACGACAACTGGGTGCGCGCACGCTTCCGTCTCGACGGCGTGATCACGACGGTCGATGCGCTGCTCGGCATGGGCCAGTTGGACGAGCACTTCGAGGCAGTAAAGCAGGTGTCGGTAGCCGACCGGCTGCTGCTGACCAAGACCGACCTCGCCCCGGCCGGCACCGTCGCCGCGCTGCGCGAACGGCTGGCGGCACTCAACCCTGCCGCCGACATCGTGACGGTGACGCACGGCGAGGTCGATCCCGCGGCGATCCAGAACCTGGGGCTGTGGAACGCCGAGACCCGCTCGCTCGAAGTGATGCGCTGGCTGAAGCCGCAGCGCTACCAGCCGGCTGCCGCCGGCAAGCTCGGCGGCAAGCCCGCAACAGCTTCGCACGACGCCCGTATCCAGGCGTTTTCGGTGGTGATCGACGAACCGGTCGATCGCTACGGCCTGCAGTCGGCGATCAGCATGCTCGCCTCATTCCGCGCGGAGAGCCTGCTGCGATTCAAGGCGATCGTCAATTTGCAGGGCGAAATGCAGCCCGTGGTACTGCATGGCGTGCAGCACGTGCTGTACCCGGAGGTCCGGCTCGACGCCTGGCCGGACGCCGACCATCGCAGCCGCTTCGTGTTCATCGTGCGCGACCTCGAACCGGGCTTCGTCGCCAAACTGCTGGCCGATTTCTCCGGCGCAGCCGCCGGCCACGCCGGCACTGTGTCATGAACCTCGTCCAGAAATTCCTTATCGGGGCGATCCGCGTGTATCAACTGGCGCTCTCGCCCTGGCTGGGGCGGCAATGCCGCTACCTGCCGACCTGCTCGGAATACGGCAAGGAAGCCATCGAAAAACACGGCGCCCTCAAGGGTAGCTGGCTCGCCGCCAAGCGCATCGGACGCTGCCGTCCCGGCTGCCGTCACGGCTACGACCCTGTGCCGCCAGCCGATCCGCCAAAAAAGTAAAATGCGCTCCCCGCTGCCGCGTTGTTTATTCCCGGCCCTGTTGTTCGGGGCAGCGACGTTCGCCCATGCACCCGGCGATTTCCAAGAGCATCAGCGGCGCGTGGCCGCTGCCAGCCGAGTGCTGCGGGTTGCCGCTACGGTTCGACAGCGATAATATCCAGCATTGCTTTTCAATTCCGACACCGCATACCCAGTGGCTCTCCCGTTTTTCAAAAAAGGCAAGGACAAGACGCCCGGTCCCGCGCATAAATCCGCGCCGATGCCCGGCTCTGAGGAGGAATCCCCGCCTACCGAGCCGATTCTGGACATACGGACGGGTGGTGGCATCGTGGTCGAGGAGACAAGCGGTGCGCCCCAGTCGCCGGTGGATGAAGCAGCCATTCTTTATGCCAGCGGCCAGCCCGAGACGGCAGAACGTTTGCTGACGAACATTCTGCCCAAGAGTGATCGTCGTGCGTGGCACATGCTGTTCGATCTCTATGCCCTCCAGAACCGTGAAAAGGATTTCGAGCGGCTGGCACTGGCTTATGCGATGCGTTTCGAGACCTCGCCGCCGGTCTGGCAGCCAATGGGGGAGAGCCCTGCAGCCGGCAAACCCCAGCAATCCCAGACGGCCAGCCTGGAACTGCCCGGCCTGCTCGACAAGAATGCTGCAGCCACGTTACGCGAAGGCATTGCCGCCACGGCGAAAGACGATGTGGTGCAAATCGACTTCTCGCGCATCGCAATGGTCGACGAAGCGGGTGCAGACGAATGCGTCGGCATTCTCAGCGCCGCTCGCAAGGCCAAACGCAAGTTGCGGGTCAGCGGCGTCGACCAGCTCATCGCGCTGCTGCAGGATCTCAATCGGGCCACCCATAGCCGCTCCGTGCACTGGCTGCTGCTTTTGGAGCTGTATCAGACGCTGGGCCTGCAGGAAAACTTCGAGAATCTCGCGGTCGATTACGCCGTTCACTTCGAAGTGTCCCCGCCGTCCTGGAGCGAGGTGCGTGCCGCCGAAGTGGTGCAGGCCGCTCCGGCCGAGCCGCAGGATGACGCGCTGCGACTCTCCGGAGAAATCGGCCCTGGCCATGATGGCGCGTTGCAGCAATTCGTCAGCCATGCCGCTATCCACGACGAAGTGCTGGTCGACCTGTCGCGTGTCACCCGCATCGATTACGCCAGCATTGGCCAGTTCATCAGCGTGCTGATGCAGGGCCTGGGCAGCGGCAAGACGATCATTCTGCGCGGCCATAACGCCCTCATCCACGAACTTTTCCGCGTCATGGGCATCGACCAATTGGTGCAACTCATCCCGCACCACCCAGACTGACCGCTGCGCCCGGATCGCCCCGGCCGCGATCCAGCTCGTCGCCTCATCTATAATCCGCCTCATGGAACAATATCGCGGAACGACCATTCTCTCCGTCCGCCGTGGCGGCGAAGTCGCACTGGGGGGCGATGGCCAAGTCACGCTCGGCAATATCGTTATCAAGGCCACTGCACGCAAGGTGCGCCGCCTGTACCAGGAAAAGGTGCTGGCCGGGTTCGCCGGCGGCACCGCCGACGCCTTCACCCTGTTCGAGCGCTTCGAGGCCAAGCTCGACAAGCATTCTGGCCACCTCATGCGCAGCGCGGTCGAACTCGCCAAGGACTGGCGCACCGATCGCATGCTGAGGCGTCTCGAAGCCATGCTGGTGGTGGCCGACCGTGAGCACTCGCTCATCATCACCGGCAATGGCGACGTGCTCGAACCCGAACTCGGCATCGCCGCCATCGGCTCGGGCGGAGCCTTTGCCCAGTCTGCCGCCCGTGCACTGCTGGAAAACACCGACCTGCCCCCGCTTGAAATCGTCAAAAAAAGCCTCACTATTGCAGGGGATATCTGCATTTACTCGAACCAGAATCACGTGATTGAGGAGTTGGGGGCTAGGGACTAGGAACTAGGGGAGGTGCGGCCTGTGGCCACGCTTCTCTGAAAAACCCTGCGAAGCGGCGACATCTCCCCAGCCCCTAACTCCTAATCCCTAGCCCCTACCCATGACGCCCAAAGAAATCGTCCACGAACTCGACAAGCACATCGTCGGTCAGGCTGCCGCCAAGCGCGCGGTCGCGGTCGCCCTGCGCAACCGTTGGCGGCGCCAGCAGGTGGGTGATCCGCTGCGTCAGGAGATCACGCCGAAGAACATCCTCATGATCGGCCCGACCGGGGTGGGCAAGACCGAAATCGCGCGCCGACTGGCGCGACTCGCCAATGCGCCCTTCATCAAGATCGAGGCGACCAAGTTCACCGAAGTCGGCTATGTCGGGCGCGATGTCGACACCATCATCCGCGACCTCATGGAAACGGCGGTCAAGCAGATGCGCGAGCAGGCAACGGCCAAGGTGCAGTTCCGCGCCGAAGAAGCGGCCGAGGAGCGCATCCTCGACGCCCTGCTGCCGCCGCCGCGCAGCGCCGGCTTCGGCGAGCCCGAGCCCGCACGCGAAGAAGGCGCGGCGCGCCAGCGCTTCCGCAAGATGCTGCGCGAAGGCCAACTCGACGACAAGGAAATCGAGATCGAGATTGCGGCGGTCGGCCCCGGTATGGAAATCTTCACACCGCCGGGAATGGAGGACCTGTCGCAGCAATTGCAGGGCATGTTCCAGAGCTTGGGGCAAGGCCGTCGTCAGGTTCGCAAACTGAAAGTGCGCGAGGCCATGAGGCTCCTGACCGAGGAGGAAGCCGGGCGTCTGGTCAACGACGAGGAGACCAAGCAGCAGGCACTCGAAGCGGTCGAGCAGAACGGTATCGTGTTCCTCGACGAGATCGACAAGATTGCCACCCGCAGCGACGCCCACGGCACCGATGTGTCGCGCCAGGGCGTTCAGCGCGATCTGCTGCCGCTGATCGAGGGCACCACCGTCTCGACCAAGTACGGCATGGTGAAGACCGACCACATCCTGTTCATCGCCAGTGGCGCTTTCCACCTGTCCAAGCCGGCCGATCTCATCCCCGAACTGCAGGGGCGGCTGCCGATCCGCGTCGAACTCCAGGCGCTCTCTGTGGAAGACTTCGAGCGGATCCTGACGGCCACCGACGCCTGCCTCACGCGCCAGTACGAAGCCATGCTGGCAACCGAAGGTGTCACGCTCAAGTTCACCGACAACGGCATCCGCCGCATCGCCGAGATTGCCTTCGAAGTGAACGAGCGCACCGAAAACATCGGTGCGCGTCGTCTATACACGGTGATGGAAAAGCTGCTGGAGGATATTTCCTTCGATGCCGGCGACGTCACCGGAGAATACATCGTCGACGCTGAGGCGGTCACCGCCCGTCTGGCCGCACTCGCCGCGCGCGAAGACCTCGCACGTTATGTCTTGTAGTTTTGTGGCGCGCCATTTTTGCCAATCGCGCCACGTTCTGTAGTTGTCCCTGTAATTTTTTTCACTTCCGGCTTCGGCCCAGGAAATCCTAAACACATGAAATCTGAAACGCTCGCACCCATCGAAACCCGCGGCAATTTTCTCTCCGCTCTCCTGTTCGGCAGCCGCTGGCTGCAAGTCCCGTTGTATCTGGGCCTGATCGGCGCCCAACTGGTCTATGTCGTGCACTTCATGATCGAACTGCAGCACCTCGTCGCCGGCACCTTCAGCCTTGACGAAGAAGCCATCATGCTCATCGTGCTGGGCCTGATCGACGTAGTGATGATTTCCAACCTGCTCATCATGGTCATCGTCGGTGGCTATGAAACCTTCGTTTCGCGTCTGAATCTGGAGGGCCATCCCGACGAGCCCGAGTGGCTGTCGCACGTCAACGCCAATGTGCTCAAGGTCAAACTCGCCACCGCGATCATCGGCATCTCGTCGATCCACCTGTTGAAGACCTTCATCAACGCCCCCAACCTGGCTGACAAAGTGCTGCTGTGGCAGACCGTCATCCACATGGCGTTCATCGTGTCGGCGGTGGCAATTGCCTTTATCGACAAGCTGATGCCCCAGGCTGCGAAGCACTGAAGTCGGGGTTTCCAGCGGCGTTTCAGTCCGTTTCCCGCATTTCGTCCAGGATTTCGAGCATGTCTTTCTCCCAGCGCTCGAAGAGCGGTTTCAGCTCGGGGTCAGGGAAAAACTCCTGCAGCATTTGCGGATGGCTTGCCACCAG
Source organism: Thiobacillus sp. (assembly GCA_024709685.1). GTDB lineage: Bacteria > Pseudomonadota > Gammaproteobacteria > Burkholderiales > Thiobacillaceae > Thiobacillus. The sequence continues at coordinate 6,659 of JANJWF010000092.1, forward strand.
AATGGTCTGATCCTCCTCCGCGAAGATCGTGATATTCAGCGGTAGAAACGGGATGAGCTCGGGGTTCCTGGCGGTCGCCTGCCTGACTTCCTCGTGCTTGCCGAAGTACACGACGCGGTACATATCGCTCTTGAACGCGCGGCGCTCCAGATTTTCGTTCACCTGCTGCAGGCGGGTGATCGTATAGCCCCGCGACGAAATGGAGGATTGCAGCAGGGTCATCGCCTCGGGGAACAGCCGGTTTACACGCGCCATCAGCAGGTCGGCGGCAACAGCGGGCGCGCACAACAGCAATGTGCAGGCGACGGTCACCGCCCACTTCAACGGATGTCTCATAGCGTGGCCTCCTCCATGATTGCGGTGTAGTTTTTGCTGAGTTCATCGCACATGCGAAGCAGTTCGGAGTTGTTGAACAGCCGACTCAGCACCGCGGGATTCACCGACATCACCTGCACCTTGCCGTTCGTCTCCACAATGCTGATGCGGCAGGGCAGGAACATGCCGACCCGCGGATCGATGGCCAACGCCTGGTTGAGCAGGCTGATATTGCAGAAATAGACAATGACCTGTTTCTGATTTTCGTTGGCTGGCGAAGTCATGCCGTACTCCAGCGTCTGCACCCGCCCGTAGAAGAAGTTATTGTTGTTCACCGCCCGCTTGACGTTTTCCACCGTGGTATTGAGGTCATAAGGCGAATCCATGGCAATCACCGGACGATCCACCTTCGCCGTCGTCACCTCCTGCGAGAGCGGATGATTTTCGAATCCGCGCACATGGCTGACAATGTCGTCGATATCTTTTTCCTTGAGTCCCTGCTTGATGAAAGAGACCATCGGGGTGCCCTCACGACCACGCATCAGCGTCGCCTTGATCATGGCATCGGTCGATGCGGAAAGGAAACCCGGGTTATTCAGGGCAGGTGCCATGATGGGCAGGTCACGCGGGCGCGAAAACGTGACGCCAGTCCCCTTGCTGCCTTCGCCTTCCGCTCCATGGCATGCGGCGCAGTATTGTGCAAAAAGCTTCCTGCCGTGCGCCGGGTCGCCCGTGACGCGCTCCGCGGAATAGGTGGCGGAAATTCCCCTGTTCCAGGACCGCACATAGCGAACGATGGCGTCGACTTCGGCATCTTCCAGCGCAGGGAATGCCGGCATGACCCGGCCCGGGCGACCGAGATGTATGGTCTTGCGCAAGTAGTCGTCGCTGATTCCTGCCTGGAAGGAAGGCAACGCGAGCGGCACGCCGATTCCGCCGTTGCCATTCTCGCCGTGGCAGGCCGCACAATTGCGCCCGTATAACTGCGCGCCATCAGGCGCGGCCATGGCCGAGGAAATGCCGAGCCCTGCGAGCAGGGATGCTGCAAATAGTAGGCGCTTGAGCATAATTTCCCCAGTGATCCGAGATGCCACCATGTTAAGTTTAATATATTAATATATCAATATATTCTAGCGAGCCCTTTGGCCGCCCCGACTGACTAATACCCTCATCTAATACCCTCATCGACATTACTGATTGGCTGCCCCCCCCGCCTCGAGCGGAAAATTCGCAGATTAGTGTTTATTAATTTCGTTCGGAGATATCCATGGCCACGCGTGACACCCTATCCCCCCAGGAAGCCCAATGCAATGGTGGTGCCGATTACGCCGCGCTTGCGATGCAGGCGCTGCAGGAACCTGCCGACGCGGCCTACGCCAAGGAACTGATGGACCGCGTGGCGGATGACTGCCAGTTCACCAAGGATCTAGCGGCTTGCGCCATCGTGTACAAGGCACTGGGCGAACAGAGCCGCGCCGAGGCGTTGCTGCAGACCGCAGAAGACTTCTGCATGTCGGGCGAGGAGCAGGTAGCCCTGGCCGAGGCCAAGTTCAAGGTGCTCGGTGACAAGGCGGCGGCAGTGGGGGCGTACGAAAAAGCCCTAAAGGAAACCGGCAACCTCGACCCGCTGATCGATCTTGCGAAGAACGTGATGAACGTCATCGCCGACAGCGCCTTTGCGAAGAAGGTTCTGGAAAAGGCCGAGGCGAAGGTTTCGCGCGCGGTGGAATACAGCAAGCTGGCCGCAGCCGCAGCCGAGCACGTGCTCGACAAGGACTACGCGGCCGCGATCTTCAGCAAGGCAGCGGAAAAGCTTTCCAGCGTGCCGGATCTGCTGTCGCTGGCGGGAGAGGTCACCAAGACGTTGGGCGATCCCCAAAAAGCCAAGGCGCTGTACGAGCGCGCGCTTGCCGGCGCGACCGATTTCACCGCCGCCAAAACCCTGATCGAATCGGCCAGGCAAGTCGGTGACGCCGCGTTCATGCAGGCCGCACTGAAGAAGGCCGGTGATCTTGCCAGCGCCACGGGCGAATACATCGAACTCGCGGAAGGGCTGGCCAGCGTCGGCGACAAGCCGGGGGCGACCGCGCTGCTCGACCGCGCAGAGGACGCGGTGGCGGGTCTCGACGAGATGCAGAAACTGGTGACTGCAGTCGAGACGCATCTGGCCGACGACACCGAGCGCCTGACCCGGGTCAAGACCAAGCTCGAAAAGCGCCAGGCCAACCACGCCCGTTACATGGAATTCCAGCAGCTGGAAAAGGACGCCGTCAATGTCAAGCAGTTCCTCACCCTCGCCGACCGCGTGCGGCTGGAACTGGAGGATCCGTTCTACGCCGCGAAGCTGATCGACTCGGCCGAGAAGCTGCTCGACGGTACCGCCTACCAGTTTTCGCGCTACAAGCCGATCCTGCTCGCGGTGGACAAGAACCTCGACGACACCGAATGGCTTTCCCGCCTGCTCGACCGAGCGGCGGAAAACGCCACCGACTTTGTCGCCTTCAAGGATCTGGTGATCAGTGCGGCGCACCTGCAGCACCGTGAACTGGGCGTTTCCAAGGCGCGCGCCTACCTTGCCGCGCGCGAGGCCGCGCTGGCGTCGGATCCACACGCCAGCGTCTACGACAGCGCAAAACTCGCCGAGGCGAGTTTTGCCGCCACCCAGGATATGGCCGAGGCCGGACGTCTGCTGGAAGCGGCACGCGCACAAGCCAAGGATCACTTCGCGCTGACCCATATCGGCCGCCTGTACGCGTCGATGGGTGACGACGTCAAGGCGGACGAACTTTATGCCGCAGCTGCGGCAAGCTGCTCCGACGGCGACGCCTGCATCCAGTTCATCGACCGGCTGAAAGGCTTTGCCCTGCCGGCCGACACGCTGAAGAAATGGTACGCCAAATGCGGAGACCATCTGAGCAAGCCCGCCGACAAGCTGCGCTGGGCCGAAGGCATTACCGACGCCCTGAACGACAAGGTTTGGGCGGCCGATGCCTACGCCCAGCTCGCTGGCCAGTTCGGCGGCGACTCGCGTTTCGAGCTTAGCCGCCGCTCACATGCCGGCCTGGGCTACTTCGGCGCCATCCGCCGCCATTAAACCAGCGACTTGCGGCGAAGCGCCCTCGTCGATTGGCCAGGCAAAGCTCCGCGGTTTGGCGCATGCGGTGCATCGTTTGCCCCTTCACGCCCTCCGCCCGCTTACGCGGAGAGCGCGAGGCAGAAGGCGGCTCTCCGTTGCAATACCCCTGAAAACAGCCCGGTTGAACGGGCTGCTTTTATTTGTACACTTCGGAATGAAGATGCATCAGGAGTGCCTCATGGTCGACAATCTTTCCGCTCTCATCGACACCGTGCAAAAGAACTGCACCATCGCAGATGCCCGCCATGCACGCGAGATGACGATGTGCACCTTTCTTCTGGAAATGCGCGAGTATTACCGCTGGGAAATGGAAATCCCCTACGGGGCCCGCCTGCCCAAAGACGAACTCGGCGACTGGCTGAACGCACGCGAAAGCCTATGGGACACGGTCGAGGAAGAGGATTTCGCACCGCTCCCGCTCAGCGAGGCCGGCATCGATCCATTCGAGGCCGACGACATCAACCGCGCGCTGATCCCACAGGGGCTCGTCTACAGCAGCGGGCTGGGCTCGTTCCGCAAGCCCCATTTCGTGCTGGCCGAGCTCAAGCGGGCCGAAGTGCGTGAAGGCGTGCAGGTGCTGGTGGCGGGCTGCGAATACGCGCGCGACCTGATCGCGCCGCCGGCGGCGATGCGCGGCGGCGCCATCTTCCTGCGCATGGACGCGGTGCGTCGGCTGCTATGGAACAAGTACGAAGAATGGCAGTGGAAGGAGAAGGACACTGCGCTGGGGCGCGCATTTGCGCACTACGACTTCGAATGCGACATCGAGCGTGGACTCGACCGCATGGCCGAAGCCGAAAGCGAGGCAATGATCCTGCATGAGATCGGTGAGGCTCGTGCGGAATCGCTGCTGGGGGACGACTGGAACGCGATGCTCGGCGAGCTAAGCTCCCGACACGCCGAACTGCTGGTACGCGCGGTACGCGACCACCTGGCCGACTGCCTGGTTACGCTGCCGACGCTGCTCGAGCGCGAAGCGGCCGGCTCGCTGCATTTCTATCAGGCCAACCTGTCCGGCCTGCGGCGCGCGCTGTTTCCGGCCCTGCCGCAGGCTTATGAAACTTGGCTGGGTAATCGTGATGTCGCCCCCATCGCCGGCCTCGTGAGACGCGGTGCGGCTCACTGGCTGGACAAGGCGAGGCAGCTGACCGCCATCTATCATCGCAATCCGGCACAGGGAGATGCGCAGATCAACGCACTGGCCGTTGGCGACCTCGCCAGTCTGAAGCTCTAGGTAGCAGAAACGGGCGTCGAGCGCCCGTTCCTTTCCTCTTCTCCTCCGTATTGTTCCGGGATCGCGCCCCCCGGAGGGCTGTTGATTCGCCATGCGCTAAGGCGCGGGTGAAGTCGTATGCCCCAACTGTTCGGCGATTTCGTCGAGCAGTTGCTGCTCCTGATACGGCTTGCCGAGGTATACATCGACGCCAAGTTCCAGCGCTCGGTTGCGGTGCTTGTCCGCGGTACGCGACGTGATCATGATGATCGGTACCGTTTTCAGCCGCGCATCGGCGCGCATCAGGCGGGCCAGTTCGAATCCGTCCATGCGCGGCATTTCGACGTCGAGCAGCACCACGTCGGGGATCAGATCATGCATCTTTTCCAGGGCATCGACACCGTCCTTCGCGCTCTCCACCCGGAAGCCCTCGCGCATCAGCAGACGGGTCGTGATCTTGCGCACGGTGAGCGAGTCATCGACCACGAGTACCAGCGGCGCCTGCAGGGCACTGCTGAGTTCGATCGCCTCGGCCGGTGCGGCACGCTCGACCTCGTTGCGCGGCAGGCTCGCCCAGCGCAGAGCCAGCGGCACCGGGTTGAGGATCAGGATCACGCGCCCGTCGCCGCCTACGGTGGCGCCGGCTACGCCGGTAATGCGCGCCATCTGCGGTCCGATGTTCTTGACCACGATTTCGCGCGTGCCCTCGATCACGTCGAGCAGCACGGCAACCTGGCTGGAGCCGCTGGCGAGCAGCGCCACCGGGTTGTAGCGCTGAACCTCATGGATCGCTTCAGCATCGCCCAAGAGATGCGGCAGATAGGACAGCGGGTAGGACACCCCACGCCATGTCACTTCGCCCGCTATCATCGCTTTTTCCAGTTCTTCCGGGCGGAGTTCCAGCACCTGCTGCACCAGCGGTGCCGGCAGCGCATAACTATTTCTGGCGGCCTTGACCATCACCGCCTGTGTCATCGCCAGGGTGAGCGGCAGGTAGATATGGAAGCTGGTGCCGGTGCCCGGCGTCGAACTGATGTCGATGCGGCCGCCCAGGGCGGCGATTTCACTCTTCACCACGTCCATGCCGACGCCGCGCCCGGCGACTTCGCTGACGGCTTCGGCAGTGGAGAAGCCGGCAGCAAAGATCAGCTGTGCCAACAGGGTTTCGGTAGGCTCGATGCCAGGCAGCAGCAGGCCATTGGCCTCGGCTTTTTCGCGAATACGCGCGTAGTTGAGGCCGGCGCCATCGTCCTTAACAGTCAGCACCATTTCGTTACCGGACTGGCGCGCGCTAAATACGATTTCGCCGAACTCGGGCTTGTCGGCGGCGCGGCGCGCCTCGGGCGACTCGATGCCGTGCGCCAGCGCGTTGCGCAGCAAGTGCTCAAGCGGCGCGGTGACCTTTTCCAGCACCGAGCGATCGATATCCAGGTCGCCGCCCTGGATGTCCAGTTGCGCACGCTTGCCCACATCGCGCGCGGTCTGGCGCACGGTCCGGTACAGTCGCTCGGCCACCGAATACAGCGGCACCATGCGTACCCGCAGCAGATTCTGCTGCAATTCGCGGTTAAGGCGCATCTGCTGGATCAGCGCAGCATCCGCCTCGCCGAGGCGCGCCAGCAGGATATGCTGCACGGTGGAAATATCGTTCACGCTCTCGGCGAGGAAGCGAGTGACCTCCTGGAAGCGGGTGAAGCGATCGAACTCCAGCGGGTCGAACTCTTCCCCGCCACCCTGGGCCTGGAAGGTCGCCTGCATCTGCGATTCGGCCTGGATCTCGACCTCGCGAATGTGCCCGCGCAGGCGCGTCAGCGCTTCCGTCAATTCGTTGACCTGGCGTTTGAAGCCGAACACTTCGCTCTCGATCCGCGAACGTGCGATGGCGACTTCGCCGGCCTGGTTGACCATGCGATCGACCCAGTCGGCGCGCACCCGCAGCGTCAGGGCGTTGCTCTCGCGCGTGACCGCGTGCGCCGGGGCTGCGACATCGGCCGGCGAAGCCTCCGGCGTCGGCTCTGCCTGCTCCGGCATCGGCTCGACCCGTCCAAGAACCGGCTCAATCGGTGCCTCAAGCGGCTCGGCTTGTTCCTCGGCAAGGTGATCGAGCTCGCCCCGCTTCAGACGGTCGACCGCGTCAGCCATGCGGTCGAACTGCGTCTCAAGCGTCTCAAACACCTCGGCGCTTGCGGTAAGCTGGCCTTCGATCACGGCGATCACACGCGCTTCCATCACGTGCGTCAGTTCACCCAGGCGCATGGCGCCGACCATGCGCGCGCTGCCCTTGATCGTGTGCAGGTTGCGTCGCAAGGCGGCACGCGCGGCCAGCCCGCTCGGCGTGGCCTTCCAGGCGCGCAGTTGCGCGCTCGTATCCGGCACCAGCGCCTCGGCTTCCTCCAGGAAGATCGGCAACAGTTGCGGGTCGATTTCATCGGCCACTTCACGTCGATCGAAGACCGGCGCCGGTGCCGCGGGCCCGAAATCCTTGATCAGGGCGTCCATGTCTGGCAGGCCGGACGCCGCCGCTGCGGCGGGTACCTGGCCTGCGGAAAATACTTCAACGGCAGGCTCGATCGACGCTCCGCTGCCGGAGATTTCGGTGGTCTGTACCTCGAATTCGATGGCAGCCTCGGCAGAAGTGGCCCGTTCGTCTTCCAGTTCGCCCAGGGCCGCGATCAGATCGTGTGCCGTCTCGGGCTGCTGCCCGCTTTCGATGGTCGCGATCATCTCGTGCAGACGCGACACGGCATCCTGAACCAGCGGAAGATGTGCGGGCGGCAGCGGGGTCTGCACAAAACGGTTCCAGTACTGCTCGAGTGCATGCGATAGCTCTGCCAGAACCGTGACACCCGCCGTGCCCGCGATGCCTGCCAGGGTGTGCACAGCACGGCGCGCAGGTTCACTGATGGTACTGCCGGCAAGCTCGATGAGGCGGCCGGCTTCTTCCTCCAGTACAGCCAAGCGCTGATGCGCTTCGGCCATGAAGATCTCGTATAGCCCACTGGAGAGGCAGCACGAACCAAAGCAGATCTCGTCGGGTTCACGCGGATCGTCGGACGCAGTCGCTGCAGCCGGGCTCTCGCCCAGGTCGAATCCATCGAGTACCGGTCGATCGGCAGCAGGCTCGACAGCATCCGACCGGAAGGCATCGAAATGAACCAGCGACTCGCCAACCTCGACGTCGATCGTCGAGGCAGCGGAAACCGCGTTCCATTCGCCGTCGCCATCGGCAGGAAACTCGATCTCGATGACGGGCAGTGTTTCGGCTGCCGCGCCGCGGTCAATATCCGTTTTGACCGCAACGATTATTTCGTCTTCAGCGGCCGTTGCGATCGGCGCAGTTTCGATTGCCGCGGACGCGGGCGCACTGTTGTCGGCGAGCGACTCCGTGTCGAACGGCTGTCCCTGCGCCACACGCTCAACCGCCGCCAGCAGGGGCGACACCGGCAGTGCTGTCGGCTGACGTTCCTGCAGTGCGATCACCCATTCCTGAAACACGCCGCGCGCATGCCCGAGCAGACGCAATAGGTCGCTGCTGGCCGCCTTGCTTTCGGCCAGCCAGCCATTCATCAACTGTTCGAGATGCCATGCGGTTTCACCGAGCTCGGATAGCCCGACCATGCGGCCGCTGCCTTTCAACGTGTGAAATGCCCGGCGGATGACTGTCAGCGATTCCTGGTCATCCGGATTGTTCTGGCAGGCATCCGCCGCCTCGCCCATGGTCGCCAACACATCGCCGGCTTCCTCCAGGAAGATGTCCAGCAGGTCCGGTTCGATTCCTTCCGGTATCGACGTCAGGCCGGTGATCTCGGTTCGAACACTGGTCCGGGTTGCGGAGGCGGCCGGCGTTGTGACGGTCGGCTCCGACAGGGTGAATTCCAGCGCATCGGCGTGCGGCGGATGCGTCGGCTGGACGGTCGCTGCCGCCGACACGGTATCGGGCTCAAAGGGAAAGAATTCGATGGGGTCGAGGGGCGCCGCCTCAGCGCGACCGATAGCCTGAGAGGACGCGGCGGTGTCGCCGTGCGCGGTTGGAACAGCACCGGTGGGTTCGGGTGCAACCGCGTCGACTGCGGTAGCGGGCCGGGGCTCGCCGACTACGTCAAGGAATTTTTTTTTTGTTTCCGCCGTGTCGCCGGGCATGCTGTCGGCATCGACCAGACCGAAATCGGCCAGCACGGGGTGCAGAATCCTCGCGGCGTCGGCGCGGCCGGCGCAATAGGATTCGATGAACAGCCCGAGACTGGAGAATGCGTCCGCCAGACGCTGCTGGGTTGCCACATCGGGATGCCCATGGCTCACAAACGGCTGCACGATGGTGGCTGCCGCGGCCAGCAGGCTCGCTGCATCGGGCAGTTCGAGCATCGTCAGCGCACCTTGCGCCTGCTGCGCCAGTCCGGTCAGGCCGGTGAGCGCCTCGCGCTCGCCGGCATCGCGGAAGAAGGCATCCAGCACCTCTTCCATCTGCTTGAGGTTCTGCCCGACTTCCTGCGCCATTTGGACGAGCATGTCGCGTTCCGCGTCGCGCTGGCTGCCCGAGTCGGTGACACTGGCGGGCATCTCGCTGCCCTCGATGAGCGCACGCAGACGCGCCTGCTGGCCCTGGGCGCGCACGGCGAAATCGGCATGCAGGATATCTTCCCGGTCAATCGCGTTCTGCAGGAACAGCAGCGTGGCGGCAACCTCCAGATTCTTCTGTTCGCCCGCTTCACCGTCGCGCCTGGCAGCGGCCACTACCGCCAGCCCGTCCAGCAACGGTTTCAGGCCACTCTTCTCGAGCATCTGTGCCTGGGGCTGCATGCGCTCGAGCTGGGCCTGAAACTGCTCCAGCTGTCCTGCATTGCCTTCCACGTAGGCGTGCCAGTTGTCGCGTGCGACCTTCAGGCCGCTTTGCAGGGTCTCCAGCACCGGGCGCATGCGCGCCAGCGTCTCGGGGTCCAGCATGCCGCGGCCCGGCAGATACCGGTCGAGACCGAAGGTCGAACGGATCTCCGCCGCGCGGCCGCCCAGGGCCTGGCTCTTTGCCACGAAAAACAGCGCATCGCGCATCAGGCGCTCTGCGACCTCCGGCGAGCCCTCTATCAAACGGCGCATTTGCAGGTCGACACGGGCGAGCAACTGCTTGACATGGAAATCGGCTTCCACGCCTTGCGCAATCAGGCTGTCGACGAAGCCCACACATGCCCACCAGAACGACTGCGAAGCCTGCGACGGCGCGATGTGTTCGATTGCAGCCAGCGCATCGCGCATTCGCCGCAGCCCCTGCTCAGCCTCGATATTGCGAAGGAAGGCCAGCAGCCCACGCTGGAACTGGCCGCGCGCGGCCTTCACTTCAGCCGTCCGCTCCTCCGGCGTCAGGCCGTCGCTGGCGCGCTTGCCCTGCACATCGGTACGCAAATCGGGGAAGAACAGTTCGCCTTCGAAAACCCGCTCGGCGCCTTGCAGTTCGCGCAGGCGCTTGTACAGGGGGAACAGCGCCAACTCGCCGCTGCCGCGTCCGTCCGCCAGGTCCTTGACCCAGCGTTGCAGGCCTTCCATCGCATTGCGCAGGGCACGCAACAACTCGCTGCTCGCCTGCAAGCGGTTTTCGTTGACGTCGGCCAGGCACGACTCCAGCGTGCCCGCCAGCGTCGCCGCGCCTTCAAGCCCCACCATTCGCAGCGCCCCGGTCACCTGGTGGGCGTCGTCACCTGCCAGCCGCAGGGCATTGGTCAGATCGGCATCGATGCTGTAGGCCTGAATACGCCCCAGTGCCGCCTGCAGGGCAGCGTCGATGTCTCCGCGCACCCAGTTCAGGGGGCCGGTATCGTAATCGAGTAAGGCGCTCATGGTGTGTGTTCCCCAGATTGAGTGCAGCGGGCCTTCAGCTTGTCTCTTTGCGTTTCTCTTTGCGTTGCAGCCCGTCCGTTCAGGCGAGCTTGAAGCCCGCGATCGAGCTCTTCAGATCCTGCGCCAGCTGTTTCATGCCACCGATCGACTCGGCCGTCTGCCGGGTACCCGCACTCGTCTGCGCGGAAATCGCCTTGATGTCCTGCATGGTCTCGGCGACGAGCGTGGTCGCTTCGGCCTGGTTCTGCGTGGCCGCCGAGATGTCTGCGATCAGCGCGGCAAGTGTCTTCGACACGTCGCCGATCTCGGCCAGCGTCTGGCCTGCGGCATCGGACAGCTTGGCGCCCTCGACCACGCCCTGGGTCGACACTTCCATCGCCGCCACGGTGTCGTGGGTGTCCGACTGAATGGTTTTCACGATGGCGGCGATCTGCTTGGTCGCATCGGCCGAGCGTTCCGCCAGCCGCTGCACTTCTTCCGCCACCACCGAGAAGCCGCGCCCGGCTTCACCTGCCGACGCCGCCTGAATGGCCGCGTTGAGTGCCAGCACGTTGGTCTGTTCGGTAATGTCGGAAATCAGTTCGACGATTTCACCGATCTCCTGCGACGATTCGCCCAGACGCTTGATTCGTTTCGACGTTTCCTGAATCTGTTCGCGCAGACCGTTCATGCTGGCAATGGCGTTGGCCACCGCCTGCTGGCCTTTTTCGGCGGCCGCGAGGGATTGTTTGGCCACCTTGGCGGACTCGATGGCGTTGCCCGACACCTGCTGCACCGATTCCGCGAGGCGGACGACGGCGGTCGAAGTTGTCTCGATCTCGTCGGTCTGCCGGCGCGCCGCCTGTTGCAGCGATTCGGATACCTGACTGGCCTGGTTGGCTGCCTGGTCCATCTTCAACGTGGCGTTGTTAATCCCGCGCACCAGGCTGCGCAGCTCTTCCACCGTGTAGTTGATCGAGTCGGCGACAGCACCGGTGATGTCCTCGGTCACGCTGGCGTTGATGGTGAGGTTGCCCTCGGCCAGTTCGCCCAGTTCATCCATCAGGCGCAGAATCGCCTCCTGGTTGCGGCTGTTTTCCTCCTCGCTCTTACGGGCCCGCGATTTGGTCTCGTTGATGTTGATCTGACCCAGCAACACCATCGAGACGATGGCCAGCACGCCGAACAGGGCGGCCAGCTGGTAGCCGAAGCCGCCGACGGCCCGGTATTCCTCTGACAGCTGGCCGGCGTCCCGCAGCAACTCGTCGCTGCCTGCGAAGAGTTTGTTGGCCGCCACCTTGGCCCGCAGCAGGGACTGCGTGTTGGCAAGCACCTCGCCCACCGCCTCGACCATGTCGGCCATGTTGGTGCCGAGGTCTTCCAGCGTCAGCATGCTGTCCTCGTTCTGGCTGGCCGCCCCCTCCATCAGTGCCTGCACCGTGTCACGGAACGAGGTTGTGTCCTTTTCCAGCTGCAGCACGACCTCGGGGTCGATCAGGTCCGACGACAGCAGCAGGTTGGCATTTTTCGGCAAACGCTGACTCAGCATCACGAGATGGTTCGCTCGCGACACTTCGCGCAGGCTCGTGCCCCCATCGGCGAGCTGGCTGGCGAGCTGCTCGGACACCTCCTGCAAGTCGATACTCAGGGCATTGATGCGCTTGACGTTTTCGTTCATCGCCATCAGGTTTTTCTGCTGCGAAAGAATCTGCACGACCAGAGGGGCAAACTGGCCCCACTGGGTGCCGATTTTTCCCAGCGTGTCGCGCGCGGCGCCACTGGTGGCGGGTACCTCGGCGTCGCCATTGGTCAGTCCGGTCAGGGTCGCCTCGAAATCAGCCTTGCCCTCAGCCAGTTTCTTGAAGGCCGTGGCATCGCCGAGCACGGCCCGCTGGGCCGCGAGCGGCAGGCGCTGCGAATACACTTGCAGTTCGCCGGCGCGGTTCTCGTATGCCGTGCGGTTGTCGAGCTGGATCGAACTATGGATGGTGAAGCCGGCGGCCAGGAGCAGCGAAACGAGCAGGCTGCCGCCCATGTAGAGATATTGCCGCTCGACCGGAAGATGGCCGATCAGGGGCATGCGGCCCGGCTCCTTGTCAGCCAGTTTGCGCACGGTCTTCATGATCATGGTGGTGTTCTCGCCCCGATTCCTGCCCGAGGAGCTTCCCGTCATGCGGCCTGCGAGCCCTTTGAGGCCAAACATCGTTGTCGCCATATTCATTGCTCCAAACCCTCCGCTCACTGGCGCCAACGCGCCGAGTATTCAATGTCCAATTAGTTGCCGAACTGCGCTTCGGCCTTCAGAAAGTCGGCGTTGCCAAGCAATTGCCCGAAATCCATATCACACCAGTTGGCCCCGGCCTCGTCGGCGTAGTGACGTGCGATCCATGGATATGCCGCAGTCCCGCCACGTAATCGATAGCGGCTGATATTCTTCAGCCCCAGTGTGGCGTGCACCAGAAGGGCCGCGTTCACGCCAAAATCGTGGTGCGGTATCAGCAGCCGGCAATCGGCATGGTCGGGCGTCACCCCCTGCCCCATGAAGTCGGCAAAATCGCTCACCGCGTACAGGTTGCCGCGGATGTTGGCGACGCCGCGAAACCAGCGGCGCGTTCCGGGAACCTTGACGATGGGCGGCAGCGGAACCACCTCCTCGGTATCGGAAAGGCTCACCAGCCAGTTCACGTCGCCCACGCGGAAACCCAGCCTGGACCCCGTGTTGTCCCGGCTGGCTGCCGCCTGCAGCTGCTGCGACAGGGCGGTCTGAAATTCACGCAGGTTGAATTTCTTGGCCATCTCGGTCAGCTCAGCCCAGCGCCTTGATCTGCGACAACAGGTCTTCCGGCCTTACCGGTTTCACCAGGTACGCCTTCGCACCCTGGCGAATTCCCCACACCTTGTCGGTTTCCTGGCCTTTGGTGGTGCACATGATGATCGGAATATGCCTGGTCGCGTCTTCCTTTGAAATCATTCGCGTCGCCTGATAGCCGTTCATTCCCGGCATCACGACGTCCATCACGATCAAATCGGGCAAAGTCTGCTTGGCTTGCACGACGGCTTCTTCTCCGCTCTCGGCCATGCTGACCAGGTAGCCGTTCTTGACCAACAACTCAGACAGAAAAAATCGCTCGGTGGGGGAATCATCCACAACCAGAATTCGACTGATCGCCATAATTTTTATGCTCCTTGGAAAAACTGTTACACCCCGGAACAGGCGTGTTCGCGTACCGCCGTCAGCAGCGTGTCCTTGGTAAAAGGTTTGGTCAGGTATTCGTCCGACCCAACCATGCGGCCGCGTGCGCGATCAAACAGCCCGTCCTTGGATGACAGCATGATGACCGGTGTGCTGCGGTACTTGGCGTTGCGCTTGATGAGCGAGCAGGTCTGGTAGCCATCGAGACGCGGCATCATGATGTCGACGAAGACCACATGGGGCTCGTGATCGGTGATCTTGGACAGCGCGTCGAACCCGTCCTGCGCCAGGATGACCTCGCAGCCCGCCTGATTCAGGAAGATCTCCGCGCTGCGTCGAATGGTGTTGCTGTCATCGATCACCATAACCTTGACGCCCTTCAATGTATCGTTGTCCACACGTTTCTCCGCCAGGATCGCCGGGCGCGACGGCAATGCCGCGTCCCACGGTATTAAGCATTACGGCACCGACAGCCCCTTCTTTAGCGTTTGCCGCCCCCATCCTGCGCATGCATCCGAATGGCGCAAACGAACAAGGGCGTTGCCTTCGCAACGCCCTTTCACCCCAGCAAATCCCGGGCAGACACTACTTCCAGGATTCCTCGCTGGCGTTCTTTTCGACGCCCGCCACGGCACCCATGGTCGCCATGATGGCGTTGGGCAGGGACGAGATGCGCATGAACTGCCCCATGCCCACATCCGGGAAGGCCAGGGCAATGCGGAAGCGGCCGTGAGGCGCGCTCACCTGGTTGTCCACGACATAAATCTCGTACGGCAGGCCGGCGATGCTTTCCTGCATATCGATTTTCTTGATCCATTCACCGTCGCTGTGCGCGCCGTCGTTCATCGCCACGCCGAACACCGCCAGCTTCTGGTTCGGCAGGACGACTTCGTAGACCTTGGTCGTCTTGCCCGCACCTTTGGCGAGATTGTCGCGCACCGCCTTCACCGCATCGGTAAAGCTGCCATACTCGGTCAGCTTGTTTTTCGACGAATCCAGACGCTCCATGCCGACCATGTAGCGGTAATTGGTCAGGCTGCTCGCCGACTCGTCGCCGCCAACGCCCTTGCCTGCCCCCAGCGTGGCCTGCAGACGGGCCTGCAGCGCCTTGACCGCTTCCTCCTTCTTGTCGAAGGATTTGCGAAAATACGCCCGGTACCAGTAATCCGGGTTGGTGTACGCGATGTTGCCATTGGCCTTGACGCCCACGCGGATGGCCGCGCCCATCACGGCGTGCCCCCCCACCGAGCCCACTTCTTCGAGCATGGCATGGTCGGTGGCGATCACCACGCCGTAGCCCGCGAGGTCGGGCGGGAAATACTTGCCGATCACCTTGAAACCACCGGTTTTGAGTCTGGCCTCGACTGCCGCGGCCGCTGCCTGGACGGTACCGCCCGGCACCGCATCTCCCTGGATATAGGGAGATATTGCCCAGACACTTGCCGAAGACAGGAGCAGCGCCCCCGCTGAAATCCACCGCACGATCATGATTGTCTCCTTGAGTTTTTATGTAACCCGTTCGGCCGAATCTTTTTTCATACGGCCATTCGCGTGTGATGCTTTGGCTCAAACCTTGCACCGCCTGAGCTATAACGTCGCCCCCTGATTTAATCTTTAAGCACCAACAGAAATCAACCAGGGTGTCAAAGCGCCATCATCAGAAAATCGTCCTTGCGGGCGCCGCAATCCGGGCACGTCCAGTTGATCGGCACGTCTTCCCAGCGCGTGCCCGGCGGGATCCCGTCATCAGGCGCGCCGGCTTCCTCGCGGTAGATGTAGCCGCAGATCAGGCACATCCAGGTCTTGTATTTGGGGGCGTCAGGCATGGGAAAGAGGGCGAATCGGCTAAAATCGGGAATTGATTTTAAGGCAGTGACGCCATGCCCTCCATTTTTACCCCCAAACCGACGCCGCCGCTGGTGCTCAGCTTTGCCGCATCCGATCCGACCGGCGGTGCGGGCATCCAGGCCGACCTGCTGACGCTCGCCAGCATGGGCTGCCACCCGCTGTCGGTGATCACCGCGATCACGGTACAGGACACCGCCCGGGTGGATGAGGTGCTGGCGATCGACGCCGAATGGGTGGCGGACCAGGCACGCATGCTGCTCGAGGACGTGCCGGTGGCCGCGTTCAAGCTCGGCATGATGGGCAGCCCCGAATCGATTGCGGTGATCGCGGAAATCCTCGCCGACTACCCGGACATTCCGGTCATCCTCGACCCGGTGCTGGCATCCGGCCGCGGCGACGAGCTTGCCACCGACGACATGATCTCTGCCATGCGCGACCTGCTGATTCCGCAGACTACCGTGCTCACCCCCAACAGCCACGAGGCCCGGCGGCTGGCGCTGTTCGAGTCCGACGAGGAAGAACTCGACCTCGCTGCCTGCGCCAAGCACCTGACCGGCCTCGGTTGCGAGTACGTGCTGATCACCGGCACCCACGAAGCCACGCCACGCGTGCTGAACAGCCTGTACGACGTCGACGGCCACGTACAGACCGACGCCTGGGACCGCCTGCCCGGCAGCTATCACGGCTCCGGCTGCACCCTTGCCTCGGCCATCGCGGCCACCCTGGCCTACGGCCAGGACGTGCCGCAGGCCGTGCGCGACGCGCAGAATTTCACTTACGAGACACTCAAGGCGGCTTTCCGCCCCGGCATGGGCCAATACATCCCCGAGCGTTTCTTCTGGGCGCAGGATGCGCAAACCGAAGGCAATGCCTGATTTACGCCATGCTTGAATTCCCGGGTGGCATCTATGCCATCACCCCTGAAATCGCCGACACCGAGTGCTTGCTGGCGCAGGTCGAGGCCGTGCTCCTCGGCGGCGTGGCGGCCGTGCAATACCGAGACAAATCGGGCGACGTGGCCCGCCGCCACGAGCAGGCGAGCGAACTGGTCGCGCTGTGCCACCGCTTCGGCGTGCCGCTGATCGTCAACGACGACCTGCGCCTGGCCGACCTGTGCGATGCCGGCGGCGTCCACCTGGGACGCGACGACGGGGGCGTCAGGGAGGCGCGCATCATCCTCGGCCCCGGTAAATTCATCGGTGCCTCGTGCTACCAGAGCCTGGAACTTGCGCTGGCGGCGCAGTCGGCGGGTGCCGACTACGTCGCTTTCGGCAGCTTCTATCCCTCGCCGACCAAGCCTGCCGCCGGCCGCGCCGATGCCGAGCTGCTGCGTGCGGCGACCCGGGTCATCCGTGTCCCGATCGTGGCCATCGGCGGCATCACACCCGCCAACGCACCGCAGTTGCTGGATGCCGGCGCCGACAGCCTCGCGGTGCTTTCCGCACTGTTCGGCGCCCCCGACCTCCGCGCCAGCGCAGACGCGCTCAACCGGCTATTTGAAACCGAACCTGAAGAGTGACCCGAACATGAGCCGCAACCAAGAGCTTTTCGAACAATCGCAGAAGGTCATCCCCGGCGGGGTGAATTCGCCAGTGCGCGCCTTCCGGAGCGTCGGCGGCACGCCGGTGTTCTTCAGCCGCGCCAAGGGATCGCGTGTGTGGGACGCCGACGGCCGCGAATACATCGACTACGTCGGCTCGTGGGGGCCGGCGATTCTCGGCCACGCCCATCCGGGCACGGTGAAGGCGGTGCAGGACGCCGCCGCCAACGGCCTGTCGTTCGGCGCCCCGTCCGAGGCCGAACTGACCATCGCGCGCCGCATCATCGAACTCGTGCCGAGCATCGAGAAGGTGCGGCTGGTGTCGTCCGGAACCGAGGCGACGATGAGCGCGATCCGCCTGGCGCGCGGTTTTACCGGCCGCAGCAAGTTCATCAAGTTCGAAGGCTGCTACCACGGCCACGCCGACTTCCTCCTGGTGAAGGCGGGCTCTGGCGCGCTCACCTTCGGCAACCCGACCTCGGCCGGCGTGCCGCCCGAAGTCGCGGCGCAGACCGTCGTGCTCGACTACAACGACGTCGCCGGGCTCGAGCGCACCTTTGCGGAGATCGGCAATGAAATCGCCTGCATCATCGTCGAGCCTTTCGCCGGCAACATGAACCTGGTCAAGCCGACCGCCGAATTCATGCGCGCGATGCGCCGCCTTTGCGACCAGCACGGCGCCCTGTTGATCTTCGACGAGGTGATGACCGGCTTCCGCGTCGACCTCGGCGGCGCGCAGAAGCTGCTCGGCATCAAGCCGGATCTGACCACGCTCGGCAAGGTGATCGGCGGCGGCATGCCGGTCGGCGCCTTCGGCGGCCGCGCCGACGTAATGGACGCGCTGGCGCCGGTCGGGCCGGTGTATCAGGCGGGCACGCTGTCGGGCAACCCGGTGGCGGTCGCGGCCGGCCTCGCCACGCTGGCCGCGATTTCAGAACCGGGCTTCCACGCGAACCTTGCCGCCCGCACCGAAAAACTGGTGAAAGGTTTGACCGCCGCCGCTGCCCAAGCGAACGTGACCTTTTGCGCCGACTCGATCGGCGGCATGTTCGGCCTGTACTTCGCGCCCAAGCCGCCGGCGAGCTTTGCCGAGGTGATGCAGTGCGACAAGGAGAAATTCAACCGATTTTTCCATGCCATGCTCGACCGCGGCTTCTACTTCGCACCGTCGGCGTTCGAGGCGGGCTTCGTCTCTGCCGCGCACTCTGACGCCGATATCGACGCCACCGTCGCCGCCGCGCGCGAGGTGTTCAAGGCCCTATGAACGACGAGTTGTCCCCCGAGGACGAACTGCGCCTCAACGTCCTGTTCAATACCGAACTCAAGGCGGTTCGCATCGACGAATCGACCATGACGCTGTGGGCGCTGACGCCGCGGGGCGAGGCAAGCGTGCCGCTGAAACCCACCGAGCGCGCCGACCGCTACCTGAAACGGGTACGGGAACAATTATCGGGGCACGCCCTGGGCTCGCCCGGCGGCTACCCGGTACACCTCACGCGCTGGACACGGCAGTCCCAGTCGGGCCTCTCGGTCCAGCATCTGGCGCAGCTCTTATTGATTGCGGAGGAAGAGGCTGTGGTCGCGGTGGTGCATTCCCCCGCGCTCACCGAAGAGCTGGCACGCTACGCTTGGTGGTGCATGCCGACCATCGAGAACGCCCGCCTGATGCTGATGCGCGACGTGGTCTGCCGAAGCACCATCGGGCGCATGCTGGCGGAGTATTTGATCGAGAACCTGGCTTTCCTGCACGAGGACGATGTCGGGATTCTCGATACCGTGGCCGTGATGCTGTACTCCGGCGTGCTGAGCGACGCCGAGCGGCTGGCGATCTGGAGACGCGGCGGCAGCCGCAATTCGTATTACGTCGCCTTCCTCGAACTGCAGTCCGACAATCTTCCCGGCCCGCGCGCCGCGCGCACCGACCACCCGAGCGTGCCGCAACTCGCTGGCAATCCCTACAGCACCATGCTGGACAAGGCGCTGTCCGGACAGGGGCAGACCTTCCTCGCCACCACCGGCCTCGTCCTCGAACGCCCCGAAATCCAGGAAGTGGTGAACCACACCCTGAGCGCGCTGGCCAACTGGTGCGCGCCGCTGCGTCAGCTGGATGAGGCCACGCGCAGTGCCGCCCGCGCGGCACTGCTCGCCGCCGCGCCCCAATTCGAATCCGAGTGTGATGCACTCGACGCTTTGGCGGCAGCGGATGCCGACAGCGTACGGCCGATCTTCCTCAAGACGACCGCGATCGGCTCGCTGATGCGGCGCAAGATCCAGCCTGTCGTCACACCACTGCTCGACGCCATTGCGGCGCTACGGCGCCAGCCCTAGCGACTGCTTCCCCAACGCGGCGTCGATGCTGGCGAGGAACTTGTCGGACTTCTCGAAGCCGATCACCCTGAAATCCGACTGCGCGCCGTCGGCATTCCAGAAAATCAGCCCGGGCGGCCCGAACAGGTTGAAGCGCTTGAGCAGCGCCTTGTCGGCATCGCTGTTGGCGGTCACGTCGGCCTTGAGCAGCACCACGTTCGCCAGTCGCGCCTGGACCCTCGCATCGTTGAAGGTGAAGCGCTCCATTTCCTTGCAGGATACGCACCAGTCGGCGTAGAAGTCCAGCATCACCGCGCGACCGTCTGCCTTGGCCGCGGCGAGGCGCGCGTCGAGTTCGGCGACGTCCTTCACCTTCTCGAATGCGAGGCCCTTCTGCTCGGCGGCCATCGCGCCGCCGCCGCCGACACCACCCTTGAAAACATCGAGCGGCTGCAGGAGGTCGCGGCTGCCCGCCAGCATGCCCAGGATGAGCGACAGCCCGCCGATCAGCAGCACCACGCCGAGCCCCTTCCACAGCCGCGCCCAGCCGGTCGCATGCGCCGGCAGCGGGTCGAGCGCATGCAGGTAGATCGCGGCGCCGACCAGCAGCAGCGCCCACAGCAGCATGTTGACCCAGGCTGGGATGACCGGCGAGATGAGATAGATGGCAATCGCCAGCATCAACACACCGAAGAAATACTTCACCGCGTTCATCCAGCCACCGGCGCGCGGCAGCAGCGCGCCGGCCGACACCCCGACGAGCAGCAGCGGGACCCCCATGCCGAGCGCCAGCACGAATAGTGCGATCCCGCCAAGGGCGGTGTTGCCGGTCTGCGCGATGAAGACGAGCGCGGCGGCCAGCGGCGGCGCGACGCAGGGGCCGACGATGACGGCGGAGAGCGCCCCCATGACGAATACGCCGAGAAAGTTGCCGCCCTGCATCCGGTTGGACGCGACGGTGAACTTGCTCTGGACGAAGCTCGGCAACTGGATCTCGAAGAAGCCGAACATCGACAGCGCCAGCAGCACGAAGATGCCGGCGCCGATGCCGAGCGCCCACGGATTCTGCAGCGCGTTCGACAAGAGCGTGCCGGAGAGCGCCGCCGCCACCCCGGCCAGTGCATAGGTGATCGCCATGCCCAGCACGTAGGCGAGCGACAGCATGAATCCGCTGGTCTTCGTGAGCTCCTTTTTCTGGCCGGCGATGATGCCCGACAGGATCGGAATCATCGGGAACACGCAGGGGGTGAGCGCCAGCAGCAGGCCGAAGCCGAAGAAGGTGACGATCATGGCCCAGAAGCTGCCGCCCTTCAGCACGCGCTCGATCCTCGAGGTGTCGGATTCGCTGGCGGCTTCGACCGGTGCTGCGGATATCGCGCTCATGGCCGCGGCGCCTCCCGTCGTGGCCAGGGTGAAATCGCGCCTGATCGGCGGATAGCAGATGCCGACCGCCTCGTTGCAGCCCTGCCAGGCCGCTTCCAG
Source organism: Thiobacillus sp. (assembly GCA_024709685.1). Classification (GTDB taxonomy): domain Bacteria; phylum Pseudomonadota; class Gammaproteobacteria; order Burkholderiales; family Thiobacillaceae; genus Thiobacillus. The sequence goes on from JANJWF010000092.1 coordinate 27,498, forward strand.
CACCAGCTTTTCATCGGCGGCGAGTGCACGGGACAGGGTCACGGCAGCGGAAAAGTCCTGGTGATACACCTCGGTGCGGCCGAAGGTGGGGTCGTCCTTGACGTCCCCCGCCGGCGTGTCGGCCTTCGCCACCTTGACGTCGGCCGGGGATTTCACGACGAAGGCGAGCTTGTCCCGGTACATGTAGGTGTCGGCGGTCAGCGTGTAATCGAGCTTGACGCGCTGCGGGTCGGGCATGGTGGCGGCAACGAGGAAAGCCTCGTCCGGTGGCAGAACCTTCGGCATGCCCCGGTCGCCTGCCAGGCTGCGCAGGCCATCCAGCGCGGCCGCCGCAGGAGAAGCGGCCATGGCCGGCGCCGCCACGGCTGCCACGGTCAGCGCAGGCAGTTTGACGGTCTCGCTGAGGGTCTGCGGCGTGTAGCACAGTCCGGCGTCGGCGCAGCCCTGCGAGGTCGCTTTCAGGGTGACCGTCGCAGCGCCCGCGGCGCGCTCGATCGGCAGCGTGATGCGTACGTCCTTGCGGAAGGTTTCGACCTTGCCGAAGAATTCGTCCTCCTTCAGCTTGCCTGCGGGCAGCTGCGGTGCGCCGAGCACGGCCCCGTCAAGCTCGAACTTGAACTTGTTGCGGTACATGTAGTAGCCGTCTGCAATCTGCCAGCGTGCTTCCAGCGTATTGGCGTCGAGCGCGCGTGCCGTGAACTTGAACGCCACTTCGGGGTCAAGGAATTCTTCGGCGTGGGCTACTGGAAAATGTATAAGCGCACCCCAAAGTACGAAAAATGCAGCGAGGGGGCGAATCCACTTCGTTCTAATCATGTTTTTCGGTCTCCTTGACCAGCCAATCGAGATAGGCGGGCAATCCATGCGTTATCGGTGTTGCGATCAGTTCAGGCACGTCGTAAGGGTGGAGCGCGCGGACAATGACCTCCACCCGCGCATAATTCGCGGCGGTCGTCTTGATCAGCAGCGGGATTTCGTCCACCGCCTCCACCGCGCCCTGCCACCGGTAGATGGAGCGGCACGCCGCCAAAACGTTCACGCACGCCGCCGCGTGGCCTTCGATCAGGGCATGCGCCAGTTTTTCAGCGGTGTCCTGATCAGGCACAGTCGTCAAGATTAACAAAGGTTCCATGTCATGCGCTTTGGTTGGATCGTACCTATTTTGCTGTCATTCCCCGTGCTGGAAGCCATCGGCATATTCTGGATGGCCGATGCCATCGGCGGCTGGGTGCTGCTGTGGCTGCTGCTCGACGTCGTCGCGGGCATTGCCCTCATCCGCGTCGAGCGCATCGCCTGGGGCGCCCGCCTGATGTTCTCCCTGCAATCGGGCACGCATCCACTGGCCTCGCTGCTGGCCAGCGGGCGTATTCTCCTCGCCGGCGGCCTGCTCGTCTTCCCCGGTTTCATCAGCGATCTCATGGCTGTGGCGCTGCTGCTGACTCCGGGCACCTGGGCGGGGCGCAGGCGAGACCCGCTGCGCCCCGCCAATGACGAGGCGCCCTCTCCCCAACCTCCGTGGGGAGAGTACCCTGAAGGGTATAAACACGCTGAAGGGCATAAAGGAGCGAACACCACGCCCAAAACGATTGACGGCGAATTCAGACGCGAGTCCGACGATCCGTCGCGCTAGCCGTGCGAATCACAACAGCCTCATCTGCCCGCGGTTGTGCCCTTCAGGGCGCGCCTGCCTGAGCTCGCCCAGCAGATCGTCCGACGTCGGATAGCGGTATTTCAGCCGCAGTTCACGCGTGGTGCGTGCATTCGACAACCGGCGCGACTCGCGCAAAAACGACAGCAGGGCCTCAGACAGCACCTGCTCCGCCTCGGCACGATTGACGCGGGGCGGCCGCGGCAGACCGAAGGCATCGGCGCAGTTGTCGAACCAGTCGCCCATTTTCAGCGGATGCGCATCCACTGCGTGGTAGATGCGTTGCGAACGCCCGCGGAACAGCGCCGCCCACGCCAGGCGCGCGAGGTCGTCGGCATGGATGTGGTTGGTGTAGCTGTCGTCCTGGGAAACCAGCGCAGCCGTGCCGCGCCTGATGCGTTCGAGCGGCAGGCGGTCTGCGGCATAAATGCCGGGCGCACGCAGGATGCTCACCTGCACCCGCAATGCCGCGCCCCAGCGTCGCAACTGGCGCTCGGCGTCGATCCGCCGCACCGCGCGGTCGTTTACCGGCGCCACCGGGCGCGTTTCGCTCACCCAGTTGCCGCCGCAGTCGCCATATACCCCGCTGGTGCTGATGTAGACCAGCGCGCCGGGCTTGTGCCGCCCGAGCGCGTGCAGCAAATGGGTGGTGCGGGGGTCGGTTTTACCGGCGTTGGGCGGCGGGGCAAAATGGAACACACCATCGACGCGCGGCAGGCGCTTCAGCGTCGCCGGCGCGTCGAGGTCGCCGACGTAGGGTGTCACACCAAGATCGCGCAGTTCGGCGGCGCGCTCGGGACGGCGGATCATGCCGATGAATTCGGCCTGTCCGGCATACCTCCTCACCAGCCGTTCGGCAACGTCGCCAAACCCGACAATCAAGACTTTTTTCATTGCACCTGCCTGATCCCCAAAGCCTGTAACCCTGCGCCCGCCAGGGTGTAAACACCATCCAGTCGGGCGATAATCCAGCCAACGCATTTTAAGCCTACATCATGTCGTACCAGGTCACCCTTGAGCCCAGCGGGCACCAGTTCATCGTCGAGGACGACGAAACCATCCTCGAAGCGGCCCTGCGCGAGGGATTCGCCCTCCCCTACGGCTGCCGCAATGGCGCCTGTGGCACCTGCAAGGGCAAGGTCCTCGCCGGCGACGTCGATCATGGCGCGCATTCACCCAACGCGCTGAAGGACGCGGAAAAGACGCGGGGCTTGGCGCTGTTCTGCCGAGCCAAGCCCCTCTCCGACCTGACCATCGAAGCCAGGGAAATCGGCGCTGCGCGAGACATCGTGGTGAAGACCTTGCCGTGCCGGGTGGAAAGACTGGAGAAGCGCACGGACGACGTCATGGTGATGAAGATCAAGCTGCCCGCCAGCGAGCGCCTGCAATTCCTCGCCGGACAGTACATCGATATTCTGTTGAAGGATGGCCGTGCACGCAGCTATTCGCTCGCCAACCCGCCGCACGACGACGCACTGCTGGAACTGCACATCCGCCACGTCCAGGGCGGCCTGTTCTCCAGTCATGTGTTTTCCACGCTGAAGGAACGCGACATCCTGCGTCTGAAAGGCCCCCTCGGCAGCTTTTTTATCCGCGAGGACTCCGACAAGCCGATGATCTTCGTCGCCGGCGGCACCGGCTTCGCTCCGGCGAAGGCGATGCTGGAGCATGCCTTCGCGGCGCGCATGGATCGCGAAATGGTGCTGTACTGGGGGGTGCGCGCGCTGAAGGACCTGTACATGGCCGAGCTGGCGCTGCAGTGGCAGGCCGAGCATCCGAATTTCAGTTTCGTTCCGGTGTTGTCCAATCCGCAACCGGACGACCGCTGGCAGGGCCGTACCGGCCTGGTGCACGAGGCGGTGCTGGCGGATTTTTCCGATCTGTCGGGCTACCAGGTTTATGTCTGCGGCGCGCCGGCCATGGTCGATAGCGCGCGCGCGAGCTTCGTGGCGACCCGCAAGCTGCCCGAGGACGAGTTCTTCGCCGATTCCTTCGTCTACGCGGCGGACGCCGAGGCCGCACCCGCCGCCTGAATCACAGTTCGCCCTTGGCGCCGGCCTGCATGATCTCGACCAGCGACTTGCGCACGGTCTCGATACGCGTCTTGAGTACCGGCGGCAGGCGTTTTTCCTGCGCCACCGCCCCGACGTTGACGTCCATCATCACCAGCCAGCCCCGGCCGCTGGCATCCTCGATCAGGGCGATGCGGCACGGCATGTAGATGGCAAATTCCAGATTGACGTCGATCAGGTCCTTGGCGAGCACTGCATCGCAAAACTGGAAAATCGTGATGGTGCGCTGCGGCTTGCCGGTGACCGCTTCCACCTGCTTGGACATCGGAAGTTCCGCCACCAGTTGCAGGTTCAGCGCGTTGGCGCGCAGGCGCATCGATTCCGCCGCCTCGCTCAGGCTGACGCTGGGCTCGATGGCGATCTTGTAGACGTCGCTCTGCCCGGCCGGCTTGGCCTTGGGCGGAGCCGCCCAGGCGGCGGGAGCGGGCAGCAAGAAAGTACCCAAAACGACGCCGATGACCGCAAAGAAAACAGGGCGCATAGGGGCAGTCCTCCAGAATATTAGACTCTAACAATGTCGCCACCGGCATGCACCCGTACAAACGTGTCAGCCGGCTGCCCTACTCCTCCCGGCACAGCGCGAGTGCCTTTTGATAATGCTGGCAAGCTTCGCCGGGCTGGCCGCTCCGGGTCTTGAGCTCTGCCATGCGGATATGGCCCTCGGCACTCGCGGCGATGGCGAGGCTGGCTTCCAGATAGCTCTGCGCCTTGCCCCACAACTGCTGCGCACTGCACAACTGCGCCAGGGTCAGCAGCAACTGGGCGTCGCGCGGGTGGGCATGCAGCCATCTCTCGGCCTGTTCGATCTGCCGTACCGGGTTGCTGCCGCGCGCCTCGCCATACAGCGCGACCAGATCCTCGTGCCACGACCGGTTGAGCGCGGCTTCCAGCACATCGAGCGCCGTGTCATGGTGGCCGTCCTGCAGGAAGGCACGGGCGGCAGCGCGTGCGACCCAGGGGTCGACCTTGAAGTCGGCCGGGATCTTCTTCCAGTATTCCAGCAGACTGCGGTTGTCCCCGGCACGACGCTTGAGGTTCTCAGCATAGGCCATGCGGCGCATCTGGGCGGCAACGCCGGATTCCAGCGCATTGCTGCGCGTCAGCGCGTCGAGCAGGCGCTCGACTTCGTCCCACTGCCCCGTCATCTGGCGCGCCTTGAGTTCGAGTCGCAGCAAGGCGGTGTGCTGCGGCGCAATACCCTTGGCGCGGTTGATTGCCGCCAGTGCCGCCACCGCATCCTTGGCGTCGAGGCGAGCCTCGGCCTCGAACAGCTGCGCCGCCAGCCCGGAACCATGTTCGGCGGCATCCCGAAGATGGCGCTCGCGCTGCGGCAGTGCGCGCATCTCCTGCGCGGCGCGGGCGGCCAGTACGCGTGCCAGCCCGAGACGGGGGGCATCGCCCTGCCATTGGCCCAGTGCCTGCTCGGCATCCTGGTACCGGCATTCGACATACGCCCGCAGACCGCCGACAAAATTCTCGTCACGCCTTGCCGCCGCGCGACGTTCCCGCTGCGCTCGCACGATGCTGGGCAGATTGAGGGTCAGCGCGGCCAGCCGCAGCAGCAGCACGCCGCTCACCACCAGGACAACCAGTATCATCACGAAGCTGATGAAGGAGATTTCCGCCCGCCACGGTGGATACACCAGGACCACGTACCCCGGGTCATAACGGCCGGCCATTGCCAGGGCGACTGCCAGCACGACGATGATGAGCAGCGAAACCAGCCAGCGCATCACGGATTCCCCTTGTGCGCCTCAAGCGCGGCAAGGCTGGCTTCGATGCCGGGCAGCTTGGCGGCGATCTGCAGGCTGGACAGACGCTTGAGCTCCTTGATCGCACCGGCAACGCCGGCGTCGCGCGTATTGAAGTAGCGGCTCAGCATTTCCGACGCTGCGCTCAGGTCGTCCCGGAACGCAGTCTGATCCCGGGCGAGCAGCGCCAGCCGCGCGGACAGCAGGCGCAGCCGCAGATTCTCGCGCAGGAAATAGGCCTGATCGGGCGGCAGCAGCACCGCTTCGTTGCCCTCGATGCGGCGGATCTGCACCAGGCTCTTCAGTTCGGTCCACAGCTCCTGGCCGATATCGGTCGCGCGCATACTGGCGCGTGGCGCGGATGCGGCCTCGGACGCCTGCGCGCTCGCCAGGGGCCAGCTGGCATGGTGCACCACCAACGCCTCAATGCGCGCACTCGCCCCCACCTCGTCGAGCACCGGCACCGAACGCAGGTTAGCCAGGTCGGCGGCAATGGCGCGGCGCAGCGCGGTGAACTGCGGCTTGTTCAGGTGCTGCAGTCGGGTATCGGCACCCTCCAGCGCAATGATCGCGGCTTTTACATTGCCCGCCAGCTGCAGCTGCTGTGCGGCGGTGAGCAGCACCTGCTCGATCTCGGCCAGCGCCCACTGGTCGCGTCCCTGCGCCAGGTCCTTGTACAGGGTTTCGAGCGCCAGTTGCTGTTGCTGCGACATCGCCATCTGGCTTTCGATGCGGGCAACCTTTTCGCTGACCTGCCGCATCGCATCGTCTGCATTGCGGGCCAGCAGGCGCGCCTCACTCACGTCCTTGCCCGATTCGGCGAGTCGCCGCCCCAGTTCGGTCTTGAGGTCGCGGGCCTGTTCGTGGCCGTCGAACCATGACCAGGCCGCAGCGGCCAGCGCCAGCGCCGCGATCAACAGGGCGCCCAGTGCCAGCGCCGGATGCTGTGGGCGCAGCGCAGCTTGAGCAGGCACAGCGGACTGCGTGACGGGTTGCGGGAGGGGGCTTTGCGTGATCTCATTCATGGGTTGTTCCTGAACCAGTTGATCAGACCGTCTACCAAGCCTGCATCGCCGCCCTGCGTGGCGATGACGCGTGCAACACCGAAGCGCCGCGCCGCGTCGGCGATTTTCTCATGCGGGACGAAAAGCGGGGTGCGCAGCAGCAGCGGCACGGCCGTCTCGCCCAGCAGTGCCGCCAGGTTGTGCAGCGTTTCGGCACTCGTGACGGTCACGGCATCGATCCCGCCCGCCCGCCAGCATGCGAGAAGCGGCGCGGCATCCGCGTGCGGCCGCTGACGCCGGTAGCACTCCAGGAAGTCCACCCGCGCCCCCCGCGCGGCGAGCGTGTCGGCCAGCAGCGCACGTCCGCCGACGCCGCGCACGATCACCACGCGTTTGCCCGCGACATCGGTCAGTTGCGGCAGCGTCAGCAGCGCCTCGCTGTCCTGGCCGTCCGGCGTGATGACGCCATTGATACCCTGCGCCTGCAACGCACGCGCGGTACCCGGCCCCACCGCAAAAATTTCGGTCGATGGCGCCAAGCCGCCGCCCGCCAGAATCGCCGCCATGCCGAATTGCGCGGCGCTGGGGCTGACGAAGATTGCGATATCGGCGTGACGCAGCCGCGCCAGCGGCTCGCCCAGCGCAGCCTGCGACACCGCCTCGATGGCGAGCGCGGGAAACACGTACGCCGCCCCGCCCGCTGCCTGGATTGCCTGTGCCAATGCGGCAGCCTGCGGGGCAGGACGCGTCACCAGCACCGTACGCCCGGCCAGCCGCCCGGTCATGCCGGCAGGTTGTCGAGAATCGCGCGCGCGCCCTGCGCCAGCAGCTTGTCTGCAAGCTCCTGGCCAACGGCCTCGGGATCTGCCGCACCGCCCTCGGCACGGTCGTGGATGAAGCTGCTGCCGTCCGGATTCGCCACAAAGCCAGTGAGCACCAGCCGGCCGCCTTCGAGCACCGCATGCGCACCCAGCGGCACCTGACAGCTGCCACCCAGCACGCGGCTGACCTGGCGCTCGGCGCGCACGCAGGCGGCGGTGTCGGCATGGTTTAGCGGCGCGAGCATGGCAGCCACTTCGCGATTGCCGCTGCGAATCTCGATGCCGAGCGCACCCTGGCCCGCGGCGGGGATGCTGTCCGTCACGGAAAGCAGGCTCCTGATGCGGTCGCCGAGACCGAGACGCTTGAGGCCGGCGGCCGCCAGCAGGATCGCGTCGAACTGGCCCTCGTCAAGTTTTTTCAGGCGGGTACCGACGTTGCCACGCAACGGCTCGACAGTCAGGTGCGGGTAGCGCGCGCGCAACTGCGCTTCGCGGCGCAGGCTGGAAGTGCCGACCACGGCGCCTGGCGGAAGATCGGACAGGCGCCCGAAGCGATTGGAAACGAAGGCATCGCGCGGGTCCTCGCGCTCGCCGATCACCGCAAGTTCGAAGCCGGGCGGCAGTTCCATCGGCACGTCCTTCATCGAATGCACCGCCAGATCGGCCTGCCCCGCTTCCAGCGCGACCTCGAGTTCCTTGACAAACAGGCCCTTGCCGCCGATTTTCGACAACGTGATGTCAAGGACCTGGTCGCCACGCGTGGTCATGCCGAGGATGTTCACCGTGCAGCCCGGGTGCAGCGCACGCAGGCGGTCGCGGATATGCTGCGCTTGCCACATGGCGAGGGCACTTTCACGGGAGGCGATGGTCAGGGTCTGCATGGCGGTAAGATACGACTGTTTGATTTGGTGAAGAATGGGGCGACACTGGCAACCTTTACGTGTCCGCATCCACCTGAAGGGATGACAGCAATGTTGCGAACGCTCGCAGCCAAGGTGTTGATTTTAGCATGGGGGTTCTGGCTCTCCGGCGTTGCCGGTGCAGCAGAAGGGCTGGTTCATGCAAAGGATTTCCAGCGCGACGCGCGCATCGCCGCCAGGCTCCGCGTTCCCATCCTGGTCGTATTCACCACCCCTTACTGCCAGTATTGCACCCGCGTGAAGAACGAGTACCTGATTCCCATGCACAAGGATCCGGCCTACCGCAACCGGGTCATGATCCGTGAGGTCACCGTCGACGCCAGCACGCCGCTGATCGGCTTCGACGGCAAAAGCACGACCGAAGGCGCGTTCGCCGCCGCCCACAAGGTATTCATGGTACCCACCGTGAAAGTATTCAGCACCGACGGCGGAGGGGTCGGCGAAGCCATCGTCGGCATGCTGACGCCGGACTACTATTTCGGCTATCTGGAAGCAGCCATCGACGAAGGCCTGAGCAAGGTGCGCGGCAAATAGCTTCGTGCCCCGAGGCGCCGGATTCCGCCCGTTCGCGGAACCGCCGCGCTAGAATCCCCTGCCATGCAGGGAGTCTCCACATGAAAACCCTATTGGCCGACGACCATCCGCTGATGCGCGAGGGGGTGCGACTGGTATTGTCGCAGCTGGAGCCTGCGGTCGAGATCATCGACGCCCACGACTACCCCAGCCTGTTTGCGCAGACCGCCCTGCATCCGGACCTCGACCTGGCACTGGTCGACCTCAACATGCCAGGTTTCGTCGGCGCGCAGGGAATCGCCCAGTTCCGCAACCGCTTTCCCGATATTCCGCTGGTGGTGCTGTCCGCCTCGGAATCCCAGCAGGACATTCGCGGCACGCTGGAGGCCGGTGCACTCGGCTATATCCCCAAAGCCTCGTCCAGCGCAGAAATGCTGGCTGCTTTGCGCCGTGTGCTGGCAGGCGACCTCTACGTGCCAGTCTGCCTGAATGGCGGTCATGACTGCCTGCATACGGTAGCCCCCGCGGATTTCGAAGCCCTGCAGCACAGCGGGCTGACTGCGCGCCAGCTCGAAGTCGCCCGCCTGCTGGCGCAAGGCTGCGCCAACAAGGCCATCGCCGGCATGCTGGCGATGTCGGAGGGCACGGTAAAGGTGCACATCGCGGCGATCTTCCGTGCATTCAACGTCACCAATCGCACCGAAGCCGTGCTGGCGATTCAGCGTGTGAGCCAGCGCCCTGGCATGCCGTGAGCCTGTTGCGCGCCCGGCCCGGCCACCTGCTGCTTTCCAGCATCCGCAGCCGGATACTGGTGATTGCGCTGCTGCCGGCCATGCTGACCGAGTTCGGCATGGCCGCTTATTTCATCCGACAGGCTTTCGCGGCCGCCGAAGACAACCTGCATGCCCGGGCAGACGACGCTGCCCGGCACCTCACGCTCACATTGCCTCAAGCGCTGGCCAGTGGCGACGGCGCCCTCGCGTACGCGCTGCTCGAAGCCGAAGCCGGCGACAGCCGCAAGACCTTTGCCGTGGTAACCGACGCGCACGGACAGGTCCTCGCCCGCACCGGCCCGCCCCCGCAAGCGGCCGCCACGAACGCTTACTACGTGCGGGCAAGTGAAATCCGTTCGCCGACGGCCGCTCTGCTGGGGCGGGTGGAGGTCGGCGTGCCCTCTGCCGCGATCAGCGCGCTGAAGCGCGACACGCTGATTCATGCCGCCCTGCTGATGCTGGGTGCGCTGCTGCTCACCGGCGTGCTGGCGTGGCGTCTGTCCAACCGCCTGGCGGGACAACTGCGCCATGTCGGAAAGGTGGTCGCTCGGCTCGCATCCAACGATCCGACGGTGCGTACGCAATTGCCCCCGCAAGGGGAAGTCGGCGCCCTCGCCGCTGGAGTGAACGACATGGCCGAAGCGCTACAAGCGCATCGCGGCCAACTCGAGCGGCGCATCCGTGAGGCGACCGCCGACCTCGCCTCGAAAAGGGACATGGCCGAACGTGCCAACCAGGCCAAGTCTCGTTTCTTCGCTGCCGCCAGCCACGATCTGCGGCAGCCTTTGCACGCGCTGTCGCTGTTCGTCGCCGCGCTGAAGGAGCGCAACCACCAGCCCGAAACCCGGCTCCTGATCGATAACATCGAAGCCTCCACCGGGGTGATGGAACTGCTGTTCAACGCCCTGCTGGACATTTCCCGACTGGATGCCGGCGCCATCGAACCGCGCCGGGTCCATTTTCCGCTGCAGAAAATGCTCACCGATCTCCGCCATCAGTTCGGTGCGGTGGCCTCCGAGAAACAGCTGCAGTTGCGCTTTCGGCCGTGCAACATCACCCTGTACAGCGACCCGCTGCTGATAGAGCGCATCCTCGTCAACCTGATTGCCAATGCCATCCGCTACACCGATGACGGGGGTCTGCTGGTTGCCTGCCGCCGCCGTGGCCGCATGGCGCGCATCAGCGTGATCGACACCGGACGCGGTATCCCGCCCGACCTGCAGGAGAGCGTGTTCCACGAGTTCGTGCAGCTGCACAACCCAGCGCGGGACCGCAGCAAGGGACTGGGTCTCGGTCTCGCGATCGTGTCGCGCCTCGGGCGTCTCCTGGGGCACCGGGTGGACCTGCGCTCCCACCCCGGCCGTGGCTCGGTGTTCAGCATCGACCTACCCCTCGGCGACACCCGCCTGATCCAGGCGCCGGCGCCCATCAGCGCGGCGGGCCAGATCCCCGCTGACGCGCTGGTGCTGCTGGTCGACGACGAAAACGCAATTCTGCGCGGCATGGCCGAGTTATTCGACAACTGGAACATCGACCTCGTCACCGCGCACAGCGCCGATGAAGCGATGCAATGGCTCGACAGCCTCGGTCGCGTGCCCGACGTCATCGTGTCGGACTACCGACTGCCGGGCGACGCTGACGGCATCGCGGTTATCGGCCGTCTGCGCCTGAAATATGGCCAGGCCATCCCGGCCATCCTGGTCACCGGCGACACCGCACCCGACACGATCCAGCGCATCGGCCAGGCCGGTTTTCCGCTGCTGCACAAGCCGCTTCGCCCCGCCAAGCTGCGCGCCCTGCTCACCCACCTGATCCAGCAGGCGCGCACCCCGGCTGTGGGATAATCCGGGCCGGACCAACCCTGAGTGACTCGCCTCAAGACCATGCACCTGCACATCCTCGGCATCTGCGGCACCTTCATGGGCGGCATCGCCGCCATCGCGCGCGCTGCCGGCCATACCGTCACCGGTTGCGACGCCAACGTCTACCCGCCGATGTCCGACCAGTTGCGCGTACTCGGCATCGAGCTGACCGAAGGCTGGGACGCCAGCCAGATCGATCTCGATCCCGACGTTTTCGTCGTCGGCAATGTCGTCACCCGCGGCAACCCGCTGATGGAAGCGATCCTCGAGCGCGGGCTGCCCTACACCTCCGGCCCGCAGTGGCTCGCCGACAACGTGCTGCGCGACAAATGGGTGCTCGCGGTGGCCGGCACCCACGGCAAGACGACCACGTCCGCCATGCTCGCGTGGATCCTCGAGGACGCGAAGCTGCAGCCGGGCTTCCTGATCGGCGGCATCCCGCAGAACTTCGGCATCTCGGCGCGGCTGACCGACAGCCCCTTCTTCGTCATCGAAGCCGACGAGTACGACACCGCCTTTTTCGACAAGCGCTCCAAGTTCGTCCACTACCGTCCGCGCAGCCTCATCCTCAACAACCTCGAATACGACCACGCCGACATCTTCCCCGACCTCGCCGCCATCGAGACCCAGTTCCACCACTTGGTCCGCACCGTGCCCGGCAACGGCCTCATCGTCGCCAACGGCCGCGAGGAAAACCTCGACCGCGTGTTCGAGCGCGGCCTGTGGACGCCGGTCGAGCGCTTCGGCAGCGCACGTGGCTGGACCGCCGGCGAGCCCGACGCCAACGGCAGCTTCGACGTATTCTTCGACGACACGCCGCAAGGCCGGGTGAACTGGGACGTCATCGGCGAACACAACCGCATGAACGCACTCGCCGCCATCGCCGCGGCGCGTCACGCCGGCGTCCCCGCCGCCGCCGCGATCGATGCGCTTTCCCGCTTCGAGAACGTCAAGCGCCGCATGGAAGTGCGCGGCGCCGTGCACGGCATTACCGTCTACGACGACTTCGCCCATCATCCGACGGCGATCACCACGACCATCGAAGGCCTGCGAGCGAAGGTCGGCCCGGCGCGCATCCTCGCCGTGCTGGAGCCGCGTTCCAACACCATGAAACTCGGCATCATGAAGGCGCAGCTGCCTGACAGCCTGGCCGACGCCGACCAGGTGTACTGCCACGGCGCCAACCTCGGCTGGGACGCCGCCGAAGCCTTGGCCCCGCTGGGCGGCAAGGCGCGCGTGTTCGATGACATCGACCGTCTCGTCAGCCAGCTCGTCGCCGACGCTCGCCCCGGAGACCATGTGCTGATGATGAGCAACGGCGGCTTCGGCGGCATCCACGCGAAGCTGCTGGATGCGCTGCATCATCACTACCACGAGGACATCGTGCTGATGCCGATGCACCGGTAGGGGGGTATGCGCAGGCATGCAGGCCCCTCTCGCCTGCGTGCTTGCGGTGGAGGGGCTCTGGATGGCTTCGCCGCTGCGCTAGCAATGACGGCCGCACCCGATTTATGGAATCTCCTCCATGCCGGTAAAATCCGGAGATGATCGTCTATCTCCATGGCTTCAATTCCACCCCCGCATCCGGCAAGGCGCGCCTGCTCGGCGAGCACATGACCCGGATCGGGCGGCAGGCGGACTACCTCTGCCCCGCGCTGCCCAACAGCCCGCGCGAGGCCATCGCCCAGGTCGAGGCCGCGCTCGCGTCGCACGCAGGCCCGGTCACCCTGGTCGGCAGTTCGCTGGGTGGTTTCTACGCCACCCATCTGGCTGAAAAGCACGGCTGGAAGGCGGTGCTGGTGAACCCCGCGGTGCACGCCCATGTGCTGATGCGTGGCGTGCTCGGCCCCCAGACCAACTGGCACACTGGCGAGAAGTGGACCTTTACCGAAACGCATCTGGCCGAACTCGCGGCGCTCGACGTGCCAGCGATCACGCGACCCGAACGCTACCTGCTGCTGGCGCAGACCGGCGACGAGGTGATCGACTACCATGACGCCGTCGGCTATTACGCCGGCGCCCGGCAAATCATCGAGGAAGGCGGCGACCACGGCTTTGCCGGGTTCGAACGCCACGTCCAAACCATCCTGGATTTCTGATTTTTCATGCACCTCATTTTTGAAGAAGACGGCCATTTCAAGGCCGGCTCCATCCTGTCCGAAACCGAAGCCACTGCGCAGGTGGAAGCCGCCTCGGGCAAGCGCAGCAAGATCAAGGCGACCGCGATCCTGCTGCGTTTTGCCGCGCCTTCACCTATCGAGGTGATGACGGAGGCCGAGGCGCTGGCAGCGGAACTTGATGCGGACTTCCTGTGGGAAGCGGCCGGCAGCGACGAATTCGCGTTCGAGCAATTGGCACAGGAGTACTACGGTCACGCGCCGCGCCCGGCGGAATCCGTGGCGCTGCTGCAAAAGCTGCACGCGTCGCCGATCTTCTTCCACAAGAAAGGCAAGGGACGCTACCGGCCCGCCCCCCCCGAGACGCTGGCGGCGGCCAAGGCCGGGCTGGAGAAGAAGCGGCTCGCGGCGGAAAGGCAGGCACGGCTGGCGACCGAACTCGCCAGTTTCAGGCTGCCCGAGGAATACGTCTCACTGATCCCGCGCATCCTCATCGCGCCGGACAAGAACACGCTCGAATACAAGGCGCTGGAGGATGCGGCGACGGCCACCGGGCTGTCACAGCTGCGACTCATCGAGCGCTGCGGGGCGATTCCATCGACGCTCGACTTTCATCTGGCGACTTTCCTGCTGGAATACTTCCCGCGCGGCACCGGCTTCGCCGACGTCACCGAGCCTGCTGTGCTTGATCCAAGCGATCCGCCCCAACTGCCGACGAGCGGCGTGCGCGCCTTCTCCATGGACGACGAGGCAACCACCGAGATCGACGACGCGCTGTCGGTCGAATGGCTGGACTCGGGCAATATCCGCGTCGGCATCCACATCGCCGCGCCCGCGCTCGGCATCCCGCCCGGCTCGGAACTCGACAAAGTGGCGCGCGATCGGCTGTCCACTGTCTATTATCCCGGCGACAAGATCACCATGCTGCCGGAAGCGCTGATCCACCATTACACCCTGGGCGAAACCCACGATTGCCCGGCGCTGTCGCTGTATCTGGAGGTGGCGCCCGATCTACGGATTTCGGCCACCGAGACCAGGCTCGAAATGGTACATATCGCCGACAATTTGCGCCATGAGACGCTGGAGACGCTGTTCAACGACTACACCCTGCGTAATCCGGACGCGCCGGATTACCCCTACCGCCGCGAACTCGAGTGGCTGCGCGACTTCACCGCCGTGCTGGAGGCCGGACGCGGCAAGGCCGACCCGGTCGATCGCATCGACTACAGCTTCAAGCTCGAAGGCGAACGCATCAGCATCGTGCCGCGCAAGCGCGGCAGCCCGCTCGACCAGGGGGTGTCGGGACTGATGATCTTCGCCAACGCGCACTGGGGCGGCTGGCTGGCGGAGAAGCGGGTGCCCGGCATCTACCGCGCGCAGGCCAACGGCAAGACACGTATGACCACCGCGCCCGACCCGCACCAGGGCCTGGGTGTCGACCAGTACGCGTGGTCGACGTCGCCCCTCAGGCGCTATGTCGACCTCGTCAACCAGCGCCAGCTGATCAGCCTGGTACAGGGGGCCGATCCGGTCTACCCGCCGCGCAGCGAACAGTTGTTTGCGACAGTGCGCGACTTCGAGTTGACCTACGATGCCTACCACGACTTCCAGCGCCGGCTGGAGCGCTACTGGATGCTGCGCTGGCTGATCCAGGAGAACGTCAGCGAAGTGACCGCGAGCGTCATTCGCGAGGACCTGGTGCGTTTTGACAATCTGCCGCTGGTGACGCGCGCACCTTCTGCGATGGGTGTCGCGCCCGGCGCAAAAGTGCGGCTCGCGATTTCAGACATCGACCTGCTCGACATCGACTTTCACGCCGAATATCTGGAAACCGTGACGGCAACGCCTGACAGCACCGTCGTCCTTCCGTAGAATCGGATCCGATCTCAAGTTTCCGCCGCATGGTTCACGCCGCTTCCGCCCCCCCCCTCGCCGCACCGTCCAGGCAGGACACGCGCATGGCATTGGCCCTGCTGGCGTCGGCGGCCGTTCACGGCATGCTGCTGTCGACCCAGTTCGTGCTGGTCAATCCGCGCCTGTTCGAAGACCACAGCCTGCCGATGGAAGTGGTCCTGACCAACGCCAAGAGCCTGGAGTCTCCGCTCAACCCGGATGCACTGGCGCAGGTGAACCTGGCCGGTGGCGGCAATACCGATGAGGACCGACGGCTGAAGAGCCCGCTGCCCGCCAGCAGCACGACCCAGACGGGCAGCGACAGCGACGAAGCTGCCATGCAGGCGCGCGTGGCCGAGCTGGAGCAGCAGGCGAGGACCCTGCTGAGCAAGCTGCAGTCCGACGCGCAATTACGGGACGAGCGGCAGGCCGCGCCGGCGGCGCCGGCCCAGCCCGCCATCAACGCCAGCCAGCTCAGCCATCAGGCGCGTGAAATGGCGCAATTACAGGGCCAAATCTCGCAACAGTGGGACGAATACCAGAAGCGCCCCAAACGCGCCTTCGTCGGCGCCAACGTCCGCGAATACGCGTTTGCGCGCTATGTCGAGGACTGGGTCGCGAAGGTCGAACGCGTCGGCAACCTGAATTATCCGGAAGCCGCACGGCGCCAGGGAATTTACGGCAGCCTCAAGCTGACTGTTTCGATCTACGCAGACGGCCGCATCGAGAAGATCGAGGTGGACAGCTCGTCCAGATCCAAGATTCTCGACGCTGCGGCGATCAAGATTGTCGAACTCGCCGCACCGTACGCCGCCTTCCCCGACGATATGCGCAGCAAGACCGACATTCTGTCGATCACGCGCACCTGGACCTTCACCCGCTCGGACCAGCTCGTCGGCACTGACTGAATTCCCTCGGGTCATTACGGCGTTTCAAACCCTGTTCGCCGAGCGCACCCGGGCCTGCGAGAGAGACTGCCAATCCGAGTGCTCGAGCGAAGCCGTGACGCGACGCACGCGGTCCTGGACCGCTGACCGCCGCCACCCTGAACCCGCCCCTGTGGCGGGTTTTTTATGCCCGGCCCGCGCGTCTTTACCTGTGGAGCGTCGATTTATTGTGTTTATCACGTGATAAAATGTTTAATTGTTCTAATATTTTGAATTAATTTAATTCCGCTCTTTGAGATTGTCATGCACACCGGCACCAACCTCACCCATTTAATCATCGAAGAACATCGCCGCATCGCGGGCGCCACCGGCGACTTCACCTCGCTGCTGAACGACGTCGTCACCGCTTGCAAGGCGATCTCCAACGCCGTCAACAAGGGCGCGCTGCTGGGCGTGATGGGTGCACTCGACTCCGAGAACGTGCAGGGCGAGACGCAGAAGAAGCTCGACGTCATCACCAACGACATCATGATCCGCTCCAACGAGTGGGCCGGCCACCTCGCCGGCATGGCGTCCGAGGAGATGGACGATGTCTATCCCATCCCCGGCCAGTACCCGCTCGGCAAGTATCTTCTGGTGTTCGACCCGCTCGACGGCTCGTCGAACGTCGACGTCAACATTTCGGTCGGCACCATCTTCTCGATCCTCAAGGCCCCGGTCGCCGGCCGCGCCGCCAAGGCGGAAGACTTCCTGCAGGCCGGTACCCGGCAGGTCTGCGCGGGCTACGCGATCTACGGTTCGTCGACCATGCTGGTGCTGACCTTCGGCCACGGCACCAACGGCTTCACGCTCGACCGCGACGTCGGCGAGTTCGTGCTGACCCACCCCAACATGACCATCCCCGCCGAGACCCGCGAATTCGCGATCAACGCGTCCAACATGCGCTTCTGGGAGAAGCCGGTGCAGCGCTACGTCGACGAGTGCCTCGCCGGCAAGACCGGTCCGCGCGGCAAGGACTTCAACATGCGCTGGGTCGCCTCGATGGTCGCCGAGGTGCACCGCATCCTCACCCGCGGCGGCATCTTCATGTACCCCAAGGACACCAAGGATCCCGCCAAGGCCGGCAAGCTGCGTCTTCTGTACGAAGCCAACCCGATGGCCTTCGTTGTCGAGCAGGCGGGTGGCGCTGCCACCACCGGCTACCAGCGCATCCTCGACCTCGCGCCTGAAGGGCTGCACCAGCGCGTGCCGGTGATCCTCGGCTCGAAGACCGAGGTCGACACGGTGACGGGCTACCATCACGAAAAGGCCGCCTGACCCGGAGTCGCGGTTGGTCGACGAAGCCGGGCGCTGCCCGGCTTTTTTGTCGCCGGCGGTCGCTAGCGCAGCATGATCGCGGCCAGCGAAACGCCAAGGGCGGCCAGCGCCAGCGCAAGGGCCAGGCCGGCGAGCGCCATCTGCCGCCTGAAGCGCGATTCCGCGATGGCCGCACCCGCCTCGAGCGCAGCCACCGTTTTCTGCAGCTGCTCGGCCAGTTCCTTCACATGCAGCGCATTCTGCGAGGCTGCAGACTGCAGCTCGCTAATCTGCTGTTGCAGCACGCCGCCAGGATCCTGCGCGGGCGCCTCAGTCTTGCGCGTGGTGAAGACCGGCAAGGCCGCCGAAACAATCTCACTGACGAAGGGCAGGATTGCCTTGACCGCGGGAATCAGCCATGTCCCCATGAAACCTCCTTGTCTGGATTGCGGTGGTCGCTGCCAATTTAGCGCAGGTGCGGTCCCTCACGCCATCTTCCCGCCGCGGTTGCGCAGCATGCCGCAAGCGCGCCGGCGCCAGCTCTTCTTTGCACGGCGTGCTCGACCACGATCGAGACCCAACCAGGGCGCGCGCAATATTCAGACATGGGGCGTGCAGACCGCTATAGTGTGGGAACGGATTGCAGAAAGAGGCGTTTGCCCGATTTGAGGCAGATTACAATGGGAAGGCAATCATGGATACCGTCAACCTCACCCACCATTTCCTGATCGCCATGCCGGGCATGGTCGATCCCAATTTCAACGGCACGCTGACCTATATCTGCGACCACAGCGATCAGGGTGCGCTGGGAGTGGTGGTCAATCGTCCGATCGATCTGGAACTGTCGACGCTCTTCGAGCAGATCGGCCTGTCCCTGCCCGAGCGCCTGCACCACAGAGCCGTATATTTTGGCGGACCGGTGCAGACCGAGCGCGGCTTCGTGCTGCACACGCCGCCGCTCACCTTCAGTTCCACCCTCACCGTCAACGACTCGGTCAGCCTCACCACCTCGAAGGACGTGCTCGAGGCTGTGAGCCAGGGTGGCGGACCGGAAAAGTTCATGGTGTCGCTGGGCTACGCGGGCTGGGCAGCCGGCCAACTGGAAGACGAAATCAAGCAGAACGCCTGGCTCTCCGTAGCTGCCGACCCGCAGGTGATTTTCGACCTGGCGCCCGAAGAACGCCTGCCCGCCGCGATGAAGCTGCTGGGCATCGACTTCGCCAGCCTGTCCGAAGACGCCGGACACGCTTGAGCTTCGTCGACACGCATGGCACGGTGCTGGCCTTCGACCTGGGCCTCAGGCGCACCGGTGTAGCTTCGGGCGAGTTGTCGATCGGCGTCGCGCACCCACTCACCGTCATTCAGGCGGATTCCACCGAAGCACGGCTCGCCGCCATCGCCAAGCTGCTCTCCGAATGGCAGCCGGTGCTGCTGGTGCTCGGCCTGCCCACCCACGCCGACGGAAGCGAGCACGAGATGACGCGGGTGGCCAAAAACTTCGCGCGCAAATTAGAATCACGTTTCCATCTACCGGTGTTTCTGGTCGACGAGCGCCACACCAGCACGGCGGCCGAATCCGAATTGCACGAACGCGGCATCCACGGCAAGAAGAACAAGGCGTTGGCGGACGCCGTGGCCGCCCAACTGATACTGCAGGGATTTTTCGATGCACGCCTCATTGCCTGAAGTCGATTCTCTGATTGCGCGACTGGCCGACGCCATCGCGCCGATACTCACGCCTGCCACCGCCATCGTCGGTATCCACACCGGCGGGGTGTGGGTGGCAGAACGTCTGCATGCCCTGCTGCAGTGCGCCCTGCCTCTCGGCACGCTCGACATTTCGTTCTACCGCGACGACTTTTCGCGCATCGGCCTGCACCCTCAGGTGAAGCCGTCCAACCTGCCCTTCGATCTGGAAGGCCGCGCCATCCTGCTGGTCGACGACGTGCTGCACACCGGCCGGACGGTGCGCGCGGCGATGAACGAACTGTTCGACTACGGCCGCCCGGCCTCGATCCGGCTGGCGGTGCTGGTCGACCGCGGCGGGCACGAATTGCCGATCCGTCCCGATTTCGCCGGCATCACCCTCGCCGTGCCCGGCCACCAGAACATCAATCTTTCTCGCCTCGACGACGGCCACCTGACCCTTTCTCTTGCATGAACCCACAACTCACCCAGGACGGCAGGCTACGGCACCTGCTCACGCTCGACGGCCTGCCACGCGCCACCCTCATGGAAATCCTCGACACTGCCGAATCCTTCATGGACGTCGGCGAGCGCGAGGTGAAGAAAGTCCCGCTGCTGCGCGGCAAGTCGATCTTCAATCTGTTCTTCGAACCGTCGACGCGCACCCGCACCACCTTCGAGATCGCCGCCAAGCGCCTGTCCGCCGACGTGGTCAACCTCAACATCGCCACCTCCAGCCAGACCAAGGGCGAGGCGATCCTCGATACCGTCGACAACCTCGCCGCAATGCATGCCGACATGTTCATCGTGCGCCATTCGCAGTCGGGTGCCGCGCACTTCATCGCGCGCCACGTGGCGCCGCACATCTCGGTGGTGAATGCCGGTGACGGCCGCCACGCGCACCCCACGCAGGGCCTCCTGGACATGTTCACCATCCGCCGCTTCAAAGGTGCGTTCCACAATCTCACGGTTGGCATCGTCGGCGACGTGCTGCACTCGCGCGTGGCGCGCTCGCAGATCCACGCCCTGACCACACTGGGTGTGCCGGAAGTGCGCGTGATTGCCCCGAAAACCCTGCTCCCCGCCGGGGTCGAGCAGATGGGCGTGAAGGTGTTCCACAATCTGGATGCAGGCCTTGCCGGCTGTGATGTCGTCATCATGCTGCGCCTGCAGAACGAGCGCATGAAGGGCGCGCGGTTGCCCTCCGCGCAGGAATACTTCAAGTTCTTCGGCCTGACCTCTGAAAAACTCGCGCTCGCCAAGCCGGACGCGATCGTCATGCACCCTGGCCCGATGAACCGCGGCGTCGAAATCGACTCGGAAGTGGCCGACGGCCCGCAATCGGTCATCCTGCCCCAGGTGACCTACGGCATTGCGGTGCGCATGGCCGTGATGGCCCTGCTTGCAGGGGGCACGGCAGCATGAAAATCCATATCAGGAACGGCCGCGTGATCGACCCGATGAGTGCGCGCGACGAAGTCGTCGACGTGTACGTGGCGGCGGGCAGGATCGCCGCCATCGGCGAGGCGCCGGCGGACTTCCGCGCCAACCGCACCCTCGACGCGACCGGCCTCGTCGTCTGCCCGGGCCTCGTCGACCTGTCGGTGCGCCTGCGCGAGCCCGGCTTCGAATACCGCGCCACGCTTGAATCCGAGATGCTCGCCGCGGCGGCGGGCGGCATCACCTCACTAGCCTGCCCGCCCGACACCGATCCGCCGCTGGACGAGCCAGGGCTGGTGGAGATGCTGAAATTCCGCGCCAGGAACCTGCTCGGGCCACGCGTGTACCCCCTCGGCGCGATGACGCAAAAGCTCGAGTGCAGAATGCTTACCTAGATGGCCGAACTGACCGAAGCGGGCTGCCGCGCCTTCACCCAGGCCGATGCGCCGATGACCGACAATCAGGTGCTGCTGCGCGCAATGGAATACGCTTCCACCTTCGGCTTGAGCCTGTGGCTGCGGCCGCAGGATGTGTCGCTGGCACACGGCGGCGTGGCGCACGACGGTGCGGTCGCCTCGCGCCTCGGTCTGCCCGGCATTCCGGCGCTGGCCGAGACGGTGGCCCTGGCAACCATCCTGCAGCTGGCACGCGAAACCGGCGCCCGCGTGCATCTGGCGCGCCTGTCGACGAGCGAAGGCCTTGCCATGGTGCGCGCCGCCAAGGCACAGGGGCTCGCGGTCACCTGCGACGTTGCCAGCCCGCACGTGCACCTTTCGGAAAACGACCTCATCAGCTTCGATTCCCACCTGCACCTGGTGCCGCCCCTCAGGAGCCTGCGCGACCGCGACGCCATCCGCGAGGCACTGCGCGATGGCACCATCGACGCACTGTGCTCGGACCATACCCCGGTCGATGAGGACGTGAAACAGGTCCCGTTCGGCGAATCGGCACCGGGCGCTTCAGGTGTCGAACTTCTGCTGCCACTGACCCTGAAGTGGGCACGCGAGATGGACGTGCCACTGATGCAGGCCATCGGTCTGATCTCATGGAAGCCTGCGCAGATCCTCGGGGTGCCCGCCGGCACCCTTGCGGTCGGCGGCTGGGCCGACCTCTGCGTGTTCGACGAAGCGGCCGAATGGATCGTCGGCCCGCGGACGCTGACCAGCCAGGGAAACAACACGCCCTTCCTCAATCACCTGATGCTGGGCCGCGTACACTACACGCTGATCGACGGCCATATCGACTTTGAAGCGCCGCATTCGCCGTGACGTCACACATGGCGGATAAGTTTTCCGCCATGCCCCGCGTGTCGTTCCCCCTGTTGCTGGCCTGCCTGCTTGCCGGCGCCCTGGCAGTCGGCGGCTTCGCACCGTTCGGCTACTGGCCCTTGCCGCTGCTGAGCCTGGGCGTGCTGTTTGCGCTGATGCAACGGACCCGCTCGGCGGCTGCCGGCTTCGCCGCCGGTTTGGCGTGGGGGCTGGGATTTTTCATTGCCGGGGTGAGCTGGGTATTCATCAGTCTGGCGGAATACGGCGGAATGACGCCATGGCTGGCAGCCCTCGCAACCTTCCTGTTCTGCACACTGCTGGCGCTGTTGCCCGCTGCGGTCGGCTTCATCCAGGGACGCTGGCGCCTCCCGCCGACGCAGCGTTTGCTGCTGCTGATCCCGCTCGCGTGGGGGGCGACGGAATGGGTACGCGGTTGGCTGTTCACCGGCTTTCCCTGGCTCGCAATCGGCTATTCGCAGGTCCCCGCCAGCCCGCTCGCAGGCTACGCTCCGCTCGTCGGCGTCTACGGCGTGTCGTTCCTGCTGGCGCTGATCGCGGCCCTGCTGGCGTGGATCGCGACAACACGCGACCGGTTGGCGCTGCGCATCTGGGCCGCGGCAGCGGTCGTCGCGCTGGGGGTCGGCGGCCAGGCCCTGCGGGGCGTCGTCTGGACGACGCCGGACGGCGCCCCGACTTCGGTGGCGCTGCTGCAGGGCAACATCCCGCAGGACATGAAATGGCAGCCGGAAAAAGCCCTCGCCACGCTGGAGGTCTATGCGCGCATGGCCGCCGCCTCGCCGGCACGGCTCATCGTGCTGCCGGAAACCGCGCTGCCGCTGTTCGAGTCCGACCTCCCTGACGGCTATCGAGACGAACTGGCCCGTCTCGGCCGACAAAACGGCGGCGATGTGCTGACAGGGCTTCCTACCGGCTCGCTGGAGGGCGATTACTACAATAGCGTCGTCAGTTTCGGCAGTGCACCGATGCAGCGCTACCACAAGGTGCATCTGGTGCCCTTCGGCGAGTACATACCCTTGAAGGCGGTGTGGGGCTGGGTGATCGAGGTGCTGCACATCCCGCTGTCCGATTTTGCGCGCGGCGATGTCAGGCAGGCCCCGCTCGTGATCGGCGGTCAGCGGGTGGCGGCCAACATCTGTTACGAGGATGCCTTCGGCGAGGAAATCATCCGCCAACTGCCGGCGGCGAGTGTGCTGGTGAACGTGAGCAACCTGGCCTGGTTCGGCGACTCGCTGGCGCCCTGGCAGCATGCCCAGATGTCCCAGATGCGTGCGCTGGAAACCGGACGCATGATGCTGCGCGCGACCAATACCGGCGTCACCGCGATCATCGATGTGAAGGGCCGAATGCTGGCCAGCCTGCCGCTTTTCACCGCCGGCAGCCTTGCCGGCGAAATCCAGGGCTATGCCGGCAGCACGCCATACGTGCGCTGGGGCAACACGCCGGTACTGGCGCTATGGGGGCTGCTCGGCGCCGGCCTGCTGCTCGCCTGGATCTACCCGCGCGGGGCAGGCCGTGGCTGTACAGCCGTTAAAGCGGCAACAGCCGCGCTCAGGCGGCGGCCTTGACCCGAGTGGTGTTGCGACCGTCGCGCTTGGCTTCCAAGAGCGCCCCGTCGGCACGCGCCAAGGCATCGTTTTCTCCGTGGTCGTCGCGACTGTACTCGGACAGGCCGCCGCTCCACGAGAGTTTCTGCGTCACGCCGGGGATGAGTTCGACGCTTTCCGGCATGCCGGCACGCAGGCGTTCGGCTAGATCCTGCGCTCGCTCGAGTGGAGTGTCGGGAAACAGCACGCAAAACTCGTCGCCGCCGAGGCGGGCGATGAAGTCGCTGGTACGCAGGCAGCTCTTCAGTGCATTGCCGAACTTGATGATGAGCTGGTCGCCCGCCTCGTGGCCGAACGTATCGTTGACCTGCTTGAAGTTGTCGATGTCGAGGATCAGCAGGCTATGGGTCCCGCCCTCCTTCAGGCTGGCGAACAGTTCCTTCTGCTTTTCATCGAAACTCAGCCGGTTGTTAACCTGCGACAGGTGGTCGAGGCGCGCCTGGGTCGTGACCTCCTTCTGCCGCCCCACCATCACCCTGCCGAGCTTCAGCATGGTATCGAGCGGCATCCGGAACTCCGCCAAGCTGACCGGATAATCGGCACGCAGGCGCTGCTGTCGAAGGTCGTTGGTGAATTTCACCAGGATGCGCAGATTGTCGGTGACCCGATTGCGCACCGCGAGGACGACAGCCAGCACCACAATGGCGATCACCAGACTGGCCATCAGCCAGCCGAGCACGTAGGGCGCCACATCTTCAACCACCGGGGTGACGGGGCGCCACACGGCGATCTGCCACGGTGTACCGGCCAGCGCGATCAGGGTGGGACGGGTGTGGCGCTTGATCGCCTGATTGCCGCGACGCATCAGCACCCTGGGTGCATCGCCCGCCTGGCGTTGCTGCAGTTCGGCGTAGGCGGCGGCATCCGGCAGCGGCAGCGTGTCGAACAGGCCCTGCAGCTGGGGAACGCTTTGCTCGATGATGACAAAACCGAGCCGTTTGCCGGCGCTGTCCGTCACCGGATGCGACACGGACAGGTTGAAGCTGGCGGTGGCCGTCGCACCGCTGCGTCCGGCGTCAGCCAGCAGCCGTCGCGTGTCGCCCGGCAGGAAACCCGGCAGCAGTTGGCGCTCGCCTTCGGTGACGAACAGCAGGGTCGCTTCCTGATCCAGGGCATAAAGATTGGCGGCTTGTGCCTGGCAAACATCCGGGGCGGCAGTGACGAAACACGCCAATGTCTGCGGATGGGTGGCAATCCGCTCAGCGTCCCGCCGCATGGCGTCCGCCAGGAATTCGATCTGCGCGGCCATCACCGGCTTGCCCAGTTCCTCCGCGACCGGCTGCACCTGCGGCCGCGACAGGAAAATTGCGGCCGTGACCAGCCCCGCCAGCAGCACCAAGGCTGCGACCAGGACCAGGCCAAACCGCAATATGGACGTGTGGGGCATGGATGCGCCAGCAGGCTCCAACCTCTTTTGTTTGTTGCCTCCGCAATGGCCTGCCCCCGATTCCCCCGGAAAGCGCGCCGACATGACGCTGTACGCAGCAAAATCCATGCCCCCCTCAGGTCCCCCAGGGTATCCTGCCGGATCTGCCGTCACCCCGCTGTGAAGACATCACGTCCGCGTCTACTGGCGGCCGGTGCTGCCGAAACCGCCTTCGCCTCGCTGGCTGGTTTCGAAGTCCTCCACGATGCTGAATTCGGCCTGGACCACCGGCACGATGACGAGTTGCGCCAACCGCTCCATCGGTGCGAGTTCAAATGCCTGCTGGCCGCGGTTCCATGCCGAGACCATGAGCTGACCCTGATAGTCCGAGTCGATCAGCCCCACCAGGTTGCCCAGCACGATGCCGTGCTTGTGGCCGAGTCCGGAACGCGGCAGGATCAGCGCGGCATAGCCAGGGTCGGCCAGATGGATGGCCAGCCCGGTCGGGACCAGGCGCGTTTCGCCGGCCGCCAGCGTCAGCGGGGCGTCGATGCAGGCGCGCAAGTCGAGCCCGGCGGCACCCGCGGTGGCGTAATGCGGCATTTGATCGCGCAGACGCGCGTCGAGAATCTTCACATCCATCTTCATTTCTGTCGGGATCTCGTCAGTTCAGCAGATTTACCAGATGACTTACCAAGGCTCGTGCCTGGGCAAGCTTGTCGGCGCGCGGCAACGGATGCAGCCCCTGGTCGTCGAACAACACCAGTTCGGCCGTGTCCTGCCCGAGCGTATCCTGCGCCAGGTTGCCGACCAGGAGCGGCAGCTTCTTGCGCTGGCGCTTGGCTTCTGCACGCTCAGCCAGTTGCTCGGTCTCGGCGGCAAACCCCACGCAAAAGGGCGCATCCGGCAGGGCGGAGACCTCGGCCAGGATGTCGGGGTTGGGCACCAGTTGCAGCGTCAGGCCCGCGGCGCTTTTCTTGATCTTCTGCGTCGCCGCGGCTTCCACCCGGTAATCGGCCACCGCCGCCACCGCGATGAAGACGTCGGCGGGCAGTTCGCGCAGCACCGCATCGTGCATCTCCGCCGCGCTCCGCACGTCGACGCGACGCACGCGCGCCGGGGCGGCAAGACAGGTCGGGCCCGACACCAGGCACACCTCGGCGCCGGCCTCAGCCGCGGCCTGCGCCAGCGCATAGCCCATCTTGCCGGAGCTGAGGTTGGTCAGCCCGCGCACCGGGTCGATCGGCTCGAAGGTGGGGCCGGCGGTGACCACGACCCGTCTGCCGGCGAGTGGCCCCGCCCCCAGCAAGCCGGGCAGGGCCGCCAGGATTTCTGCCGGCTCCAGCATGCGCCCGAGGCCGCTCTCGCCGCAGGCCTGCTCGCCCGCAACAGGGCCGAGTACAGTCACCCCGTCCCCACGCAACTGCCCGAGATTGCGCCGGGTCGGTGCGGCCGCCCACATTTCTCGGTTCATCGCCGGGGCGACAGCGAGCCGGCAGGTGCGCGCAAGACACAGGGTGGACAGCAGGTCGTCCGCCCGTCCCTCTGCAAGTTTCGCCATGAAGTCGGCCGAAGCCGGCGCCACCAGCAGGAGGTCGGCATCGCGCGACAGATGGATATGCGCCATGCCGTCGCCGCTGGCGGCATCCCACAGCGAGGTCAGGACGGGCTGGCCGGACAGCGCCTGAAACGTCAGCGGTGTGACGAACTGCTGCGCCGCAGCGGTCATGACCACCCGCACCTCGGCGCCGGCCTTGACCAGCAGGCGGCACAACTCCGCCGTCTTGTAGGCGGCAATGCCGCCGGTCACCCCCAGGATGATTTTTTTGTGTGCCAGCGACACGGTCTCGATTCCCCTGCGCGCTTTCCATGAATAATGGCGGCATTCTACGGGAGGGAATTGGGGATGGCGATTCGCGATTGGCCGGAGGACGCGCGACCGCGCGAGAAGCTGCTGAAACAGGGTGTCGCGACCTTGAGCGACGCCGAACTGGTAGCGGTGTTCCTGCGTACCGGCGTAGCCGGTAAAAGCGCCGTCGACCTCGGGCGTGAACTGATCGAGCGTTTCGGCGGCCTGGGCGGATTGTGCCGGGCCGACCGCAAAGCGGCCTGCTCCGCGCCCGGCGTCGGTGAGGCCAAGTACGCGCTGCTGCAGGCGGTGATGGAAATGGCCCGGCGCACGCTGGCCGAGGACATGCAGGCACGCGACGCGCTGACGTCTCCGTCGGCCGTGCACGACTACCTGCGGCTGATCATGCGCAGCAAGGAATACGAGGTGTTCTGCTGCGTATTTCTCGATGCGCAGAACCGGGTGATCACGGTAGAAGAGCTGTTTCGCGGCACGCTGACGCAGACCAGCGTCTATCCGCGCGAGATCGTCAAGCGCGCGCTGGCGCACAACGCTGCCGCGCTGATCCTGGCGCACAACCATCCCAGCGGGGTGGCCGAGCCCAGCCTGGCCGACCGCAACCTGACCCGCATCCTGGTGGATACGCTGGCTCTGGTGGACGTACGCGTACTCGACCATTTCATCGTGGCGGGCGCGTCCTCTCTATCGTTCAGGGAGTCCGGGCATCTCTGAGCGGCCCCGCGCTTGCCTCCCGCTCGCAGGCTGTGGTATAAATCGCGGTTCTCGGGTTAACCCCTATCGTTAACCCTCACCGGTTAACCCTCAATTTTTGGAGCAGCATCATGGCTCGCGTATGTGTCGTGACGGGCAAGAAGCCCATGGTCGGGAACAACGTTTCCCACGCCAACAACAAAACCAAGCGTCGTTTCCTGCCCAACCTGCAGTACCGCCGGTTCTGGGTCGAGAGCGAGAACCGCTGGGTTCGTCTGCGTCTGTCCAATGCGGCGCTGCGCACCATCGACAAGAACGGCATCGAGTCCGTGCTGGCCGACCTGCGCGCCCGCGGCGAAGCCGTCTAACCCCCCAACCAATCAGCAAGGATCCAGATCATGGCCAAAGGCGGACGCGAAAAGATCAAGCTGGAGTCCACTGCGGGCACCGGCCATTTCTACACCACCACCAAGAACAAGAAGACCATGCCCGAGAAGATGGAGATCAGCAAGTTCGATCCCAAGGCTCGCAAGCACGTGATGTACAAGGAAACCAAGCTGAAGTAGTCATTCGGCGTTTCCTGAAGTAACACCGTCTTGCCGGCATGCTCTATGCCGGCAACCGCACCATCCCGAGCGTATCGACCACCTCTCCGTCCCCCGTCGAATCCGACAACACGACCGCCCGGTCGCCGGATCGCGCGAGTGCGTGCGCATACAGCCACTGCGCCGCCCCGGCAATGCGCGCCCGCGGCTCAAGGCCGGACGGACCATGCAAGGGCGACACGCCCCATACCAGCGCGAGGCTTCGGTACAAGCGCTCCGAATCCGTGAGTGCGATGACCATCGCCTGCGGTCTGAATCGTGCAATCGCTGCGACGGACGCGAGGCTGCGTGCATGGATGATGATTGCACGCGCCTCCAGTTGCTGCGCGAGCTGACAGGCGGCGAAGCCGACCGCTTCGCTGGCGGATACGGCTCCACGATGCACAAGGCGGCTCTGCGCCATCGACGCGGCATATTCGGCTTCGGTTGCCGTGAGCACGCGGCGAAGCATGTTCACCGCAGCGACCGGATTTTTACCCACGGCGCTCTCTGCCGACAGCATGACCGCATCGGTTCCATCGAGTACGGCATTGGCGATATCGGTCACCTCGGCTCGCGTCGGATGGTCGTGCTCGACCATCGATTCCAGCATCTGGGTGGCCGTGACCACCGGGCGGGCGCTGGCATTCGCGGCGGCGATAATCCGTTTTTGCACCAGCGGGATCTCCGCAAGATCGGTTTCCACCCCGAGATCGCCGCGCGCGACCATGACCGCGTCCGCAAACGCTATGATCGAATCGAGATGCGCCAGTGCATGGCGCGTCTCGATTTTCGCCATCAAGAGCGGCTGATCGCCGCCCGCAAGCAACGCGCGCACCCGCGCCAGATCGTCAGCAGTCTGGACGAACGAAACCCCGATCCAGTCGACGCCTTCAGCCGCCGCAAAGGCCAGATGCCTGCGATCGTCCAGGGTGGGAACGAGCGCGGACAGCTGGGAGTCGGGGACATTGATCCCTGCGCCCGAGCGCAGCGTGCCACCGATCACGACTTCGCAATCGACACGGCCAGCGGATACGGCCAGCACGCGAAGTTCGATCGAGCCGTCCGCTAGAAACACGGTTTCACCGGGGCGAAGCGCGTCCAGCAACTCGGGGTGGCGCACCGGAAGCCTGTTGGAATCGTGCGGCGTTTCCGCCAGCGATACCTGCGACCCTTCGACCAGTCGGTACGCCCCCTCCTGCAGGGGGCCGACCCGGAACTTGGGACCCGGCAGGTCGGCCAGGATCGCGACCGGCCGCTCCAGCCGGCCCGCCAGTTCGCGCACCTGCCGGATGCGGCGCGTATGGTCGGCGTGGTCGCCGTGCGACAGATTGATGCGGGCGACGTCCATCCCTGCGGCGATCATCCGCCGCAACACATCCTGTGTATCGGTGGCCGGCCCCAATGTGCAGACGATTTTCGTACGCCGCCAAGTGTGCTCTGTCATGGGCACAATCTTAGCAGGCAGGCCGACCGGTGACGCCGCAATGGCCAGCGGGTGCCATCGAAGCTGAGCCCAGCCCGGGTGCGTGCAATAAAAACCCGCCGGTTGGCGGGTTGTTCATTCGGACTTCGCGGGTGCTTGTCTCGGGCCGTTCTCATGCAAGCGGCCGCGGTACGTTCATTTGCAAGCGATCAGGCGTAACTGCGCAGCCGCACCGAGAACTCCTGCAGCGACTGGATGCCGCTTTCCTCGGCACGCTTGCACCAGGCCTGCAGCTGCTCCAGCAGTTGCTCGCGGCTGGCGCTGGAACGCCCCCACAGTGCGGCCAGTTCCTGGCGCATGCGGTAGACGGTTTGCAGGCGCTCACTCTTGTCGAGTAGTCGATCCAGTTCGACCTTGTCGGAGGCGGCGAGCTCGGCCGGTTCCTTGTGCAGCGAGCGGCGGAAACGGTCGAGGCTCCAGTTCTGCGGCAGGTTCGTGCCGGCTTTCAGCCTGGCGATCTCGGCCGCGCTGTCGGCACGCACACTCTTCACGAAGCGCATCATCACGTCGTAGCGATGAGTGATGATGGCCTGCAGCGTATCGAGGTCGCACAGCGGCTTGGCCGGCTGCCATTTCACCGTGGGCGCCTTCTTGCGTATCGTTGCGAGCCCCACATAGGACATCAGCTTGATGTAGAGCCAGCCGATGTCGAACTCGAACCACTTGTTCGACAAGCGTGCCGAGGTGCCGTAAGCGTGGTGGTTGTTGTGCAGCTCCTCACCGCCGATCAGGATGCCCCACGGAACGATGTTGGTACTGGCGTCCTCGCAGGCGAAGTTGCGGTAGCCCCAGTAGTGGCCGACGCCGTTGATGATGCCGGCGGCGGTGACCGGGATCCACGCCATTTGCACCGCCCAGACGGTCAGGCCGATGGGGCCGAACAGGGCAAGATCGATTGCGAGCATCAGGGCGACGCCCTTGGCCGAGTGGCGGCTGTAGAGGCTGCGCTCCAACCAGTCATCGGGCGTACCGTGGCCGTACTTCTGAAGCGTCTCCTCGTTCCTGGCCTCGGCGCGGTACAGTTCGGAACCTTCCCAGAACACCTTCCTGATGCCGCGCGTCTGCGGACTGTGCGGGTCTTCGGCGGTTTCGCACTTGGCGTGATGCTTGCGATGGATGGCGACCCATTCTTTGGTGACCATACCGCTGGTGAGCCACAGCCAGAAGCGGAAGAAATGGCTGGTGATGGGATGCAGATCGACGGAACGGTGCGCCTGCGAGCGATGGAGAAAAATGGTGACGGCTGCGATGGTGATATGGGTCAGCCCAAGTGTGACCGCCACATATCCCCACCACGGTAGATCCAACAAGCCTAATTGCATGTTTCTTTTTCAGGGTCCAGGAAATCGGATAATGATATCCCATGAATCCCCAACCCGCCTGACGGGGTTCGGGGATCGTTCGCTACGAACTCGCCGGCGAGACGAGACGGACGACGCGCTGCGGGACGGCGATCTCGATCCCGGCGGCCTTGAAGCGCCGCCAGATCGCCCAGTTGATGCCGGAACGCACATTGTTCCCCTCGCTCGGGTCACGAATCCACACTCCCAGTTCCAGCACGATGCCATTCTCGGCGAATTCCTTCAGCAACACCCCCGGAAGATTGCCCGGGTCGTCGAGAATCACCTGTTTCTGCTCGTGCGCAGCTTCCAGCATCAATGCCTCTGCCTGCTCCAGATCGGTATCGTAGAGCACCTGTATCGGAAGGGCGACCTTGACGTTGCGCCTGGAACGCGAGTGGTTGACGACCGTCTGGGAGATCAGCATCTCGTTGGGAACGATACTTTCGGTGCCGTCGAGCGAATGCAGCAGGGTGTAGCGGGTGTTGATCTGGCCGACCTCGCCGAACTTATTGTCGACCGTGACGCGGTCGCCGATGCGGACCGAGCGGTCGAGCAGGATGATGAAGCCGGAGATGTAGTTGCTCGCCACCTTCTGCAGGCCGAATCCGATGCCGACGCCGAGCGCGCCGCCGAACACCGACAGCACGGTGAGGTCGATCCCCACCGCCGGCAGCGCCACCAGCACGGCCAGCACCAGAAACACGGAGCGTGTGGCTTTCGACAGCGCCATGCGCAGCGACAGGTTCATCTGCTCGACGCCCATCAGGCGGCTTTCAACCAGGCGTGCCAGCATCAGTGCAGCCAACACTGCCACCACGATCACTGCCGCCGCCTGGAGCAGCAGCCACAATGAGACGCGGTGGCTGCCCAGGTTGAACGACAGCGTCTCCATCGCTGCATGGATGCGTGGCAACAAGCCGGTGATGTGGAGCGCGAACGCGGCCCAGATGAACCAGGCGGCGGTGCGTTCCCAAACCTTCAGAGTCTCCCGCGACTCGAACGCGTAGCGCAGCGCATAAACCACCAGCCGGACGCCTGCCAGCGACAGCAGCAGGGGGATTGCCAGATTCAGCAGATGCGTGCTGGAGAACCAGATTCCGGTAATCTCGCGCCCGAGCAGCAACGCCAGAAGCATCACGAGCGGGAAACCGACCCGGCGCAACCCTGCGCGCCCGGCTGACCACAGGATTTCCTTCCTCTCGAGATACGGTTTCACCAGCCGCATCGCACCCCAGGCGACGAGCGCGCACACCGCCAGCACGCCCAACTGCCACAGCAGGGCGAAATCCTGGCTGTCTCCGATGAGGCGTGTCAGCAGGCTGTCGAACGGAATGGGCTTGTCCACGGCGGCCTCAGAAGCTGTGCGTGTACTGCGCGCTCAGGATGTCGACCGCGTTGTCATACTCGCCCGTGAGGATGATGGGGCCGCTGGGGGGGCTCTTCAGCCCGACTTCCTCCACGAACAGGTGGGCATAGCCAAAGTCGATCCTGCTGCGCTCGCTGAACCGGTACTGCCCGCCGACTGACAGCCAGGTGCGGGAACCATCTGGAATCCGGGGGGTACGGTAGAAATCCGGTACCGGCGTTTCGTCATACGCCACGCCGCCGCGCAGGCTCCAGGCATCGCTCATGTGCCAGGTCGCACCCAGTGAATAGCGCCAGTTGTCGTCCCAGTTTTCCGGCGTGGGCGGCAGGGGGTATGCGATTGACGTATAGACCACTGCAAGGCGATCGAACGAACTCCAGCCGGTCCAGGTCACGTCGGCCAGCACATCCACATTGGGCGACAGCTTGTGGAAAACGCTCAGGGAAGCGCTTGCGGGCAGGGTGAGATCGGCTGTCACCTCACCGCTCGGAGGCAGGGGAAGCGAGACATTTGATGCAAGCGTCCCTTCCAGCGTGTAATCCACTTCGGAGCGATAGGAGAGCCCGATGCGTGTGCCAGTCGCCGGCTGCCAGAGCACGCCCAGGTTCCAGCCCCAGCCGTAATCGTCCCCGTCGACCGTCATCAGGGAACCGGGGGCGGCCGGCGAAATATTGTTTGTCAGGGTCGCTTCGACGCGCTGGACATTGAGCCCGCCCCCCAGCGACAGTTGATCGTTGACCTTCCAGGCGATGGAGGGATTGATATTGATGGTCTTGACCTCGGACTTGAGTGCCTGGAAGCGGCCGACCCAGCCTGTATCGTATTCGGTCTTGAGGCCGAAGGGACTGTTGAGGCCCAGCCCCAGATGTACGTCCGGCGTCAGGCGGTACGCGAAATAGGCGTTTGGCACGAAGGTCAAGTCCCCTGCGTCACCGCCCTGCCCGCCACCGACGGCAGGCGTCACAGTCCCCGAAAACTCCATCTTGGGTTTGATCAGGTGCCCCACCACCACGAGTTGGCGGTCGGGCAGCAAGGTCATGCCTGCGGGGTTGAAATAGATGGTGCTGGCATCCTCGGCCACGGCGGCGGCACCCGCGTAGGCGTTGCCCAAGCCACTGGCGTTCTGCTCGATCAGAGAAAAGCCGGCGGCGTGGGCAAGATGGGTGCAGCCAGCCAGGGCCAGCCCCGCAGCCAGCCGATTGACGCGATACGACATGTGAAGATCTCCCTTTTTTTGGACTGAATTCATCCGCGCACAAAATCCGCGTACATCGCCTCGACCGCGGCGCGGTAACGGTCGAGCACCTGGTTGCGCTTGAGCTTGAGGGTGGGCGTCAGCAGGCCGTCGTCCACCGTCCAGGGTCTGAGCTCGGGATGCAGACGGCGAATCTGTGCATAGCCCGGAAAATGTTTGAGATGACGCACCACACGCTGGGTCAGCGCCTTCGTCACCTTCGGGTCGCGCAGGGCTGCCGGGTTCCCGGGGTCGACGTTGAGGCCCGCTGCGAAGCCCTGCCAGTGCTCTTCGTTGAGCACGGTCAGTGCGGCGAGATAGGGCTTGCCTTCGCCGACCACCATCACCTGCTCGAACAGGGGGTCGAGCAGGATGGCAGACTCCATGTCGGCGGGGGGCACCTTCTCGCCGTTGTTCAGCACGATGATGTCCTTGATGCGGCCGATGATCGTGTAGTGGCCACGGGCGTCGACGCTGGCCTTGTCGCCGCTGTGGAGCCAGCCCTCGGGATCGAGGATGGCTCGGGTGGCCACCTCGTCCTGCCAGTAGCCGCGCATCACGCAGCGGCTGCGCGTCAGCAATTCGTCGTTGTCGCCTATCCTCACTTCGATGCCGGACAACGGCTGGCCGATGCTGGCGGGCACGTTGGAGTCGGGCCGGTTCACGCACACCACCGGACTGGTCTCGGTGAGCCCGTAGCCCTGATAAACCGGCACGCCGAGGCCGATGAACACACGGGCGATGTCGGGCGAGAGGGCGGCGCCGCCGGAAATCGCCAGCTTCAGTCGCCCGCCCAGCTGTTCCGCAACCGTGCTTGCCACCAGGCGATCGAACAGCGGCCATAGCAGCAGTTCGGGATGCCAGCCGGCCCGATCCTGGCCGCGCTCGAAACGCCGCCAGCCGGCGCGCACCGCAAGTCTGAACAACACCCTGGGGAGCAGGCCTTTCTTCGCCAGCCCATCCTGGATGCGTCTGTACACCCGCTCGTAGATGCGCGGCACCGAGATCAGCACGGTGGGGCGGATCCCCTGCAGGTCCTGCGCGAGCAGGGCGATCGAGCGCGCATACGCGACCTCGGCACCGAGCAGCATCGGCAGGTAATAGCCGCCGGTACGTTCCAGCGTGTGCGACAGCGGAAGAAAGGACAGAAACACCTCGTGCGGCGCAAAACCCACGCATTGCGAGGCATAGAACGCGTTCCACAGCAGGTTCTCGTGCGTCAGCATCACGCCCTTGGGCCGTCCCGTGGTACCCGAGGTGTAGACGATGCTGGCGAGCAAGTCGGCGGACAGATGCCGCCCGGGCAAGGGGGTGCCCGCCGCTGCGGCCAGCCAGTCGGCAGCCACCACGACAGGCGTGCTCGCGTTCATCGGGCCGGTTTCCGCCGGGGTCAGGCTGACGATGCGCGTCAAGGCGGGGACCGAGCCGGCAATTCCGGCGAGCTTCCTGTGCTGGAATTTGCCTTCGACGAGCAGCAGCCTGGCACCGGAGTGGTTGAGGACATAGGCTGCGCTGTCGGGACGGTCGTCGAGGTAAAGCGGCACGGTGACGAGGCCCAGCCCCAGCGCGGCCTGGTCGAAAATCACCCATTCGACGCAGTTCTTCAGCATCACCGCCACGCGATCGCCGGCAACGAGCCCTTCCTTCACCAGTGCTGCCTGCCAGCGTGCCACCTCGGTCGCCACGCGCGCCCAGGTGAAGCTCACCCAGGTGTTGCGCAGTTCGTCGAACTGACGGTAGGCGACCTGATCCGGCGTCGCCGCGACGCGTTGACGAAACAGGCCGCACAGCGTGCCCAGCGTATCGGGATGAAACGGGACCGGAGCGTGGCGCGTATCGATCATGGCAGCTTAAGGCGATCAGGCAGCCGCCTTGGCCAGGACCGCGGCAAAAAAACCGTCGGTTCCGTGCACCGCGGGGGACAGCTTCAGCATGGGCCCGGTATCGAGCGGAATCTTGTTCTGCGCCAGCAGTTCATTCACCGGCAGCAGGGCAAACCCGCCTTCTGCCACAAGGCCCTCGACGATGGCCTCGTTCTCTTCCGGCAACAGGCTGCAGGTCGCGTATACCAGCCGGCCGCCGGGTTTCAGCAGCCTTGCCGCCGCGCGCAGGATGGAAGCCTGTTTCTGCGTCAGTTCCGCCACGGATTCGGGCGACTGGCGGAATTTAAGATCGGGATTGCGGCGCAGCGTACCCAGCCCCGAGCACGGCGCATCGACCAGCACGCGGTCGAGCTTGCCGGCGAGCCGCTTCACCCGGGTGTCGGTTTCCGAAACGATGAGCTGCGGCATCACGTTCGACAGGCCCGAGCGTGCCAGCCGCGGCTTCAGGTTGGCGAGCCGCTTCTCCGCCACATCGAACGCGTACAGCCGGCCGGTCGACGCCATCATCGCGCCGATGGCGAGCGTCTTGCCGCCGGCACCCGCGCAGAAGTCGCACACCATCTCGCCGCGCCGCGCGCCGAGCAGCAGGGCGAGCAGCTGGCTGCCTTCGTCCTGTACTTCCAGGCTGCCATCGAGAAACAACGGATGGCGGTTGATCGCCGGATGGTCCTTGAAGCGGATGCCCCACGGCGAATAGCGCGTCGGCTCGACCGCCATGCCCTCCGCCTGCAACTGCGCCAGCACAGCGTCACGATCCGCCTTGTGCGCGTTCACCCGCACGTCGAGCGGCGCCGGCTGCTGCAGTGCGCGGCCGAGCGCAAGGATGTCGGCGTCCGGCATCGAACGCTGCAGTTTCTCGACCACCCAGTCGGGTAATTCGGCAGCAACCGCCAGCGGCAGTTCATCGGTCCTGGCGCTGCGGATATGGTCGATGAGTTCGGGCTTGGCGAATTTTTCCAGCGTGGCACCGCTCATGCCGCGCACCTTGATCAGCCAGGCGATGATGAGGGTGCGCGGGTTGGCTGCCGGCACCACCACCGACAGATAGCGGTAGCGCCGCAGCACGCCGAACACGGCTTCGGCGACGAATGCGCGATCGCGTGCGCCGAGCTTCTTGTGGTCGCGGAAGAACGCGGACAGCACGGCGTCGGCCGGGCGCTTGAAGTCCAGCACCAGATCGAGCGCCTGGGTGGCGAGTTGCAGCAGCGGCGGGGAAAGTTCCATCAGCGGGGGGCAGCCGGGATCACTCGTCTTCGCCGAGTTCGGGATCCCAGCCCTTTTCGCGCGCACGCTCCACCGCCATCTTGTACAAGGCGGCGTGGCGCTCGCGCAGTTCGGGCGGCAGGCGGCTGGGCAAGTTGCCGTATTTGTCCCACTCGGCCTCGATCTTTTCCGTCAGCGACTGCATCTGCCCCAACGGCCAGCCGGCG
>JANJWF010000181.1 GCA_024709685.1 Thiobacillus sp.
TCGTCGACGACGATGGCGATGTGGTTGCGGTTGGAGCGGAACTCCTTCAACAGCACGTTGAGCCGCTTCGACTCGGGGATGAAAACCGCAGGGCGCAGCATGCCGCGGATGTCGCTGTCGGCCTCGGCGTAGTGGCGCAAGAGGTCCTTCGCCAGCAGGATGCCGATGACGTCGTCCTTGTCCTTGTCGATGACCGGAAAGCGCGAGTGGGCGGTTTCGATGACGTGGGGGATGAAGACCTCAGGCGCATCGTTGATGTCGATCACATCCATCTGCGCGCGCGGAATCATGATCTCGCCGACGCGCATTTCGGCCACCTGCAGCACGCCCTCGATCATCGCCAGGGCGTCGGCATCCATCAGGTTGTTTTCGTAGGCGCCGTGCAGCAGTTCGATCAACTGCTCACGGTCTTCGGGTTCGCGCATCAGCCAGTGGGAGATGCGCTCGAGCAAGCTCGGTTTATGGCTACTGTCGGACTCCATTTGCGTCAGGAAAGGTAGGGATTGGGGATGTGGAAGCGCTTCAGTATAACGGCTTCGCTCGATTCCATCAGGTCAGCGTCCGCCGGCTCGATGTGGTCGTAGCCCTGCAGATGCAGGATGCCGTGGATCGTCATGTGGGCGTAATGCTGCTGTAGCGGCTTGCCCTGCTCGCGCGCCTCGCGCTCGACCACCGAGGCGCAGATCACCACGTCGCCGCCCAGCACGCCGCGCCCGGCTTCATCGTGGCCAATCTCACCGTATTCGAAGGTCAGCACGTTGGGCACGTAGGCCTTGTCGCGGTAATCCCTGTTGAGCGCACGCGCCTCGTCGGCGTCGACGATGCGCACGGTAATCTCGGCCGGATGTTCGAGCGCGGCGGCGACCCAGCGGCGGATCTGCGCGCGGCTCGGCAGGTCGTCCGCGTCGCTGGCGAACTGTACCGATAGCGAGAACTCAGGCACGGGCCGCTCGCTCCCCTCTCCCGCATACCCGCTCCCGCTCGCGGAAGCGGGACCTTTCGGCACGCACCTGCGCCATACGACTCATGCGCCCGGCTTCTCCAGCGCACGGCGCGCGGCATAGGCATCGACGATACGGCCGACCAGCGGGTGACGCACGACGTCTTCCGACTGGAAATGGGTGAAGGCGATGCCGCGCACCTCGCCCAGCACCTCGGCTGCGTCCATCAGCCCCGACTTCACGTGCTTGGGCAGGTCGATCTGGGTCGGGTCGCCGGTCACGACGGCGCGCGCGCCAAAACCGATGCGGGTGAGGAACATCTGCATCTGCTCGGGTGTGGTGTTCTGCGCCTCGTCGAGGATGATGAAGGCGTGGTTGAGCGTGCGCCCGCGCATGAAGGCGAGCGGCGCAACCTCGATGGCGTGCCGCTCGATCAGCCGCGTCACCTTGTCGAAACCCATCAGGTCGTACAGCGCGTCGTACAGCGGGCGCAGGTAGGGATCGACCTTCTGCGTCAGATCGCCCGGCAGGAAGCCGAGCCGCTCGCCGGCTTCGACCGCTGGCCGCGTCAGCACCAGGCGCTTGACCTGTTCACGCTCCAGCGCGTCGACCGCGCACGCCACCGCGAGATAGGTCTTGCCGGTGCCGGCGGGACCGATGCCGAAGGTGATGTCGTGGCTGCGGATCTGCTCGATGTATTCACCCTGGCGCGGGGTGCGCGCACGCAGGTCGGCGCGGCGCGTGCGCAGCGCCGGGCCTTCCTCGTCGGCGCGCCCACGCGTGAGTTCGACGAGCC
Organism: Thiobacillus sp.; assembly: GCA_024709685.1. Classification (GTDB taxonomy): domain Bacteria; phylum Pseudomonadota; class Gammaproteobacteria; order Burkholderiales; family Thiobacillaceae; genus Thiobacillus. The sequence goes on from JANJWF010000181.1 coordinate 1,738, forward strand.
CCAGCTGGATGTCGTCGAGGGAAAGCTCGTCGTGTGCGCGGTTGTAGAAATGCTCGATCGCCTGCGCACCCTTCTCCGCCTGCGCGGCGTCGCCGGTTACCCTGAAACTCGCGCCACGGCGACCGATGGTGACGTCGAACGCCGCCTCGATCTGGCGCAGGTTCTCGTCGATCGGCCCGCACAGGTTCGCCAGCCGCCGGTTGTCCTCCGGGGCCAGGCGCAGTTCGACGATGTCGGTTTTCAAGCGCTCTCGCTCCCGGTGAGGGCGATCTCGCCGCGCAGGCTGTGCGGCAGGGCCTGGGTGATGGTGACCTCGACGAACTGTCCGATCATTCGCGGCTGTCCGGCAAAGTTGACGATGCGGTTGTTGTCTGTACGGCCGGCAAGCTCGTCGGCATTTTTCCGGGCATGGCCTTCGACCAGCACACGCTGGACGGTGCCGACCATGGCTCGGTTCACTTCCTGCGCCTGTGCCTCGATTCTCGCCTGCAGTTTCATCAATCGCTGGGTCTTCAGTTCGGCGGCTACATCGTCAGCATAGTCCGCCGCCGGCGTGCCGGGGCGCTTGCTGTAGATGAAGGAGAAGCTGGCATCGAAATTCAGTTCCTGCATCAGCCTCATCGTCGCCTCGAAGTCGGCCTCGGTTTCGCCGGGAAAACCGACGATGAAATCCGACGACAGGCAGAGATCGGGGCGCTGCTCGCGCAATTTCCGCACGATCGACTTGAACTCGAGCACGCTGTGGCCGCGCTTCATCGCGGCGAGGACGCGGTCGGAACCGGACTGCACGGGCAGATGCAGGTGCGACACCAGTTTCGGCAGCTTGCCGTAGCACTCGATCAGGCGCTGCGTCATTTCGCGCGGGTGGCTGGTGGTGTAGCGGATGCGCTCGATACCGGGGATTTCGTGCACCATTTCCAGCAGGAACGCCAGGTCGGCGGTGCCGCCATCCTCCAGCGCGCCCTGGTAGGCGTTGACGTTCTGCCCGAGGAGGGTCACTTCCTTCACGCCGCGCCCGGCCAGATCGGCAACCTCGGCGATGACGTCGTCGAAAGGCCGCGACACCTCCTCGCCGCGGGTGTATGGCACGACGCAGAAGGTGCAGTACTTCGAGCAGCCTTCCATGACCGAGACAAAGGCGGCCCCGCCTTCGACGCGCGCCGGCGGCAGGTGGTCGAACTTCTCGATCTCGGGGAAGCTGATGTCGACCTGGGCGCGCCCGGTCTCACGTTTTTTTGCGATGAGTTCGGGCAGGCGGTGCAGGGTCTGCGGGCCGAACACGACATCGACAAACGGCGCACGCGCGACGATGGCCGCACCTTCCTGGCTGGCGACGCAGCCGCCGACGCCGATGATGAGCTCGGGGTTGGCCTGCTTGAGATGGCGCACCCGGCCGAGGTCGTGGAACACCTTCTCCTGCGCCTTCTCGCGCACCGAGCAGGTATTGAACAGAATCACGTCGGCGTCTTCCGGATTGGCGGTCGGGGTCAGGCCTTCGGCGGCGTTGAGCACGTCGGCCATCTTGTCCGAGTCGTACTCGTTCATCTGACAGCCGAAGGTTTTGATGTAGATTTTTTTCATGATCCTAGCAACCGTGGTCGGATGCACCCGATGGTGCGTTTGGGCGAGTGTCTGCCGCATACGACTCCACATGGGCTTCAGCCCATAGTGGATCAGAGTCCTTTAGGGCGAAGCAACGACGCAGCCTACCGGGGTAGGCAAGGAGGCGCGAGAGCGGAGTCGTTGCCGCTTTAGCGGCTTTACGAATACGGCCTACTCCTTGCGGGTACAAAGGCAGGCGCATGACCGGACGCGCCAGCGGGTGTGTAGCATTGCCAGCTTCCAGTGGAGTGTCCGAGCGACGGAAAGCCCCGCATTCGTGCGGGCTTGATCGGAGTGGAAAGCGGTCGACTACGGTTGCTGGGATCATATGCCGGGACAGTGGATAGACTGGGGGCGGAGATTTCGCCGCGTGCCGTCGAGTGGGCGCGGTGAAAGGAATATGGTGGTGATGAGTGGACTTGAACCACCGACCTACGGATTATGAATCCGTCGCTCTAACCGACTGAGCTACATCACCCTGGCGCTGCTTTTCCGGCAGACGACCGCCGAAAAGGCGCGCATTTTAGCTGAACGGAGGCGACACTGTCAAAGCGGAGGGCGCCGCGCCGGCTTCCCGGTTCCGACGGCGCCCGCGGCAGACGGGCCAACCGGTGAGCCCTGCCCCGGAGGCCCGCGTGGTTCAGTAGCTGTAGCGGGTGACGGTCTCGCTCACGTCTTTGCCAGTCTGTTTCCGGCCGTCCACGCTGATGCGCGTCGTCTTGATCTCCGACTCGGTTTCCTCGTGGGGCAGCAAGGTTTCGGGGTCGGTTACCAGCGTAATGGTTTTGACGACTTCAACGCCGTCGACGGCAATCATCGGCGGTTTCGACTTGTCCCCTGCCGCATCCTTGATCACGCGGTTCAGGTATTGTTGCATGGCCTGGTCGAAGGCCGCGCCGGAAACCTGCGACGTCTGCACCAGCCGTACGCACGACCGGGCCTGGTCCTGTTCGTGACAGGGGACGCGCCCCTCCAGCTTCTGGCTGACGCTCATCGGGAACGCGGCCTCGCCCAGGGCGGGCATCTGGTATTGGGTCTCGTAGCGGTAACTTTCGCCCACCACATAAGAGCCGCCCGCCCAGTTCTCGACCTGTCTGTTCCATCCGTCCTGCAAGGCGGCCATCAGCGCCTCTTCCGGGAAAAGGTTTCTGATAAGGGTCTTCGCCCTGTCCTGCGAACCGGTATCGTCCTCCGGCATGGCCTTCAGCATGGCCTGCTCGAGCCGTCCGTAGTAGGCGCCGAGGTTCTCGACCCGGATGAACTCGCCGTCCGGGCTCACCACATAGTCGGGGGTTTCACTCGTCACCTGCTGCATCAGGTCCTGCATGAAGTTGTTTTTTGCTTCACCCTGGTCGCTTGAGGTCACCTTGAAGTCGGTCACCCGCGTGCTGACGAGCAAGCCCTCATCCCCAAGCGGGCGCATCGTCATGGTGCCGCTCATTTGCATTTCGCGCGTACCCCGGCGATCGACGTTCCTGCTTTGTGTGGAAAATCTCGACTCGCCGTTCTCCGACCAGTCGAAGACCAGGTCGATGCGATCTTTTGCCGGACGGGGCTTTGCGGACTCGCGGAAGGACACGATGGCCTTGTTCAGCGCACCCTTGTGGACCGGGTAATCTGCCTCGCTGACGGTGGCGACCAGCTGGTGCTTGGCACGTTTTCCTTCCACCGTCGTGTTCAGATAGACGAACCGGTCTTCTCCAACGCGGCCGGACACTTCGTATTGCACGGCGGGACGACCGTTGATGGTCAGTTTCCTGGGCGCCGAAACGCGTCCGTCCCCCAGGCTGGCCATCAGATCGCTGCTGAAATCCTCGGCAAATTGTGCGAGGGTCGTCGGCTCGATCTCGTCGGGCAGGTAGGTATAGACAGCGATGTGGTAATCGGCCGCGGAATTGCTGACGCGCAACGCGGCCTCCCTGCCGATATCCGCGCGCACGGTCCAGTGTTCAGGCGCAGTCAGTTCGGAAATGCCGTCGTCTGAATAGACCGTGCGTGCGCCCGCCATGCTGAGCGTCGCCCACGCGAGCAGGCTGGCGCCGAAAAGCGCAATCGTGGCCTTGAAAGCGCACCGTTCCATGGTTTTTCCCTGTCCTGACGTTTATTGATTGCCGATGGGCTGCCGGCTGGCAGTTCCCCGGGGGAGTACGCCCCCGCATCCTTATCGGCGCTCAACGCCTCGAGCTTTAGCCGGTTTGGGGCTGCACGGCCGCCGGCCTAGTGCGGCCGCAGCTTCGCCAACTCGTCGAGCAGGCTGATCAGCAGTTGGCGCCCGAGCGGCCCCATGCCGGCGACCAGCTGGTCGGCGTCGCGCTCGCCGTTGACGAGACGGCGCATGCGCCCGCCGAGGAGCGCCATGTCGCCGCCGGCCTTCATCATCTGCTCGGACATGTTGGCGAGCACTGACATCGCCTGCGCATCGCCGCGCGCCGAGGCGTCGATGAGCGCGGCCAGCCCGGGGGCGGCCGAGCTACCGTCCGGGCGGGCGTCGAGCGGCGGCAGGGTCGCCGGGTTGTCGAGGCCGCGCAGGATGGCGTCAAGCAGGATGCCATCCTCCTCGTCCAGGCCGAGCTTGATGGACGGATCGCGGCGGCCGTTGACGACGTGGCGCAGCGCGCCCACCAGCCGCGCCCACCCGGCCTGCTCGGCGGCATCGAGCTGCTTCATCAGGTCGGGTAGCTGGCTACGGTCGCGCAGGGCATTGACGACGGCGTGGATGAACGACGCGTGGACGTGCAGAACCTGTTCGACGGCGGATGGGAGCTGGGCCATGGCTAGGGGCTAGGGGCTAGGGGCTAGGGGCTAGGGGCTAGGGGCTGATTGTCGGGGGCTTGAGTGGCGTTGGCAATGGTCGGGTGCAGCGGCACGTTTTTGATGCGCCATTCGCCAACGGCCCACCCCAGCAGCTCGCCCGGCCCGGCGCCGACCAGTTCGGCCGGAGGCGGATGGCCGAGCGCGGCGAGTGCCTGCGCCAGCACCATCCGGCGCCCTCGCTCCGGCAGCGCCGGGGCAAGGGTCTGCTTCGACAGCTTCTGCCCGGCGGCGTTGGTGACGAGCGGCACGTGGGCGTAGGCCGGAGTCGGCAGGCCAAGCAGGCCCTGCAGGTAGATCTGGCGCGGCGTGTTCCACAGGAGGTCGGCGCCGCGCACGACATGGGTGACGCCCTGGAACGCGTCGTCGACCACCACGGCGAGCTGGTAGGCGAACAGCCCGTCGGCACGTTTGACGACGAAATCGCCGACTTCGTCCGCCAGGTCCTGTCGCAGGGCGCCGTGGACACGGTCGACAAAGTGGGTGCTCGCATCCACCGTGCGGACACGCCAGGCATGCGGCGCCAGGTTCGGGAACGGATGCAGGCGACAGGTGCCGGGGTAGACGATCTCGCCCTCGGCATTGCGCGGCGCCTGCGCAAGCTGGCTGCGGGTACAGGTGCAGGCAAACACCGCGCCCTGCGACCGTAGCGCTGCCAGCGCTGCCGCGTAGGCGTCGTCGCGCCGCGACTGGTAGAGCACGGTGCCGTCCCAGAGGAGGCCATAGGCTTCCAGCTGGCGCAGGATGGTGTCGTCGGCGCCGGGCTCGCAGCGCGGGCGATCAAGGTCCTCCATGCGCACCAGCCAGCGTCCTCCCGCCGCGCGAGCGTCGAGCCAGCTCGCCAGCGCGGCGACCAGCGAGCCGACATGCAGGGGGCCGGTGGGAGACGGCGCGAAACGCCCGATGTAGGTTGGAGAGCTCACCCCGCAATTATGCCGCGGGCAGTGGTGACGGGCCCTAGAAGTCGATGCCCGGCTGCGCCTTCACGCCGGCATGGAACGCGTGCTTCTCGTCGGCGATGATCGACACCGTGTCGGCCAGCTCGGTGAGCGCGTGTGGCGCCGCGCGCCCCGTCACGACGACGTGCTGCATCGGCGGGCGGTGCGCCAGCGCGTCGAGCACGCTGTCGGCGTCGAGGTAGCCGTAGCTCAGCAGATACGTCAGCTCGTCCAGCACCAC
>JANJWF010000187.1 GCA_024709685.1 Thiobacillus sp.
AACCAGGGCGGTGGCGACGGGTCGGCTTGTGCACTTGGGTGAGATTTACTGCGGAGCCCTCGATCTGGTTGCGACGGCTGCTCACAGTCAAACTGGTTTTGACTTTTTTTCCCCTTACAGACCCGCCGAAGATCAAGTGTGTCGGGTGGATCAGCGGCAAAGGTGTCTGAGCCCCGCCCACAAAAAACAAATTAAAAACAGCCAAGGCGGGGCGAGTTCTTTGCCGCCCTCCCGGCGCGCTTGATCTTCGGGAATTCGGGTATGTCGGGGTCGCTTTTTCTTTGGTTACTTTCTTTTGGCGAGACAAAAGAAAGTGACTAGCTGCCGGGCTACCCCCGGCCAACAGTCCGTAGCCGAACGAAGCCTCAACTACTCGGCGGTGCTGCGCGGCGTTCATGCCTTCAGGGCGCCGCAACGACAGGCGGGGCGTCATGCGAAGCGAAAAACCGCTCCACCACCTCCAACTTCCTCGTCCGCGTCATCGGCGGCAGCGCATTCAGCAACAACCGCCCATACGGCTTGTCCGCCAGTCGCGTATCGCAGATCATCAGTACGCCGCGATCGGTCTCGGTGCGGATCAGCCGCCCCGCGCCCTGCTTCAAACTGATCGCTGCATGCGGCAGTTGATAGTCCATGAACGGCTTGCCGCCATTCTTCTCGGCCTGCGCGATGCGCGCGGCGACAACCGGATCGTCGGGCGGCTGAAACGGCAGCTTGTCGATGATGACGACCGACAGCACGTCGCCGGGCATATCGACGCCCTCCCAGAAGCTCTGGCTGCCCAGCAGCACGGCATTGCCGGCTTTCTGGAAGCGCGCGAGGAGTTCATTCTTCGGCGCGTCGCCCTGCACCAGCAACGGGTAGTCCCAGCCGCGAAGCTTGAAGGCGTCGGTCAACAACCCGCGCGCCTTGTCCAGCGCGCGCAGGCTGGTGAACAGGATGAACGCGCGGCCGCGGCTGTTTTCCAGCACCGGCAGGGCGGCGTCGACGACCGCGTCGGTGAACTCGGGCGTGTTGGGCGCCGGCAAACCCTGGGGCACGTAGAGCACGCCCTGGCGCGGATAGTCGAAGGGGCTGTCGACGCAAAGGGTATCCGCCTCCTCGATGCCGAGCCGCGTCTTCAGGTGGGTGAAGTCACCGCCGACCGACAGCGTCGCCGACGTCAGGATCCACGCCTGCGCGCGCTCGCCGAGCTTGGCGCCGAACATCGCGCCGACCGACAGCGGCGTCGCATGCAGCAGCAGCGAGTTCATCGTCGTCTCGACCCAGCGCACGCGCGGATGCTCGGGGTCGTCGTCGCGTTGCCAGCTCGCCAGCGTCGCCTGCACCCCCTGCGCGCGCTCGAAACAGTTCTTCAGGTCGGCGTCACGCTCGGCCTGGCTCTCCAGCAGTTTTGCCAGTTCGTCGAGCGCGGCGTTCAGCGTCTTCAGTGAATCAGGCCATTTCTCGTAGCGCGCGAGTTCCACCACGGTCGCCTTCACCGGGTTCTGCGGGAACGCCAGGCGCAGGTCGCGCGCGGCCTTGGCCAACTCCTCCGCTGCGCGGCGCAGCGCCGGGAAGTCGCCCGCCTTGACTGCCGCGACGCGCTTCGTATCGCCGGCGAGCTCGAGCAGCTGCGCGGTCGAGAGCGTCTCGCCGAAGAACTGCGCGGCGGTCTCGGCGAGCTGGTGTGCCTCGTCGAGGATCACGGTGTTGCATGCGGGCAGCAGTTCGGCGACGCCCTCGTCCTTCAGCCACAGGTCGGCGAAGAAGAGGTGGTGGTTGACGACGACCACTTCGGCATCCAGCGCCTTCTTGCGCGCGGCCATGACGAAGCAGTCCTTGAAGTGGCTGCACTCGCTGCCGAGGCAGCTGTCACGGCTGGAAACCGCGTAGTGCCAGGCGTTGGCGTCCTCCGGGATGCCCTCGGCTTCGGCACGGTCGCCGGAAGTGCTTGTCTCGGCAAAACGGGCAATCTTGGCGAGCCAGACGGGGTCGTCACGGTTGGCGAAGCGACCGTCGCTCAAATTGCGTTGCAGGTGATGATGGCAGACATAGTTGGCGCGCCCCTTCAGCAGCGCCACCGTGACCGGGGACTTCAGCGCCCGCCGCGCGGCGGGCAGATCACGATGGAACAGCTGGTCCTGCAAGGCCTTGGTGCCGGTGGAGATCACCACCTTGCCCCCCGACAGCAGCGCAGGAATCAGATAGGCCAGCGTCTTGCCGGTGCCGGTCCCGGCTTCGGCAAGCAGCACACCGTGGTCGGCGATGGTCTGCCCGACCGCCTCGGCCATGGCGAGTTGCTGCGGCCGCACGCGCCATCCGGGCAGCACGGCGGCACACGCTCCATTGGGTGAAAAGATGGTTTCGAGATCAAACATGCCAGGACCGACTTCGGGATGAAGTGTAACACCCGACAAGGCGCCGACCGTTGAGGAAAGACTTCAGTTTCATCGGTTTGCTGCCGTTACCTTCGCAGAATTCATCATTTCTCCCGGCCATGCGCACCTTTCTGCTTTGCCTGCTGTTTTCGGCACTGCCGACTTCGGCTCAGGCTGTGATAACCCAACTGGAGATGCATCCCGGCATTCCCGCCAGTGCCGAGTATTTGGCCGGGCAAGCGGACAGGCCCGCGGTGCTGCTGCTGCACGGTTTCTTGCAGACACGCGCGTTTTCAACCGTAGGAGCGCTGGCGCGCGGCATGCATGATGCGGGCTACGCCGTCTTGTCGCCCACGCTCAGCCTGGGCATTCCCGGCCGGAACAAGAGCCTGGCGTGCGAAGCGGTGCATGCTCACAGCCTGGACGACGATGTCACGGAAATCGCGCGCTGGGTGGCCTGGCTGAAATCACGAGGCCACAGCCGGATCGTGCTGGTCGGGCACAGTTTCGGCAGCATGCAGTTGTTGGCCTATCTGGCAGGGCGGCCGGATCCCGCCGTCAAGGCCTATATCGGGACTTCGCTGGTCGAAGCCCAGGTCGACACGGACTCGCGCGCCGGGCTCATCGGAAAGCTGGAACGCCAGGTTCGGGACAGGCAGCGGACACTGGTCACCGCGCGCCTTTCGTTCTGCAAGAACTATCCTTCGACACCGCAGGCACTGCTGTCGTACGTGCGCTGGGATCAGCCGCGCACCCTGGCGGCACTGAAGCAGTCGCCAGTCCGCACGCAGCTGATCATGGGTGATGCGGACGAATTGCTGGGGAAAAACTGGATCAAGTCACTCGAAGAAGTGAAGGTCCCCATGGTGATCGTGCAGGGCGCGAACCATTTCATGGATGGGGAACATGAGTTCGACCTGCTGGAACGCACGCTCGAGTTTCTGGAACGCACCCGAATGTCGTCACAGCAATGATTCTTCCGGCTTCCATCTCCATCAAGCAGATCGCACTCGCCTTCGTGACCGGCCTGCTTGTTCTGATGAGTCTGATCGCGGGCTTTGCCACCTATCAGACGCGCGCCGTGACGCGCAGCCTCGAGCAGCACAGCCAGGACGCCGCGCATTCCGAAATCGCAGCAGCCATCCAGCAGCTCCTGAGCCAGACTCAGGATCAGGCTGTCAATCTGGCGCGCTGGGATGAAACCCGGCAACAGTTGGTGATGCCCGAGTACTACTCCTACTGGCGGGATCAGCGGGTCTATGAAAGCGGCATGCTGTCCAGCCCTCTGGCCCGTGCGGCCTTGTATAGCCACTCGGGCGAGGTGCTGGCCGGCGGCGAGCCAAAAAAGGATTTGCCGTCCAGCCTGCCGGCTGGCCCCCCGCAGACACGCGCCTGGCTGACGCTCGAGGCCGGCGGGATCGCGTTGTATCAAACATTCACCGTTTATAGCGATGAACAGAAGCAAGCCCTGCTTGGCCATGGCTTGATCCGGGTCGACTTCATGCCGGCGCTTCAGCAGAGGCAAAGATTTTATTTCGTGGACACGGCCAGCATTGCCCTGATGCTCAAGCCAGGCGAGACACTGGCAGCGTCGGAACTGCATTCACGTTTGCGTTTCAAAATCCGCCAGGATCAGGATCAGCTTCGTTTTCAGGAAATACTGTCTCACATCCTGCTCGCGCTGTTCGTGCTGCTGATGGTCTCGTCGCTGCTGGAATTTCTCGCGTACAACCACCTGCTGATACGGCCGCTGCATCGACTTTCAGACGACATCGACGCGATGCAGAGGGGCCGTTTCAGCGACAGCCGGACACGCTCGCAGCCGCTGCGCATCGTGGAGCTGGAAAACATCCGCCGCTCGTTGTACGACTATCAACTCCAGCTGCGCGAACTGCACGGCTCGCTGGAACGCCAGAACCGGGAGTTCCATTCCCAGGCACACCAGGATGCCCTCACCGGCTGCCACAACCGGCGCGCCTACGAGGAAGACTGGCGGAATTTCCGCGACGAACTGAAGACCGCGCCGCAGGACACGGCCTTCCTGCTGTTCGACTGCGACCGTTTCAAGACCATCAACGACACCTACGGCCACGCCAAGGGCGATCGCGTGCTCACCATCATTGCCGACGCACTGGTCATGGCGTTGCGCGCCAACGACCGCCTTTATCGTCTGGGCGGCGACGAATTTGCGACCTTCCTCTCGCACACCACGCCCGCCCAGGCCAGGCAGATCGCTCAACGCTGCCAGCACCTGCTCGATGCGGCAAACTTCACAGACCTGGGAATCAACGAACCAGTCGGGATCAGCATCGGCATCGCCTATTGCGAGGCCGGCCGGCTTGCGCATATCGACGAACTGCCCAAGCAGGCCGATATCGCCATGTATACGGCCAAGCAGCCCGGGCGCAACCGTATCGCGCTTTATGGACGTGACACCGAGAATGCCGCGCAGACGCTGGTCGCCAGTCGCGAGACCAGCGCCCTGTTCCAGGCATTGGGCGCACCGGGCCTGATGGAAATGCACTACCAGCCCATCCATGCACTGCCCGGGCGCAATGTAGCGTATTACGAGGCGCTGGCGCGCATCCGCTACCACGGGAAACTCATCATGCCGGGAGCGTTCCTGCCGGTGGTCAGCAGCCGCCGCCTGGAGACCGAATTCGATCTGGCCATCCTGCATCAGGTCGACATGGACCTGTCGTCGCAGTTGTTGCCGCTGGGCAACGGCGTTTCGATCAACCTGTCGGCGCAGAGCATTTCACACCCCGAAGTCGTCTCCCTGCTGCTGGAGTTGTCCCGTCATAACGCCCGCCATCCGTTGATGCTGGAAATCACTGAAACCTCGCTCATCACGCAGATGACCGAGGTCCGTGCCTATCTCGATTTGCTGCGCACGGTGAATTACCGCATTGCGATGGACGACTTCGGGACCGGATACTCACCGCTGCGTTATCTGGTCGACTTGCCGGTGGACGTGGTCAAGTTCGATATTTCTCTGGTCAACAAGCTGGGGCAGAACGACCGCGCAGGCAAGGTGGTAGCCGATTTCGTGCACATGATGAACGACGCCGGCTACGGGCTGGTAGCCGAAGGCGTCGAGACAGAATCGGTCCTGAACAAGGTCGAGTCCCTAGGCTTCGCCCATGTGCAGGGCTACTTGCTTGGACGGCCGGTCCCCCTTGCCCAGCTGGCCGCCCGACCCGCCGCAACGGCCTCCGTCACCACGTGTACCGCGTGACGCCAGCGGCTCAGTGCTTGCCCGAGCGCCAGATGGAAAAAAGGATCCACAGGCTGTTGACGAATGCGATCAGGAATCCGACGAGGCCGAAAAAAGGCAGGCCGAACAGCTGAGGGCCTCCCTCCACCGTCATGATGATGCTCGACCCCACCACCAGCGAGGCAGTGAGGATACCCATGGTGAGCCGGTTGCTGGCACGGTCCAACTGTTGGCCAAACTGATCCAGCCGCTTCAGGTCAAGATCGATCTTCACCCGTCCCCGCCGCGCATCCCGCAACAGATTCCGCAGATCGCGCGGCAAATCGGCCAGCACTTCCAGCGTCTCGCGCACACTCTTGCGTCCGCGCGTCCACAGGGCCTGCGGGGTGAAGCGCTGCTGGATGATGTGCTCCACGAACGGCGTCACGTGATCGATCATGTGAAATTCCGGATCGAGCTGCTGCCCCAGCCCTTCCAGCGTGATCAGCGCCTTGAACAACAAGGTCAGATCGGCGGGCAGCACCAGGTTGTTGTCGCGCATCATGGCCGTGATGTCGTTCAACAACGCGCCGAGTTTTACGTCCTTGAGCTTCAGGTCGTCGTAGCTTTGCAGCAGCTCTGCCACGTCGTAGGCCAGGCGGTTCTCGTCGGTCACCGAATCGCCGCTCCAGTCAAGCAGCACCTGCAGCAGGCCCTGTTCGTCCTTGCGTATCAAGGCGTACAACAGATCGACAATCTGATTGCGGCGTGGATTGGTCAGCATCCCCACCATGCCGAAATCGATCATGCCGATACGGTTATCCGGCAGGAACAGGACATTGCCAGGGTGGGGGTCCGCATGGAAATGGCCGTGCTCCAGCACCATGCGCAGTACCGCGTCAGCACCGCGCGCCGCCAGCAGCCGCGGATCGAGCCCGGCGGCACGCAGCTTGGCGAGATCCACCCCTTCTATGCCGACGATTTCTTCCTGCACGTTGACGTGGTTATTGGTGAACTCCCAGTACACGCGGGGGATCTTCACCCGCGGCTCGTCGGAAAAATTGCGGGCGAACTGATCGATGTTGCGCGCCTCCTTGGCCAGATCGAGCTCGCGGCTCAGCGAACGGCCGAACTGCGAGACGATATGCACCGGGTCATAACGTCTGGAATCCGGCACCTCGCTTTCAAGCAATTTGGCGGCGTGTTCCAGAATGCGCAGGTCGGCCCGGATCACGTTCTCGATGCCCGGACGGCGCATCTTGACGACCACGCGCGTGCCGTCCTTGAGGGTAGCGCGATGTACCTGTGCGATGGACGCTGCGGCCAGCGGCACGGGATCGAATTCGGCGAATACTTCGGTGGGTTCGCCGCCAATGGCGGCTATCAGGTCGGGGCGCAGGTTTTCGTAGGGCACCGCAGGCACCCGGCTGTGCAGCTTTTCGAATTCGGCGATCCAGTGCGGCGGGAACATGTCTACCCGCGTTGCCAGCACTTGTCCCAGCTTGACAAAAGTCGGCCCCAGTTCTTCCAGCGCGCGGCGAACGCGGACGGGTGCGTCGAGCTGGCTGATTTCGCTGGTGCTGTGCCAGTGCAGCACCCGGCCGGCGCGTTCCAGAACGCCGCTGATGCCGAGAACGCGCACCAGGTCGCCCCAGCCATACCGAATCATCACCGTGGCGATTTCATGCAATCGCGGCAGATCGCGCACGACCGAAATGGTTTCCCAGAGCATTGTTGGTTGTTGGAATCAGTAATGCCGAGAGTGTACCCGCAAGGGGCACGCCGGATTCGTAAAGCCGCTAAAGCGGCAACGACTCCGCTGTACCCGCAAGGGGCACGCCGGATTCGTAAAGCCGCTAAAGCGGCAACGACTCCGCCGTTTGCTGCCGGTGAAGCTCAGGACCGCAGGCGGTCGCTCTGCCGTTTGAGCGATTCCGACAGCGCCGCCAGGACGCCGCTCGCTACCTGCGACAGGCGCTCGGTTGCCGCGCTCGCCGACTCGTTCAGTCCGGCACGCCCCGCGCTGCTTGTGGCCTTTACACCACTGGCCAGCTGCTGCAATGCCTCGCGCACCTGCTCGCCGGTGCGGGTGCCGCTGATTTTCAGGTGGTCGCTCAGCATTTCGAGTTCATCCTTGAGTTTGCCGCCTGAGTGATTCGCTGTTTGCTTCAGAGCATCGACGATCTGCGACTCAAGGTCACGCAACTGCTCCAGTCTGGCCTTCAGTTCGTTATCCTTGAACGCCTTCCCCTGTGAGATGGCTTCCTGCAGGGAGTACGAGGCCGCCTGCGCCGCGCCGCCTACAGCGTCGTCGAGTCCGGACACGGCCTGCTTGAGTCCGGCCTTCATTTCACCGCTGCGAGAGCTCAGGCCACTGCCCACGCCGGAGGTAATCGCGCTGACGATCTCGCGCAGGTCGCTGAAAGCCAGCCGGCGCTCGTGCAGCGCATTCGCGGTCAGTTCGTATACTCTTTCCCGCAGGTCGGGCGCGGACGCCGCAGCAGCCGCCTCCTCCTGCAATTGCTCAAGTTGCGTGCTATCTGGGATACTCGTGTATGTAGCAGTTGTCTCAGCGTCATTCATCGTGTTGTCCTCCGGTCAAGATCCGCCAGGTTTGGCCGTATATCGATTCAACTATAGAGCAGATTGGATTCCATGAAGCCGCTCATACTGCTGTGCATCCTCCTGCTGGTGCCACCCGTACACGCCGAATCCCCGACGGATGAAATTCCCCTATACGCGGTCAGCCTGGTAGGCAGCCCCTATCGACTGGGCGGCACCTCACCCGAAACCGGGGTCGACTGCAGCGGTTTCGTCGGCCACGTGTTCAGACAGACTGCAGGCGTGGTCCTGCCGCGCGACAGTCGCGCGATCAGCGAAGCCGCGCAGCCCTTGGCGCAGGGCGAACTTCTGCCGGGCGACCTGGTCTTCTTCAACACCCTCAAGCGCGCGTTCTCCCATGTCGGCATCTATCTGGGCGATGACCGTTTCGTGCATGCATCGAGCAGCCGCACCGGCTCGGTCATGGTTTCCAGTCTCAACGACCGTTACTGGCGCGAGCGTTTCGACGGTGCGCGACGCGTCGTCGTCCCCGGCGCCACGCCAGTTCCGGCCGCTGGTCTCGAATAGGGCGCCTGCCCGGCGCGCCGGGCCGCGTCCAGCCGTGCTGGCGCTGGTTCTGTTGAGCGTCGGTAGCATGATGGGAGCGCCTGTGGCTGCAACCGACCTCAGCCTGGAAAGCGCAGAAGCGGTCAATGAAGGATCCCTGCGATTCCTCGCGACCTTGCCTGCCAAACCCGTTCACCATCACCAGAACCGCATCCTCATCAGTCCCGACAGCCTGGTCTCGGGCTGGGTTTCACTGTCGCAATGCCACGATCATCTTGACGCCGTGCCGCAGGCGCAGATCACCTTCCGCGAGGGCTTCGTGCGCGACCTCCGGATCGACGTCGCCAGCGGAATCGGCACGGCGCGGGTCGAAGGCGCCAGCGTGCAACTGCAGCAAGTCGCGCCCGGCGCCCGCCTCTGCCTGTCTGCGCAAACCCGTGCCCTGCACAGTGCCGGTGCGGGCGTTTTCGATCTGGTGAATGGGCCTTACATGCGCAGGTTTCTCGACGGCTACTACCCCATGCGGGTAACGCTCGAGGTCACCTATCCGCAACAGACCTTGAAGCTGACCGATGTCGATCCGCCGTTGCAGCCTGGGCTTACCATCGTCGAACAGCCCGGCCACATTCGGCTGGACGCGCTGTTCGAGGGCGAGTTGCGCACACGGATGCAGTTCGAGTTCGCACTGCGTAATGACCACAGATAGTCATTGCTATTGATAACCGTTCTCATTGTTAGTACCATGTCGAACATCCACTGTTTCCGAGGAAGACCGACATGAAGCCGACCCTGACCCGACTGCTCGCGGCGCTGGTGCTGACAGCCGCCGCCCTGCCCGCGCTGGCTGAACAGGTTGTGGTGTATTCCGCGCGCAACGAACAGCTGATCAAGCCGCTGTTCGATGCGTACACGCGCGACACCGGCGTGCAGATCAAATTCATCACCGACAAGGAAGGTCCGCTGATGGCACGCCTGCAGGCCGAGGGCAGGAACACCCCGGCCGACGTGCTGCTGACGGTCGACGCCGGCAACCTGTGGCAGGCCGCGCAACAGGGCCTGCTGCGCCCCATCCGGTCGAAGACCCTCGAGGCCAACGTGCCGGCCCACTTGCGCGACCCTGACAACGAGTGGTTCGGCCTGTCGGTGCGTGCCCGCACCCTGGTCTACAACACGCAAAAGGTGAAGCCGGCGGAGCTGTCGACGTACGAGGATCTCGCCAGTCCGAAATGGAAAGGCCGCCTGTGCCTGCGCACCTCGAAGAAGGTGTACAACCAGAGCCTGGTGGCGATGATGATCAAGGAATACGGCGAGGACAAAACCGAAGCCATGGTGCGCGGCTGGGTTGCCAATCTGGCGACTTCGCCCTTCCCCGACGACACCAAGGCGATGGAAGCCGTGGCGGCCGGACAGTGCGATGTCACGCTGGTCAATACCTATTATTTCGGTCGCCTGATGGAGAAGAATCCCGCTCTGCCACTCGCGATCTTCTGGCCCAACCAGGGCCTGAAGAGCCAGGCCGCCGGCGTGCACGTCAATATCTCCGGCGCGGGCGTGACGCGTCATGCCAAGAACCCTGCCGGCGCGCAGAAGCTGATCGAGTGGCTGTCGTCCGACAAGGCGCAGAACCTGTTCGCCGACGTCAACCTGGAATACCCGGTCAATCCCAAAGTGGCGCCCGACAAGACGGTCGCGGCCTGGGGCAGCTTCAGGCAGAACCTCATCAACGTGAAGGAAGCTGGCAGCCTGCAGGCGAAGGCCGTAAAATTGATGGACCGCGCAGGCTACAAGTAAGCGCCAACCCGCCACCCATCTTGTCTGAGACTGTCGCCGTCCCAACGCAAACGCCCCCAGCGGGCGTTTTCGTTTTAGCTGCCCGCCGCCCCAGCGGCTGGATGCTGATCGCCCTGGCTGTAGCGGTGCTGGTGATGGTGCCTGTCGTCGTCACGTTCTCGTCTTTTGCCCAGGTCGAAGGCGACATCCTCCCCCACCTGGCTAAGTTCGTACTCCCTGAACTGGTCGGCAATACGCTGTGGCTGGTGCTCGGCGTAGGCATCGGCGTCAGCGTGCTGGGCGTCTCGCTCGCCTGGCTCACGGCGATGTGCGAATTTCCCGGCCGCCGCGTGTTCGACTGGGCGCTCCTGCTGCCGCTGGCGCTGCCTGCCTACGTCACCGCCTTCGTTGCGATCGGCCTCTTGGATTTCACCGGGCCGCTGCAGACCTGGCTGCGCGAGAGCTGGCGCATCACTGGACTGCCCGAGATCCGCTCGCGCGGCGGCGTCATCCTGGTGATGTCGCTGGCGCTCTATCCCTACGTCTACCTGATTGCCAGGAATGCTTTCGCCACGCAGGGCGCGATCGCGCTGGAGGCCGCGCAGTCGCTCGGGCTTTCTCGCACCCGGGGCTTCTTCCGGGTGGCCTTGCCGATGGCACGGCCGTGGATCGCGGCGGGTCTGATGCTCGCACTGATGGAAACGCTGGCCGACTTCGGCACCATGGCGATCTTCAACTACGACACCTTCACCACTGCCATCTACAAGGCGTGGTACAGCCTGTTTTCCCTGCCGGCGGCGGCGCAGCTTGCCTCGATCCTGATCCTGTTCGTGCTGGTCACGGTGGTGTTCGAGCAGCGCTCGCGCACGCAAATGCGCTACGGGGCAGTGGGCCGCAGCGCCGCGTCGCGGCGCATCAGCCTGTCGCCCGCGCTGGCCGGACTGGCCTTTGCCTATGCCGGAGCGGTGCTGGCGATCGCTTTCCTCATCCCGGTCGCCCAACTGGCGCTGTGGACGCGCGAGGTCGTCGCCACCGACCTCGACACCCGCTACTGGAGCTTCACGTGGCATTCGGTGCTGCTGGCCGGGATCGGCGCGCTGATGGTGGTTGCCGTCGCCCTGCTGCTCGCCTACGCCGGGCGCCAGCGCCCCGGCAGCGCGATGCTGTGGACGCAGCGGCTGGCTACCCTCGGCTACGCCTTCCCCGGCGCGGTCCTGGCGGTGGGCCTGTTCATCCCGGTGGCGGCGCTGGACAACTGGTTGATCGACACGGGGCACGCGTGGTTCGGCTTCGACGGCACCGAAATTCTCAAGGGCACGCTGCTGGTGATGCTGCTCGCCTACCTGGTGCGCTTTCTCGCCGTGGGCTTCGGCCCGATCGACAGCGGACTGCACCGTATCACCCGCAACATCGACGAAGCCGCTAAGAATCTCGGCACCGGTACCGGTGCGCTGCTGGCCCGGGTGCACCTGCCGATGCTGCGCGCCAGCCTGCTGACCGCAGGGGCGCTGGCCTTCGTCGATATCATGAAGGAAATGCCGATCACCCTGATGACCCGGCCGTTCGGCTGGGACACCCTCGCGGTACGGGTGTTCGAGATGACTTCCGAAGGCGAGTGGGAGCGCGCCGCACTACCTTCGCTCGCCATCGTCATAGCCGGTATCATTCCCGTCATTCTCCTTACCTGGCGCGGAGCGCATTCCCATGGCTGAGCCCTATGGCTGAACTGGTCCTCGATTCGGTTTCGCAGTCGTACGCCACGCGGCAGATCATCGCCGACCTCTCCTTCACCCTGCCTGAAGGCGCGATCGGCTGCCTGCTGGGTCCCTCCGGTTGCGGCAAGACGACCGCGCTGCGCTGCATTTCCGGCTTCGAGCCGATCCAGAGCGGCGAGATCCGCATCGGCGGTGAGGTCGTGAGCCGACCCGGCTGGATGCTGCCCGCCGAGAAGCGCCGGGTCGGCATGGTATTCCAGGATTACGCACTGTTTCCGCATCTGACAGTGTCGGATAACGTCGGCTTCGGCCTGCGCGGCCAGTCGGCTGCCGAAAAAAAGGCGCGCATCGTCGAGCTGCTCGAACTGGTCGGCCTCGCGGGCCACGCCGGCCAGTACCCGCATCAGTTGTCCGGCGGCCAGCAGCAGCGCGTGGCGCTGGCCCGTGCACTGGCCCCGCGCCCGCGCCTGATCCTGATGGACGAGCCCTTCTCCAACCTCGACGTCGAACTGCGCGAACGCCTGTCGCTCGAGGTGCGCGACATCCTCAAGCGCGAAGCCACCACCGCGCTCATCGTCACCCACGACCAGCACGAAGCTTTCTCCCTGGCCGACTGGGTCGGGGTGATGCACGAGGGCCGCATCCAGCAGTGGGACACGCCCTACAACCTGTATCACGAGCCGGTCAACCGCTTCGTCGCCGACTTCGTCGGCCAGGGCGCGCTGCTCGCCGGCGAGGTCATCAACGACCACCTGGTGGAAATCGAGCTGGGCGTGCTGAATGGCCGCATCCCGGTTGAGTGTGGCGCCGATCGCTGCCACGAATGCGTGCGCGGTTGCCAGGTCGATGTGCTGCTGCGGCCCGACGACATCGTCCACGACGACGACAGCCTGCTGCTCGCCGAGATCGAAAACAAGGCCTTCCGTGGCGCAGAATTCCTCTACACCCTCAAATTGCCGAGCGGCCAGCGCGCGCTATCGCTGGTGCCGTCGCATCATAACCACGCCATCGGCGAAAAGATCGGCATCAAACTGGCGGCCGACCACGTCGTGGCGTTCCGGCGCGAATAAGCACCGGTACCATCCATGCTTCCTCCCGATGGATCGACCCCTGTGACCGCGCCCCCAGGCAGGCGAGCTCCCGCATACACGCTGCGCGGCCTGCAGTTCAATGTCGGACTCGGCTTCGCCGTCGCGCTGCTGCTGATGCTTGCGGTGATCGCGCTGGGCGTCACCCAGATGTCGCGTCTCAATTCCGAACTTGCGAATGTGGTGCAGGTCAACAACGTCAAGACGCGCCTGGCCTCGCACATGCGCAACGCCATACGCGACAGGCAGATGCTGATGAGCAACATCGTGGTCTCGATCGATCCCTGGGAAAAGGACGCGCTCTTCATGCAGTTCCAGGAATACGGCGAACGCTATTCCAAGGACCGCCGCCAGCTGGGCTCCATGCTCAGCACGATGGACGAAAAGCTGCTGATGGATGAACTCGACGCCATTACCGCCATCAATCAGCCCGTCATGTTCAGCGTGGTCGAGGCGGCGCTCGACGAGAACAATTACGGCGCCCTGACGCTGCTGCAGGAAGAAGCCATCCCGCTGCAAAACCGCCTCGTCGAAGCACTCGACAACATGAACACCCTGCAGCGCAAAGCCAACGAAGCGGCGCTCGGTAAGACCTTCGCGGCCTACCAGGCAACCCGTAACCTGATGCTGCTGCTCGCCATCTTCGCCACGCTGCTGGCCACACTCGTGGCGGTGCTGGTGGGACGCCGCATGGTGACCCAGACGCGGCAGCTGGATACGGAAAAACAGAAATTCCAGACCCTGTTCGAAACCAATTCCGATGCCGTCGTCATCCTCGAAGACAGGGGCTTCACAGACTGCAACCCGGCGACGTTGTCGCTGTTCGGCATGGATTCGGTCGACGCCTTCCTCCGCACCCCGATATCGCAACTCGGAACGCCGATTCAGCCGAACGGCATGAAGGCCTCCGACCACGCCCAGCAGGCGATCCAGCAGGCCCGCAGCCAGGGCCACGCGGTGATGGACTGGGAGGGGCGGCGGCAGGACGGCTCGGTTTTTACGGCCGAAATCGCCCTCCACGCGATGCAGCTGGAAGGCAAGCCGGTGATCCAGGCAATCATGCGCGACGTCTCCGAACGCCGTGCGGCCGAAGCCACGAAGGAGGCCGCACGCGAGGCCGCCCTGCAGATGGCGCGCGCCAAGTCGGAGTTCGTCGCCAACGTCAGCCACGAAATCCGCACACCCATGCATGGCATTCTGGGCATGAGCGGACTGCTGCTGAAAACGCCGCTCGACGGCAGGCAGCGCGAATATGTCTCCACCCTGAAAAGCTCGGCGGAAAACCTGCTCACCATCATCAACGACATACTCGACTTCTCCAAGATCGAGGCGGGCAAACTGGCCATCGAGCAGATCGCCTTCTCGCCGGCTGATCTGGTGCAGGGCGTAGCCGCATTGTTCCAGGGGCGTGCGCTGGAGAAAAACCTGCGCCTGACACTGTCGCTACCCGACAGTCCGCCCCCGGCCCTGCTGGGCGATCCCACCCGTATCCGCCAGATCCTGCTCAACCTGGTCGACAACGCCATCAAATTTACCGACCAGGGCAAAGTCGAACTGCGCTCGCACTTCGAACCCGACGCGGACGGAATCGGCTGCCAGTTCCGTGTGCGGGACAGCGGTATCGGCATGAGCGAGGAAACGCTGTCACACCTGTTCCAGGCATTTTCACAGGCGGACTCTTCAACCACGCGCCGCTATGGTGGCACCGGCCTGGGGCTTGCGGTCAGCAGCCAGCTGGCGGAACTGATGGGGGGCCAGCTCACCGTCGTGAGCGAACCCGGAAAGGGCAGCACCTTCACCCTGTCGCTTATGCTGCCCGCAAGCACGATGCCGCTGGCCGAATTGCCGTCGCCCCCTGAGATTCTGCTGCAGGGCCGCATCCTGGTCGTTGAAGACCACCCGGTGAATCAGAAAGTGCTGGCGCACCAGTTGCATGAAATGGGGCTGCAGTACGTGGTGGCCTCCAGCGGCAGGCAGGCACTGGACATCCTGGCTGTGGACGACTTCGACCTTGCCCTGATGGACTGGCAAATGCCTGAAATGGACGGTCTGGAGACCACCCGGCAGATCCGCCAACTGCCGACGGCGGCCCGTCATATCCCTATCCTCGCGCTGACCGCCAATGCCGGCAGCGGCTTCCGCGAAGCCTGCCTCGCAGCGGGGGCGAACGATTATCTGAGCAAGCCCTATACCGAGGCTGCGCTGACGACCTTGTTGATGCAGTGGCTGCCGCAGGCCGTCCCCAGCACGACCCAGCGGCCGCTGCTCGATCTCCCGGCCCTGCATGCGCGCTATCCCGGAAATCCCGGGCTGGTGCAGGAGCTGGAAGCGGTCTTCAATAGCACCACCGAAGCCAGCCTGGCTGTGCTGAAGCGCGCGATCGCGCAGGGCGAGGCCGAGTCGTGCCGCAGGGAGGCCCACGCGCTGAGAGGCGCGGCAGCCAGTGTGATGGCCACCGCCGTCCAGGAAGGCGCCACACGCATCGAGGCCCTCGCACAGGAGGGTGACTTCGAAGCCGCCGCAGCCGAACTCGCCGTACTTGAAAATATCTTCCGGGGCGCATCCGACCCTGCATTGACGCATGTGTTGCGGCGTGCGTAGGATGGAACCCGTCACCGTCCAGGAGAAGTCATGATGCACAGGTATTTGTTTGCTCTCGCCTGGCTTTGCAGCCTGCCGGCATTTTCCGCCGATCCTCCTCCCCCGCCAGCCGAAAAACCCGAAAGCTGGATCGGCGTCACACCGACCCCCTATGGCCCCATGCTGATCCAGCAGGACCTGCCGCCGCCCTATCGCGACTATCAGATGAACCGCATCCTGACGCCCGAGGAGAGGAAGCGCTGGTGGGAGACGACGATCCCCGCGATGGGCAGCGTGATGCAGATGGACGCGCGCGAGGCGATGAATCACTTCGCGGTCAAATACAAGGTGAAACCGGGTATCAGCTTCGATCACGTGGTCGAGTCGATGATGCTGCGCGCGAACCAGGTCAACCTGAAGTTCGTCGGCAGCAACCTGATCTGGAAGGAATTCCGCGCGATGCTCGGCGACACCAGCGCCCCCCGGGTCGAAGTGTTCAGTTTCTGCGACATCGCAGTCGGCCGCGAACTGCTGAGAACCATCCCGGAAATGGTCGTGTTCCTGCCCTGCCGCATCGCGGTGATGGAAGACGCCGACAAGAACATCTGGGTGCTCACGATGGACTGGGACATCACCTGGCTCGAACTGGCCGGCAAGCAGGCGGGCATCACCCCGGAATTGCGCAAGGGCGCCATGGACATCCGCGAAAAGCTGGACAGCGTGATGCGTGCAGGCGCCAGCGGCGACCTGTAACCCCCCGGACGCACGTCTCACTCCGCGCCTGCCCACCGCAGGCGCGCATCAGGCGTCGGGCTCTATAGCCCGCCCCCTCCCACTGGGACTCACCGCTTGCGGATCGGCTCCCAAAGCGGCGGCCAAGGCGGCGCCGCGCGTCGTGGTCGTCGGCGGTGGTTTCGGCGGCGCCACCTGCGCCAAATATCTGCGCATTTACGACCCCGCACTCAAGGTCACCCTGGTCGAGCAGAACACCAGCTACATCACCTGTCCCGGCGGCAACTGGATGCTGGGCGGACTGCGCAAGATCGGGGACCTCACCCAGAACTACGCTGCGCTACGCGACAAACACGGCATCAACGTGGTGCACGACCGGGTAACCGGGGTCGACCCTGGCAAGCGCCTCGTCGCGCTGGCCAGCGGCAAAACGATCGAATACGATGATCGAATGGGTACCCGCATCCAAGGGCGGCGAGGTCGTCCGCGTCGAGGCCAAGGCCGGGCGGATACATACCCTCGACGGAAGCGCGCACAAGGCGGACGTCGTGAACATTCATCCCGCCGCAGCGCGCCGCGCAGATCGCCGTCGCAACCGGATTGTCCAACGATTCCGGCTGGTGCCCGGTGGATCAGCACACCTTCGAGTCCACGCTCGTGCCCGGCATCCACGTGATCGGCGACTCGTCGGTCGCAGGCGCCCTGCCCAAGTCCGGGCACACTGCAAACAACATCGGCAAAATGACCGCGGCAGCCATCGTCTCGCTGTTCCGGGGCACCAAGCCGCCGCTTCCCTCGCACGTCAACACCTGCTACAGCCTGGTCGGTCCCGAGTACGGCATCAGCGTTGCAGCGGTTTATCGCCTGGACAAAGATGGCCAACTTGCAGGCATCAAGGGCGCTGGAGGCCTCAGCCCGATGGAGGCACCCCCTCTGCAACGCAGCCAGGAAGCCGGTTTCGCGCAGGGCTGGTACGAGAGCATCACCGCCGATTCCTTCGGCTGATCGTCGCCTGCCTGTGCGGTAAGGCAAGGGCCGCTACCAGACAGTCGGCCCTTGCCGTTTTTGGAAGCCGAAACGAATCGGCTATAGTGCCCAGCCACCAATCGACCCAGCTTCGACACATGGCTTCGCTCACTCAACCCTTCGCTTCAACGGCCGCACTGGAACAAGGTTTCGCCGGCGGGCTCGCTGCGATGCTGGATGCCCATCACGGACTCGGCGTGTATATCCTCGTACTGGCCAACGCCGCCTACGATAAAACCCTGTGGACACAGCTCGCGCCCGCCCTGGCGGCGCGCCATGTCGAACTTGCCGCTGCCCTGACCGAAACACTCAGGCGCGGCCAGAGACTCACCGAGCCGGACGATGACGTGCTGGTTTTTCTCAAGCTCAACACCGTTGGCCTCGAACACCTTGGCGCCATGGAAAGCCGCCGCGCCGGACGGTGGGACGTCATGTTCAACCCCATCCGTGCGTTGCGCCCGCCGCGCATGAGCGGTCAGAAATTCGAGGCTTTGCTGCGCCCCTTCGATCGAGCGGGCTTCCACTTCAACAAGCCCTTCCTCGCGAAGGAGGTTCTGTGGGAAGGCGATCTCGCCGGCAAGCCCGCACGCCTGCTGTACAACAAGTTCCCTTTCGCACACCTGCACGGCCTCCTGGTGCCCGAGCCGCTGCGCGAGATGCCGCAATATCTCACGCCGGAACTACATGGCTGGGCCTGGGAGTTGTGCGCGCAATCCGGCGTGCCCGGCCTGTGCCTGGGCTACAACAGCTACGGCGCGGGCGCTTCGGTCAACCATCTTCACTTCCAGAGCTTCGTGCAGGCGAATCCACTTCCGGTGCAGGACGCCCACTTTGTCCACAACGGCGGTACAGAGCCCTATGCGTTGCCCTGCCAGCGCTTCACCACACCCGTCGAAGCCTGGCTCGAACTCGACCGGCTGCACCAGCAGGACACCCCTTACAACCTGATCTACAGCAAAGACTGTCTGCACCTCGTCGCCCGGGTGCCGCAGGACAGCGACACCCTCAGCGCACAAGGCCGTGGCTACGGCTGGAGCGAAATGGCTGGCGCCGTCACCCTGTTCAGCAGGGAGGCCTACGAAGGCCTGGGCCCGACGGAGTTTGAAACCGAACTCGCGGCCTTTGCTCCCTGAGCACGCCCGACTTAAAGCTCGATCACCTGGCCCTGTATCAAGGCCTCCACCCCCCAGCCGGACGCCGCCTCACGCAGTTCTTCCATGATCGCCACCTCGTTGCCCGGCTTCAGATGGGTGATCCAGATCTCGGGGCCGACGCTGAGCATGCCGAGTTCCGCCGCCAGCGAGTCCGGCCAGTGATGCCTGGAAGCCCGGGCGACGTCGGCCCGTTCGTTCTCGAACGATGTCTCGATGATGAGGTGGCGCAGGTCGGGGATGGCGTTGAGCGCGGCAACGAAAGCATCGCTGTGTGTGGTGTCGCCGCTGAACACCAGGCTGCCGGCTGCAGTGGACAGATGCAGGCCGCACGCCGGCACCACGTGATTGGCCGGCAAAGGACGGAAGCTGCGCCCCGCCAGGGTGAACGTCTGGCCGAAATCCAGCGGCTCGAAACGCAGCCATGGCGACTCCGCACTCGGGATGACGCGAAAGTCCGGCCACAGATGCCAGTTGAACAGATGGGTTGCCAGCACCTGCAGTACCTCCGGCAGTGCGTGCACGGTCACCGGGGTGCCACGCAGGTCGCCCACGCTGTCGAGCAGGAGCGGCAGGCCCAGCACGTGGTCGAGGTGGGCATGGGTAAGAAACACGTGGTCGATCTTCAGGAGTTGCTCGAAGTCGAGCGTGGTGAGGCCGCTGCCGGCGTCGATCAGCACGTCGTCGTCGACCAGCAGGCTGGTGGTGTGGCGCCCGCTGCCGATGCCGCCGCTGCAGCCCAATACGGTGAGTTTCATCGCTATTCTTGTCGTGGTTATTTGGTGGTGTAGACGAACACGCCGTCCCACCCGGCGGGCGGCGGTGTTTCGCGGAAATGCGCGATGCGCCCGAGGTAGACATCGCATAGGCTGCAGGGTGCCGCGGCTTTGAGTTCGGTCAGCATCTTCGTGGCCTCGTCCCAGCCCTGCGCCTGATAGTGCGCAAAGGCCGCCTCGAACAGGCGCGCAAACATCTGCGCCTGCTCCGACAACGCTTCCTTGCGGCCCAGGGGCTGATAGATCGCCACCGGCGTCTCCTTGCCCTTGACCCGCACCACGTCGACCTTCATGAAAGCGTGCACGGGGTCGGCGTCGACGGTCGGCTGGGTGACGAGGATGCCGACACCGTACTGCTTGGTGATGCCCTCGAGGCGCGAGCCGAGGTTCACCGCGTCGCCCATC
Source organism: Thiobacillus sp. (assembly GCA_024709685.1). GTDB lineage: Bacteria > Pseudomonadota > Gammaproteobacteria > Burkholderiales > Thiobacillaceae > Thiobacillus. Next base: position 19,908 of record JANJWF010000187.1, read on the forward strand.
ACGGTGTACGCCATGCGGAATTCCGAGCCCATGTTGCCGACGCTCATGCGCCCGGTGTTGACGCCGATGCCGATCTTCACTTCGGGCCAGCCGCGTGCGGCGAACTCCCGGTTCAGCTGCGGCAGCGCGTCCTGCATGTCGAGCGCGGTGGCGACCGCGCGGGTGGCGTGGTCGGCGAGATCGACCGGTGCGTTCCAGAACGCCATGATGGCGTCGCCGATGTATTTGTCGATGGTGCCGCGCTGCTGTTGCACGATGCGCGTCATGGTCGACAGGTAGGCATTCAGCACCTCGGCGAGCTCGGTCGGCGGCAGCTTTTCCGAAAAGTTAGTGAAGCCCCGTATGTCCGAGAACAGCACCGTCATGTCGCGCGACTGCCCTTCCATCGTGTAGTGCGCCGGATCCTGGCTCATCTCGGCAGCCAGTTCGGGTGGCACGTACTGACCGAACAGCTTGGTGATCTGGCGCTTGCTGCGCGTCTCGGCGAACAAGCCATAGGCGGTGTTAAGCGCGTAAAGGCCGAACACCGTCATCATCGGCGCCGCCATGGGCACCACGAGGAAGCGCGCCCACGCCGCAGCGTAGGCGGCCAGCAACAGCCCCAGCAGGGCGAGGGTCGTCACCAGACCGGCGGTCGGGCCGAAGCGTAGCAGCACGACGATGAGCAGCGCACCCAGCAGCAGCACCGCCGCCAGCCGCGCATCGTTCGCCCACGGCGGGGTGGCGCGGGTGGTGCCGTCCAGCATGCCGGCGATCAGGTGGGCGTGGATCTCCACGCCGGGAAATGTGCTGGAAAACGGCGTGACGCGGAGGTCAGCCAGCCCCGGCGCGGTCGATCCCACCAGCACGATGCGGTTTTCCAGTTGCGCCAGCGGGGCCTTGCCCGCCAGCACCTCGGCCGCCGAAATGTAAGGGAACGGCGAGCCGGCACGGTACGGCACATGCACCGTTCCGTCCGCACTCAGCGGCACACGGATGCCGCCCACGTCGAGCCACGGCGATACGTAGTGCCGTCCCAGCACAGCCTGCCGTTCGACACCGGCCTGAGCCGGGTCGCCGCCGAAAGCGACCCGCAAGGTGGAAGCCGAGAGGGCGAGATAGTAGCCAGCGTCAAACGCACTGACCAGGTTCATTCGGCGCGCCGTACCATCGGCATCGGTCCGCATGTTGAAAAATCCGGCACCTTGGGCCGCGCGCTGGAATTCAGCCAGGTTCGCACCATACCCCACGGCAGGCGTGCCGGGCTGCAGCGGCCTGAAGGCGGAAGCAGGCAGGGACGGCGCCGGCAGCATGCCGGTGCGGGCGTCGCCATAGCCTTGCGGAATGAAGTAATAGCCCAGCGACACCGGGCGCTCGGCGAGTGCCCGGGCAAAGCGGGCATCGTAATCAAGGCGCGGTGCCAACCGTTCGAGCGCAACCCGGAAATCCAGGCTGCCCGCGAGATCGCGTTGCGCCAGCCGCCTCAGGCTGTCAAGGCCCGAACTCGTGTCCGGCTCGGCGAACACCACATCGAACCCGACCGCTGCCACTCCGTAGCGGTCGAACAACTGTTCGACCAGAGTGGTCATGGTGTCGCGGCTCCACGGCCAGCGCCCCACGCTCTTCAGGCTGGTCTCGTCGATGTCGAGGATGGTCACCCGATCGTCGGCGCCGGCCGGCGCGGTATGCTTCAGCCAGGCGTCATACAGCCACGCCTCCACACGCTGCATCGGGGCAATCGTAATCACTCCGCCGACGTGCAGCGCGATCAGCAGGACAAACAGCGCAGACAGCCCAGCCTGCGCCAGCCTTGATGAAGCGCGCCTCACTTGATGCGGTAGAACCGGCTGGCTACATCCTTGCCTCTGACCGAATCGAGACGTCCGTTCACCGCCTCGCCCAGCGCAGCCAGGCGGTCAGCCGGGTGCGGATGGGTCGTGTAAAGCAGGCTGGTCCGGCTGTCCTTGGCCGGCAAGCCCGCCATGTCCTGCAGCACGGCGGGCAGTCCCCATGGCTCATAGCCGGAGCGGGCGGCAAGCACGATGCCGACGCGATCGGCTTCGAACTCGGCATTCTTGTCGAGCTTGCGCGCCATGATCTCGGCGCCGTTGCCGATCAGGTTCTGCACCACAGGATCGCTGTCCTTCGCCTTCTTGCTGGCGGCCTGCCCCAGTGCACCGATCAGGCTCGACTCCTTGAGCACCTTGAGGTGATGCTTCTGGGTGACGTGGGCGATTTCGTGCGCGAGCACGCCGGCGAGTTCAGCCTCGTTGTTGAGGCGCCGGTAGAGCCCCTTGGTCAGGAAAACATAGCCCCCCGGTGCCGCAAAGGCATTGATGTCTTCGGTATCGAGCACGCCGAAATGCCAGGTAATGTCCTTGCGCCCGCTTTGCAGCGCGACCCAGCTGCCCACCAGGTTGACGTAGTTCTGCAGCTTGTCGTCACGCACCAGCGGCACGGCACCCAGGAGGTCGCCGGCGATCTGCCTGCCGATGCGCGTTTCCTCCTCCGGCGAATAGCCGGTCAGCAGTGTAAGGCCGAGCTGACGGGCATCGATTTTCTGCTTGGCCGGCGGCGGGGAAGCGGCGCCTTGCGCCTCCGCTGGCGCCTGATCCGTCGGCGGCACCGGCGCCGGTTGCGTCGGCTTGTCCTTGTTCAGTTCCTCCTTGACGCGATCTTCGAGCAGCTTGCCGAAGTCGAACCCCCCGGCGGCGCCGCCGGCGAAGGAGACGAGCGAAACGGCCAATATCATCAGTTTGAGTTTCATCAGTTGCTCTCCCATGTCGAGGCCGGCTGCGCAGCCTGGGGCTTGGGCAGGTCGGGCACCTTGGCCACAGTCAGACCGGACTGGCCGGCAAAGCTTCTTGCCTGGGCCGCCGTCACGCTCAGGGCTTCCATCCGCGCCAGTTCCTCGGCGTTGAATTTGGCCTGCTTCAGGTCCTCCTCGTTCAGGCCGCGCAGGCCGGCCACCGCCACCACACGGCCGGGATCGGACCGGGTGGTGGCGGCGCCGACGACGTCGCGTGCACCGACACCCGCCACTCCGCCTGCGCCTGCGCGCACCGACAGCAGCCGGATCCAGCCGGTGGATCTGCCGGCCCTCACCTGCAGCCAGCCGCCCTGCTTGGCAAGGATGTCGACGCTCGCCCCTTTAGCCACGCTTGCCGTCACCTTGGACGTCGAGGCGGGCTGGCTGTAGAGTTTTTCGGCACGCAATACCGTGCCGGGAGCGGCCCAGGCAGATACCGATGCGGCGCACAGCGCCAGCGCGGCGGCAGGAATAAGAAATGTCTTCATCGTGTGTCTCTCCGTGTGAAGCGGAACTGTATGGCCAGCCACCCGCTGGCGCAAGCGCGGCAGATGACGCCTTCGTGCCATCCAGGCTCAAACGCCCTCACGGCACCACCGAGCCGAGTTGGTCCGCTCGTCATCACGTAGTCGAGTGAGCCAGTCACATCGCTGAAGGATGCAGGTGGACTCGCCAATATCCAATATCGCCAGTTTGATTTGCATCAGTTGCTCTCCCAGGAAGACGACGACTGCGCAGCCTGGGGCTTGGGCAGATCGGGCACCTTGGCCACGGTCAGGCCGGACTCGCCGGCGAAGCTTCTCGCCTGCGCCGGCGTCACGCTCAGGGCTTCCATCCGCGCCAGTTCATCGGCGTTGAACTTGGCCTGTTTCAGGTCCTCTTCGTTCAGGCCGCGCAGGCCTGCGACCGCGACGACGCGTGTCGGGTCCGATCGGGTCGTGGCGGCGCCCACCACATCGCCGATGCCTGCTCCGCCCAGGCCACCGGTACCGGCGCGCACCGACAGCAGCCGGATCCAGCCCGTGGCACCCCCCGCCTTCACGCGCAGCCAGCCGCCTTGTCTCGCCAAGATGCCGACGCTCGCGCCCTTGGCGACGGTCGCGGTGACCTTCGAGGTGGAAGCCGGCTCGCTGTAGAGTTGTTCGGTTCGCAGGACCGTACCTGACGCCGCCGTTTCAGGCAGCGATACCGGGGGAGGAACTGGCGGAGCCGCCGAAGGCGATTCCTGCATCTTCGCTGGCTCGGTGGCATCACCTGGCGCCACCGTGGCGATGGGAGACGTGGGGGTGGCGGTACGAGGTGCCTCGGCCGCCGGGGAAGATGTGGCGGGGTCGGTCCGGGGTGCCTCGGCGGCCGGCGGAGCCGCAGCGATATCGCTCCGGGGCGCCTCGGCGGCGGGTCCGTTGGCGGGTGCGCCGACGTCTTCGGTGCGATCGCCGCACGCGCCGAGCACTGTGGCAAGCGACACCATCAGCAAAACGGCTGCTGGTCGCTTGGCATTGGCCACACATGGCAGAAGTGCGGCGGCTGGAGTCCTGGATATCTTCATCGTGTCGTTTCCCCCTTTTTGTGGCGCGATCCGCAGCGATGCAGGCACGGCGATGATGTTTTCATGCCATCGACAGCCCTTGCCCTTGCGGATGGCGTTAAGATGCCGCGATGAATTTTCTTGCGGCCTCCATCGAATCGCTCGGCGCCAAGATCGTCGGCTGGTTTACCGTGGCCTACGGCATGTTCGCATTTCTGGCGCGGGCCGGCCTGCTGCTGCTGGACCCGACGACCTGGAACCGCGCCACGTTCGACGTGGTGATCAAGCAGGTGTATTTCACCGCGGTGCAGATTCTGCATATCTTTCTTGCCTATGCCGTGGTCATTTCGTGGCTAATCATCAGCATCATCCTGTCCACCGCGCGCGACTTCGGTCTCTCCGAATTCGCCAGCGAGATGACGATCCGCACGCTGGTGCTGGAACTACTACCTTTCCTCACCGCGCTATTTATCGCCCTGCGCTCCGGCAGCGCGATCAACACCGAAGTCGCGCTGATGAAGGTCAACAATGAATTGGATGCGCTGGCGCACTGCAAGGTTCCGCCGATGCAGTTCGAGTTCCTGCCGCGACTGGTCGGTGGGGTCATCTCGGTCATCACGCTGTCGGCACTGGCCGGCCTGCTTGCCTTGCTGGTGGGGTATCTCGCCATTTACGGCGTGAACACGGCCGGCTTTGAGCCCTATACCCGGACCATTGCAAAAATTCTCGACTTCCAGATCCTCGCCGGCCTCGTCGTCAAATGCGTGCTGTTCGGGCTGGCCGTCACCCTAATCCCGGTCACTGCCGGACTGGAGACGCCGAAGAAGCTGTTCATGGTGCCGGTCTCCGTGCTGCGCGGCATGATGCGGGTGTTCCTTGCAATCGTTGCGATCGAGGTGGTGTCATTAGCGCTCAAATACATCTGACCACCTTCTCCGATCGCGACAGCCTTCTCGCCGCTGTCGTGGCGTTGTCCGACGATGTCGCACGGGTCTCGCCCGACCTGCCGTTGCGCGCCAATCTGTCAGCGCTCGACAACATCGCGCTAATCCCGATCTACCAGGGCCATTTCAACGTAACCGAATCGAACCGCCAGGCATTGCAGTTGCTGGCGCAGCTGGGGCACGACGACATCGCGTCGTTGCGCGATTCCGACATGACGCCCGCGCAGCGTTTCACTACCAAGCTGGCGCGTGGCCTGATCCTGCATCGCCCGCGCCTGGTCATCGACCGCCCCGGTGCCATGCTTTACGATGTGCCCTATCCGCTCTTCATCCGGCGCTTGGCGGGGCAGGCGGACATGACGGGCACCTGGGAGATTTTCGACTTCAGCTGGAACCAGCCACTTTATTCCGAATGAACAAGATGCATTTCAAGGTCGGGCTGTTCGCCGCCGCCTCACTGCTCCTGACGGGTGCCTTCCTGGTCTACCTGTTGCATGCGCGCGGCTTCTTCGAGAGGACCTACCACCTGCAGTTGGCCGCAGCCAGTGCCGATGGCGTGGCGCCTGGCGTGCCGGTCGTGTTTTCCGGGATCCAGATCGGCAGTGTCACCTCGCTGGGGCTCAATGACAGGGGTGGCATCATCATCCGCGCCGAATTTCTTGAGCGCAATGCCAAATGGCTGAAGGAAAACAGCACCTTCACGCTTGACAAGCCTATCGTCGGCGGCGCCAAGATCCGGGTCGAATCTCCTGACCTCGATGCCCCGGCCCTGCCCGACAACTCGACCATGCTGCTGCTTTCCTCCGACATCAGCAAGGAGATTCCGGTGCTGGTCGAACGGGTCAAGGCGATCCTCGCCAACGTCGAGCACCTCACCCGCAAGGATGGCGAAATCCATGGCACGCTCGCCAACGTACAGACCCTGACCGGACGGATGACCGGTGAATACGGCATGCTCGAAGGCCTGCTCGGCAGTCCGGAGAAGGCGCGTGCCGTGACCGACTCGCTCGACAAGACCCGCGCACTCATCACCAAGCTTGACGCCATGACTGCCAAGACCGATCAGTGGCTGTATGCGCAGGACGGTGTGGCGCAACAGGTGCGACTGATGCTGAACGACGCACAAGCCAGCCTGAAGAAGGCCGATGAACTGATGGCCAATGTGGTGGAGATCTCCGCCGACGTCAAGGAAGGGACGCAGGACGTCGCCGCCCTGCGTGCGGAAATCGACGACGCGGTACGCAAGGCCAACGCACTGGTCAACGAGATCAACAAAAAATGGCCGTTCGCGCGCGACCCCGAGGTGAAGCTGCCATGAAGACCCTGCTCATGCTCGCCAGCCTGGTCATGCTTACCGCCTGCGGCAGCGGCGGCCCACCGCCGCCCGACTGGAAGAGCGACGCGGCCGACCTCATCGAGCGTTATCAGAAACACGCCCTCTTGGGCGAAAACACCCTGGCCGAGCGCTATTTCCAGCAGGCCATTACCGCCACCGGCGGCGCCGGCCGCGTGACCGAAACTGCACGCCTGTGGCTGGTACGCTGCGCCACCCGTCGCGCCATGCTGATCGACGATGCGTGTGCCGGGTATGCGGATCTGGCCGGGATCGAGCCGAATGCCGCCGAACAGGCCTACTACCATTTCCTCACCCTGCGCTGGGAAGCGATCGATGCCGGCCTGCTGCCCAGCCAGCACCGCGATCTGGTGCGTGCACCTGCCGACAAGCGACCCGGGATCGTCGGACGCATCGACGATCCACTGGCCCGTCTGCTCGACGCCAGCCTGCTGGTGATGCGCCAGGAAGCCAACGCGGCCACCTTGGCGCTGGCTGCAGAGACCGCTTCCGCCCAAGGCTGGCGGCGACCCCTTTTGACCTACCTGAAACTCCAGGAAAGACAGGCTGAAGCCCGCGGCGACCTCACTGGCCAGGCCCGACTCGCGCGACGCATCCAACTGGTTGAACAGAGCCTTTTGCCATCCAGCACGGAGACTGTTCGGCCTGACGATACGCCCCCCCAGGGCGGCCAACGGGGGAATGAGCGGTAGTCGCCGTTTAAACCGGCTGCCGCATTGACAAGCTTTCCACGGGTGTTTACCGTGCTCCCTCGGAGATTTATTTCTCCGTCCAAAATAAGCTGTAACCCTAATATTGCAAAGGAGGAGTTCCCATGAAATACGCACCCATCGCGCTGGCTGCCCTGGCAGTTCTCGCAACCCCTGTCCATGCAGCGCCCCTGATGTCCGCCGAATGGACCGCGCAGGCCTGCGACGCCTGGAACAAGGACGCCCTGCTGGCCGGCGGTCTGGCTGACAAATGGATCAAGAACGACAAGGGCCGCGGCTACAAGATCATTCATCTGTATCGCACCGACTGCGGCGAGGCGACCCAGACCGAGATGAAGATCGCCGCCAAGGACGGCAAGGCAATGTGCGTATACGGCGGTGCCGTGCAGAACGCCAGCATGGATTACTCGGCAGACTACACCATGCACGCCACCACCGAGCGCTGGAACGAAATGGGCGCCGGCGAGTACGGTCCGATGAAGGCGATGATGTTCGGCCGCCTCAAATTCACCGGCCCGAAAATGGAAGCCATGAGCGTGATGGGTCCGTTCGAGGCCTTCCTGCGTCTGCCGGGCAAGATTGCTGGCGACCAGGACTGCCCAGCCAAGTAAGCGGGCTACGACAAAAAAAGCCGGGACATTCTCCCGGCTTTTTTACGTCAGTGCGCCATGCTGCCCTTAATGGACGGTACCGGTCTTGACGTCGAGCGGCCGCCCGTTGCGGATTTCCTCCGGCGTGGCGTCGCGGATATCCGTCACGTTCACCAGGCAGGTCACGCTCTGCCCTGCCAGCGATGGGTTGCCGTCCAGAGTGAGCTTGCCGTTCTCGATTGACGTGACGTAGAACGCCTTGGTCTCGCCCGACTCGTTCTCGAACAGGACTTCGGCGCCGACGCGGCGAAACTCCGGCGGCACGTTCTCGATGTCGTCGACGAACACGAGACTCTCGTCGCGCAGCCCATACCCATCCTCGGGCGACAGGGTGATCTCGATCCGATCGCCTATCTTGCGCCCTACCACCGCTGATTCGATCGCCGGCAGAATGCCACTGTTCGCGCCCTGCACGTAGCCAACCGGAATGTCATGCTGCTCGACGACCATGCCGCGCGAATCGAGGATGGAATAGGTGATGTATACGAGTTTGTTCAGTGTCGCGGTGACCATGCTGTGTTCCATCTGCGTTGAAATAGACGCTGCCCCGTCGCCGGGTCGGCTTCGGCGCAGCCCGCGTATGATACCTTCGAAGCCTGCCCTACACATCGTTTGCCAATGAAACCACTCAAGCACCTGCCCGCCTGGAAGGCCCTGGAACAGCACTTCAAGTCCATGCGCAGCTTCGACATGCGCGCCGCTTTCCGCGAGGACGCCAGCCGCTTCGACCAGTTGTCACTACGCTGCGGCAACCTGCTGCTCGACTATTCGAAGAACCGCGTCACCACTGAAACCATCCAGCACCTGATGCAGCTCGCGCGCGAATCCGAGCTTGAGGCCATGCGCAACGCCATGTTCACCGGCGAACGCATCAACTTCACCGAGCAGCGGGCGGTGTTGCATACCGCATTGCGCGCCCCGGTACGCCCCCCGCTGGTGGTGGAGGGGGTGGACGTCGAACACGAGATCAGCAAGGTGCTCAAGCGCATGCAGCGCTTCGTCGAGTCCGTCCACAACGGCAACTGGCGCGGCCATACCGGCAAGCCGATCCGCAACGTGGTGAACATCGGCATCGGCGGCTCGGATCTCGGCCCGGCGATGGCGTGTCACGCGCTCGATCATTACGCGGTCGAAAGCGTGCGAGTGTATTTCGTTTCCAACCTCGACCCGGCTCACCTGGCCGGCACCCTCGCGCAACTCGATCCCGAGACCACGTTGTTCATCGTCGCCTCGAAGACCTTCACCACGCTGGAAACCCTCGCCAACGCCAACTCGGCCAAGGCCTGGCTGCTCGCCGCGCTGCGCGCGCCAGGCGCCGTCGCACAGCATTTCGTGGCGCTGTCGACCAACGCACAGGCAGTCGAGGCCTTCGGCATCGACCCCGAGAACATGTTCATCTTCTGGGACTGGGTCGGCGGGCGCTATTCGCTGTGGTCGGCGATCGGTCTGTCGATCGCATTGCAGATCGGCTGGGGCAATTTCCAGGCACTGCTGGCCGGCGCACACGCGATGGACACCCATTTCAGAGAGGCGCCGCTGGAAGCCAATATGCCGGTGATCCTCGGCATGCTCGGCATCTGGTACGCCAATTTTTGGGGCACCGACACCTACGGCATCTTCCCGTACGATCAGCGCCTGCGTCTGCTGGTGCCGTTCCTGCAGCAGCTCGACATGGAGTCGAACGGCAAGAACGTCAACCGCGCCAACAAGCGGGTCAACTACAATACCGGCCCGATCGTGTGGGGCGCACCCGGCACCAACGGCCAGCACGCGTTCTTCGAACTGGTGCACCAGGGCACGCGCCTGATCCCGACCGACTTCCTGATGGCGGCGGTCAACCCGACGCCGCTGGCCGACCAGCATGAATGGCTGCTGGCCAACTGCATGGCGCAGACCGAAGCGCTGCTAAAGGGCAAGTCGCGTGCGGTGATCGAGGCCGAACTGATTGCGCAGGGCATGAGCCGGGAGGAAGCCCGTGCGCTGGCGCCACACAAGGTTTTCCCTGGCAACCGCCCATCCAACACCCTGCTCTACCAGAAGCTCGACCCGCACACGCTGGGCATGCTGATCGCACTCTACGAGCACAAGGTTTTCGTCCAGGGAATGATCTGGCAGATCAACAGCTTCGATCAGTGGGGCGTCGAGCTTGGCAAGCAACTGGCGCCGCCGATCCGCGCCGCACTGAGTTCGGTGCGCGTCATCGGCGAGCACGACGGCTCGACCTTGGGCCTCATCGCCGATATCCGCCGGCGGCGCGGCCTCAGTACCTGACGCGTACGCGCCAGGTCAGCGTCGCCCTGCCCTCGGCAGGCACCTTCACCTGCCATTCGGCGATGCCGGAGGCCTCCCGGGTGTGCGGCTGCGATTCGGAGACCATCGTCCAGTCGCCCAGCATCGGCTCGCGCACCTTAACGGTGACGGCTTCCGGCTTGGCGTTCTTCAGCACGATCTCATAGGCCGACTCGTACACGTAGTTGTAGCGGCTGGTTCCCGACAATTTCTGGAAGGTGGTCTGCTTCTTGTCGGCGGTCAGGTCGAACGCGTCGCCGAGCTTCAGGCGGACCGTTTCGTTCTTCGGCGTGTGGTCGATGCGGTCCTCGCCGACGAACTGCGCATTGCCCTGGCTATCCCGCTTGTACATGCGGATTACGCCGCGTGGCAAGGGAATACCGAGGTTCTCGCCCTTGTTGTCGAATTCCACGAATACCCCCACCTTGATTTTCCGGCCGAGTTCGCCGTGCTGCCCGGAGTAGTAGAAATTCTCACCCTCGAGCAGGAACTCCTTCTTCGCCGGTACCCCGGCGGCCGACATCAACGCCACCTGCTTGGTCTGGTTTTCCGCCAGCGTGGTGGGGCGCTGCAGGGTGTAGAGGTGATATTCGAACAGCGACTCCTGCTGCATTTCTGCTGCGTCGGCCACCCTGGCCGCCATCGCCATCGTCGCGCGCGGCTCCGGCCGTGCATCGCGCACCCGGTTGAGATCGCCCGCCACCAGCTGCAATCTGGCGTTTGGATAAGCCGCGCCACTCTGGTTGGTCAACGTCACCCAGCCGTTGAGATCGAGCCGGTCATCGCCGGGATTGAGTTCGGCCACGTAATCGGCGCGCCACGACAGGCCGCCGGTCAGGTAGGAAAGCTCCAGGTTTTGCGGGCCTGCCGTCGGATTGATCAGCGAGATCACCAGCGTGGGGCTGTCGCGCAGGGTATCGGGCACGCCGGGAAATGCCAGCCGTCCCGGCACGCCGGTTTCGATACGGTCGGCGAACTTCAGCACCACCCCGCCGTTGGTCGCCAACACGGTCGCGGTTTCTCGGGTTTCTGCCCCGCTGGTAGGGTGGGTGCGGATGACGCTGACCTCGCGGCCGACATACTTCTCGAGCAGCTTCTGCGGCGTCAGCAGGTCGAAATCGAAGTTCTGCTCCTGCAGCCGAAATCCGGCAGCATTCGACAGATTGCGCAACTGCGCGGTTTCCGGCTGCATCTGCGCCGAAACTTCGCGCCATGCGAGCTGGTTGCCGTCGCGCGCCAGCAGGACCCGACGCGCATCCTTCACGAGCGCCAGGTTGTCGTTGTAGATAGTAAGCGCCATGCCCTGCCGGTCCGCTGCGGTGCTGACGATGCCCTTCTGCGGCACGGCCCAGCCGGCCTGGGCTGCAAGCATGAGCCCGGCGATCATCGTACTCGGCAATTTCTTCTTCATTATGCTCGGTCTCCTGCACATTTAGCGGCGAACCTTAATGATGACCCATGTGGGCAAAAAGTGTTGCACAGCGCTAGAATGGCCGGACGTCCCTGCAGCGAACACATGAGCTCAGACTCCCATTCGACGCCGCACATTGTCGGCGGCGGCATCAACACCCGCGACACCGAACAGCACGTCGCGGTGACCCACGTGCTCGGAGCCGACAGCAACGGGCCGGTTCGCGAGGAAGCCCTGCGCGCGCGCTTTCTGTCGTTCGATCCGCTATACGACGGAGCCTCCAATCTGGTCGCGCATCAACTGGTGCTGCGCGGCCGCGCCACCCCCGCCGATGCGCCCGCCCAGCTCCGGCAAATGGAAGAGGACATGCTGCTGACTGGCCTCTATTCGTTGACGCAGGCCGGCCTCGATGGCGAACTGCCCCTGCTGATACGGATCAGCCATGGCGTGCTCTTCAGCGATATCCCGCAGCAACTTGATCACCGCCAGTTGATCTGGTGCGTGGACATCGACGACGAGCAGCACCTGGGACGCGCGCTTACCCTGCAGGAGGCAGGGCTGACGTTCTGCCCCACCCTCAATTCCACCCATGCAGTTGTCCGGGACAGCGCCTCCGCCTGGCGCTACCTGGCCTGCGGGGAGAACCCGCCGCCCGCGGTCGCTGCCCGCCTCATCGTGGAGGCCAATACGCGTACCGCGTCGCACTGGCCGAGGAACGCCTGGTTCAGGAGCGTCTCTTCCAACGACACCCAGTCGGCAGCGCCCTCCCCCGAGTGGGCGATGCAACTGGACTTGCTGGCCATCGCGCTGCGCCAGTCGGTCGAAACGCTCATCCAGTTCTTCCGGCTGAATCCCGGCATGGCGCCGCGCCTGCTTGCCATCGCCAATTCCCCGATCGGCGGCCTGAGCCGCCCTGCCGAATCGGCCACCCATGCGCTGGTCTTGCTGGGTCCGCAACGCGCCCGGCGCGTTGCGGCACTGCTGGCGCTGACCGGCGCCAACCCAAGCGAGGCGATGCGAAATTATGCGGTGACAGCCCTTACGCGGGCGCTGTTCATGGGAAAAATCACTCGCCTGGGCGCCCCCGCCGAAAGTGCGGCATCGGCCTTCGAGATCGGCCTGTTGTCGATCGCTCCCCACGCCCTGTCGCTGCCGGTGGAGACGCTCATCCGCAGGCTCGGGCTGTCGGCAACGAACGCGCGTGCACTGAGTTCGCATCCATCGCCCGAAGGAACCCTGTTGCAGTTGACCTACGCCTGCGAAAGCAACGACGCAGAAGCCCTGGCCGTGCACGCGCAGCAATTGAGGATACCGCTGTACCAGATTTCCACAGCCTACCTGGATGCCCTGATCACCGCCTCGACACTGGACGCGGCCTTGCACTGAGAGCGTAAAATGGCGGTTTTGCCTGCGCGCCTGCTCCATGCATCCCACCCTGGTTTTCGACATTGAAACGATACCCGACCTTGCCGGGTTCGCCGCGGTCCACGGCATCGACGAAGCAGCGCTGCCGCAGGCCGAACTGGCCGAAATGGCACTGCTCGCCCGCCGCCAGAAGACCGGGAGCGACTTCATGCCGCATCACTTGCATCGCATCGTCGCCATCTCCTGCGTCCTGCGGAGCAGCGATCAACTGAAGGTATGGTCGCTGGGCGACCCCGGCAGCGGCGAGGCCGAGCTCATCCAGCGCTTCTACGACGGCATCGAACGCTACACACCGCAACTGGTGTCCTGGAACGGCGGCGGCTTCGACCTGCCGGTGCTGCACTACCGCAGCCTGATCCACGGCGTGGCGGCATCGCGCTACTGGGACTGGGGCGACGATGACAAGGAGTTCAAGTGGAACAACTATTTGTCGCGCTACCACACCCGCCACCTCGATCTGATGGACGTGTTGGCGATGTACCAGCCGCGCGCCAATGCGCCGCTCGACGATATGGCCAAGCTGTGCGGATTTCCAGGCAAACTGGGGATGGATGGCTCCAAGGTGCTGGACGCCTTCCAGCGCGGTGAAATCGATGCCATCCGCAACTACTGCGAAACGGACGTGATGAACACCTGGCTGGTCTATCTGCGCTTCCAGAAGATGCGCGGCACGCTGACCGAAGCGGCCTACACCGCCGAAATAGAACTTGCGCGCAGCACCGTGGCCGCGCATACGATTCCGCACTGGCAGGAATTCCTGGCAGCGTGGGCATGAACCCAATCGTCGATATCCTCTCCCTCGACCACGAGGGTCACGGTGTTGCCCGCGTCGACGGCAAGGTCACTTTCGTCGATGGCGCGCTCGCAGGCGAGCGTGCGGAAATTGCGATCTACCGCAAGCACGCCAAGTACAACTCGGCCAATGCGATCGCCATCCTCAAGACCAGCGCCCAGCGTACCGAACCACGCTGCAAATACTTCGACCGCTGCGGCGGCTGCTCGATGCAGCATCTGGACGCCAGTGCCCAGGTCGCCGCGAAGCAACGCGTGCTGGAGGAGAACCTGGCCCGCATCGGCAAGGTCCGCCCCGACACCATCCTGACCGCCCTGCACGGTCCGTCCTGGGGCTATCGCCACCGCGCACGGCTGTCCGCGCGATGGGTCGACAAGAAGGGCGGCGGGCTGGTCGGCTTCCGCGAAAAGCGTTCCAGCTTCATCACAGACATGGCAAGCTGCGAAGTCCTCACTCCGGATGTCTCGGCACTGATTCAGCCGCTGCGCGAACTGATCGGCTTGCTGTCGAATGCCGACCGCATTCCGCAGATCGAGGTTGCCGTCGGCGAGCATGTCACTGTGCTGGTGTTCCGCCTGCTCGAGCCTTGGACCGATGACGATGCGGCCAAGGTGCGGATGTTTGCCGATGCGCATCGCGTGCAAATCTGGGAACAGAAGAAAGGCCCCGAGACCGCGCGCCCGTTCTGGCCCGACATCGCGCCCGAGCTCAGCTACAGCCTGCCCGAATTCGACCTGGTGATGCCGTTCAGGCCGACCGAGTTCACCCAGGTCAACGCCGCCATGAACCGCGCCCTGATCCGCCGTGCGCTGCGCCTGCTCGACCCGCAACCGGGCGACCGCATCGCCGACCTGTTCTGCGGACTCGGCAATTTCACCCTGCCGATCGCTCGCGGCGGCGCCGACGTGCTGGGCATCGAGGGCAGCGCGGAACTGGTCGCGCGTGCGAGAGAGAACGCGCTGCGCAACCAGTTGCCCAACGTCCGCTTCGCAGTCGACAACCTGTTCGACATGACACCGGAGAAATTCGCCGCACTGGGGCATCTCGACAAGCTGCTGATCGACCCGCCGCGCTCCGGTGCCATCGAAGTGGTCAAATCGCTTCCCGAATCCGGCGCACCGCAACGTATCGTCTACGTCTCGTGTGATCCCGCGACGCTGGCGCGCGATGCCGAGGTGCTGGTGCATGTCAAGGGCTACCGCCTCGAGGCCGCCGGCGTCGCCAATATGTTCCCGCATACGGCCCATGTCGAGTCGATCGCGCTTTTCGAGCGTTAATCCCTTAAAATCCCCCGTTTCCGTCCCTAGTCCCTGGTTCCTAGCCCCTAAAATGGCCCTCATCGTACAAAAATACGGCGGCACTTCGGTCGCCAATGTCGAACGCATCCGCGCAGTGGCGGAGCGCGTCGCCAAATTCAAGATGCTCGGGCATCAGGTGGTGGTCGTGCTTTCCGCCATGTCGGGCGAAACCAACCGTCTGATCGCACTGGCGAAGAACATCCAGGCCACGCCCGATCCGCGCGAACTCGACATGCTGGTTTCGACCGGCGAGCAGGTCACCATCGCTCTGCTGGCGATGGCGCTGAAAGACCTCGGCCTCAAGGCCAAGAGCTACACCGGCGCCCAGGTGCGCATCCTCACCGACGACGCCTTCACCAAAGCGCGCATCCTCTCGATCGACGAAGCCAACATGCGGCGCGACCTCGATTCGGGCCATGTGATCGTGGTCGCCGGCTTCCAGGGTGTCGACGAGGCAGGCAACATCACCACGCTGGGCCGCGGCGGTTCCGATACCACGGGTGTGGCGCTCGCTGCGGCACTCAAAGCCGATGAATGCCAGATCTACACTGACGTCGACGGCGTCTATACCACCGATCCGCGCATCGTGCCCGAGGCGCGCCGGTTGAAGACCGTCACGTTCGAAGAAATGCTGGAAATGGCGAGCCTCGGCTCCAAGGTGCTGCAGATCCGCTCGGTCGAGTTCGCCGGCAAATACAAGGTCAAATTGCGGGTGCTGTCCAGCTTTCAGGACGAAGGCGACGGCACGCTCATCACATTCGAGGAAAAGGACAACATGGAACAGCCTGTCATCTCCGGTATCGCGTTCAACCGTGACGAAGCCAAAATCACCGTGGTCGGGGTGCCGGACCAGCCCGGTGTCGCCTACCGGATTCTCGGCCCGGTCGCCGACGCCAAGATCGACGTCGACATGATCGTGCAGAACGTCGGCCACACGAACACGACCGACTTCACCTTCACAGTCCACCGCAACGATTTCAACAAGGCGCTGGACATCGTCAGGGCGACGGCAGCGGACATTGGTGCGCAGGAAGTCACTGGCGACGACAAGATCGCCAAGGTCTCCATCGTCGGCGTCGGCATGCGCTCGCACGTCGGCGTGGCGCGCAAGATGTTCGAGACCCTGTCGAAAGAGAACATCAACCTGCAGATGATCTCCACTTCGGAAATCAAGATCTCGGTGGTGGTCGAGGACAAGTACATGGAGCTCGCGGTACGCGCACTGCACCAGGCCTTCGAGCTCGACAAGGCCACGGCGTAAGGTGGCTTTCCGCCGCGCATTCCGATACAATGCGCGGCGGTTCGGAGACGTGGCCGAGAGGTTGAAGGTACTCCCCTGCTAAGGGAGCATGCGGGCTTAAACCTGCATCGAGGGTTCGAATCCCTCCGTCTCCGCCAAATTATGAGCCGTTGCATCTGCCATCGACGCAAAAACCGCGTATAATGCGCAACCTTCAAAGCGCCCGTAGCTCAGCTGGATAGAGTACTTGGCTACGAACCAAGGGGTCAGGAGTTCGAATCTCTTCGGGCGCACCAAACATTGAAAGCCCGGTCAGCCGACCGGGCTTTTTTCTTTTCGATCCCGGGCGCCCGCACGCTCGACCGGCCTTGTTTACCCCGTAAAGTGATGCCGGACTCCGGTAAAATGCCACATTGCTGTTTACCGCCTTGCCCTCCCCCATGGAAGCCACCCAAACCGCGCCGGCGCAGACCGGCGACCCCGCCCTGGCGCGCGACGTCAGGAAGCGCCGCACGTTCGCCATCATTTCCCACCCCGACGCCGGCAAGACCACGCTGACCGAAAAGCTGCTGTTGTTCGGCGGCGCGATCCAGATGGCCGGCACGGTGAAGGCGCGTAAAAGCGGAAGATATGCCACGTCCGACTGGATGGAGGTCGAGCGTGAGCGCGGCATTTCCGTGGCGAGTTCGGTGATGCAGTTCTCCCACGGCGACTGCGTGTTCAACCTGCTCGATACCCCGGGTCACAAGGATTTTTCCGAGGACACCTACCGTGTGCTGACCGCGGTGGATGCCGCCATCATGGTGGTCGACGCCGCCAAGGGCGTGGAAGCGCAGACGATCAAGCTGCTGGAAGTGTGCCGCCTGCGCGACACGCCCATCATCACGTTCATCAACAAGATGGACCGTGAAGTGCGCGAGCCGCTTGAACTGCTCGACGAGATCGAATCGATCCTGAAAATCCACTGCGCGCCGGTGACCTGGCCGATCGGCATGGGCAAGCGCTTCCAGGGCGTGTACCACCTGATCAATGACGAGATCCTGCGCTTCAAGGCGGGAGAGGAAAACGCCGACCAGCAGTTCGAGTCGCTGCAGGGCCTGGGTGAGGCGGCATTGAAGGAACGCTTCCCGCTGGAAGCCGATGCCCTGCAGTCCGAAATCGAACTGGTACGGGGTGCCGGCGCCAGTTTCGATCTCGATGCGTTTCTGCAAGGCAGGCAGACGCCGGTGTTCTTCGGCTCGGGCATCAACAACTTCGGCGTGCGCGAAGTGCTGCGCGCGCTGGCCGACTGGGCACCACCGCCGCAGCCGCGCGAGGCGGTCGAGCGCACGGTCGATCCGATCGAGCCGAAGTTCACCGGCTTCGTGTTCAAGATCCAGGCCAACATGGACCCGCAGCACCGCGACCGCATCGCCTTCTTCCGCGTCTGCTCCGGCCGCTACAGCCCCAACATGAAAGTGCGCCACCGCCGCACCGGCAAGGAGATGAAGATCGCCAATGCCGTGGTCTTCATGGCCAACGAGCGCACCCGCATGGACGATGCAGTGGCGGGTGACATCATCGGCATCCACAACCACGGCCAGTTGCATATCGGCGACACCCTGACCGAGGGCGAAGCCCTGCAATTCAAGGGCATCCCGTACTTCGCTCCCGAACTGTTCAGCCGCCCGCGCCTGCGCGACCCGCTGCGCGCCAAGCAACTGAACAAGGGCCTGTTGGAGCTCGGCGAGGAAGGCGCGGTGCAGGTATTCGAGCCGTTCGCCGACAACACGCTCCTGATCGGTGCGGTCGGACAGTTGCAGTTCGAGGTCGTCGCGCACCGTCTGAAAACCGAGTACGGCGTCGATGCGACGTTCGAGAACGCAGGCATCCACACCGCGCGCTGGGTGACCTGTCCGGATGCCCTGCACCTCGCCGAATTCGCCCGGGCCAATTCGCTCAAACTGGCGAAGGACGTCGACGGCAACCTGGTGTATCTGGCCGACACGCGCGTGAACCTGTCGCTGGCGCAGGAGCGCTGGCCGAAGGTCGCATTCCACGACACCCGCGAGCACGGACAGCTACTGAGTTAGGCCGGAGCGCTGGCGACGGTCTGATGACACCGCCGGGAAGCGACGATGTGCGTAAAGCGCTAGGTGCCGGAAGTCTCGGCGCGGAGGAATGCCGCCACGGCCGAACGCCGATGGATCGCACCGGCGATGGCGGGCTGACTGGAATCAGAACGTGTTGCGCTCTCCCGTGTAGAACACCGCCCATCCCTCACTGGCGCTGGCGGCACCCGAAGCCCCCTTGAAATCCTTGCTCGCTGGAGGAATCGGGGCGCCCTGCCTCATATTGAACGTATCCCAACCTTTGCCTGCGGCGGCGGCAGCCGACGAAGTGCCTGAGTAGGGCTTGCCGGAGACAGGAATCGGGTCACCCTGTCCCATGTTGAACGTATCCCAGCCTTTGCCGGGTGCGGACATTGCGGCAGGCGCAAGCAATACGCCAGCGACGCCGATGAGACCGGAGATGAGGGAAACGGTTTTGAAGGTTTTCATGATCGACTCCTGAGATGTGATAACGGACGTCGCGAGACGTTGATTGCGATCCAGCCTCGGCGAGCCTAGGCCGGGATCGCACGGTTCAAAAGACTGAACCGGGGGAACGAGGTATTACTGCGGCAGGGGTTGACCCGCGCCGGTGCGGAAGGTGTCCCAGCCCTTGCCGGCAGCCATGCTCACCTTGGCACCGTTCGCCTGATGAACCGCAACAGGTTCGCCTGCGCCGGTTTGGAAGGTGTCCCACCCTTTGCCGGGGCTGCCGCCGCTCTTCTGAGCGGACTGATGTACGGCAATGGCTTCACCTGCGCCGGTGTTGAAGGTGTCCCACCCTTTGCCGGGTTGATCCGCAAACGCCGGAAGCGCGACAAGAAAGGCAGAGACGCCCAATGCGCCCGTCAGTGTTTTCAATGCATTCTTCATGTAAATATCCTCGTTAAGTTAGCTGTATCGTTGGGCCGGGGCCCGCTTCTCCTTGGCCCGGATGCTCACCCGTCTAGTGGCTGGCTGGTAGCACCGGACTGCACCTCTTGAAGGTGCATGTGAAATATATCTTCTAATTGCAGTATCTGCAATATATCTTTTAGGGCATAGACGCCGCGCCTGCTTTCCGTTTGGGTCGAGGTGGATGCGCCCGCTTCCGCTTTGGCTGGTGTCAACCCATTGGATGACAGCGCATCACGCCGCGCTGCGGCTCACGCTGGCCACCAATGAAGCTTGAATCGGCTTTTGGGGCCGGGGAGTTGCCAAGCGAGAACTAGGCTCTGAAGAACCCGATCGCTTCGTTGAGACGGTGCACGGCATGAATCTCCATACCGGCCATTTTCTGCTTGGGCAGGTTGGCAGCGGGGACGATGGCCTGGGTGAAGCCGAGCTTGGCGGCTTCCTTGAGGCGTTCCTGGCCGCGCTGCACGGGACGGATCTCGCCGGCGAGCCCGACTTCGCCGAACATCACCAGTTTGTCGGGCAGCGGCTGGCTGCGCAAAGAGGACACGATCGCGGCAAGCACCGCGAGGTCGGCTGCGGGCTCGCTGATCTTCACCCCGCCCACCGCGTTGACGAACACGTCCTGGTCGAAGCACGCGATGCCGGCGTGGCGGTGCAGCACGGCCAGCAGCATGGCCAGGCGGTTCTGCTCCAGGCCGACGGAGAGGCGGCGCGGGCTCGGCGCGTGGCTGGTGTCGACCAGCGCCTGGATTTCCACCAGCAGCGGCCGCGTGCCTTCCTGCGTCACCAGCACGCAGGAACCAGGCACCGGCTCGCCGTGGCGCGACAGGAAGATCGCGGAGGGGTTGGTGACGCCCTTCAGCCCTTTCTCGGTCATCGCAAACACGCCGATTTCATTGACCGCACCGAAGCGGTTCTTGAACGCGCGGACGAGCCTGAACGACGAGCCGGTGTCGCCCTCGAAATACAGCACGGTGTCGACAATATGCTCGAGCACGCGCGGGCCGGCGATGGCGCCTTCCTTGGTGACGTGGCCAACAAGGATGATCGCGCAGCCGGTCTGCTTGGCGTGGCGGGTAAGCTGCGCTGCGCATTCACGCACCTGCGCCACGGAGCCGGGGGCGGACGTCAGCGCTTCGGAATACACGGTCTGGATCGAGTCGATCACCGCGACCTCGGGCCTGTGCTCGGCAAGCTGACCCAGAACCGCTTCGAGCCGGATCTCCGGCAACACCGGCAGGTGGGTTTCGGGCAGACTCAGGCGCCGCGCGCGCAACGCTACCTGGCGCGCCGATTCCTCGCCGCTGACGTAAAGCGTTTTCATCCGGCCAGACAGGCCCGCCAGCGCCTGCAGCAACAGCGTCGACTTGCCGATACCCGGATCGCCGCCGATCAGCGTCACCCCGCCGGGCACCAGGCCGCCGCCAAGCACACGGTCGAGCTCGCTGATGTCGGTCGCGATGCGGCTCTCTTCCGACGCTTCGACGTCGTGCAGCATCTGCACCGTGCTTGTCGCTGCCAG
>JANJWF010000093.1 GCA_024709685.1 Thiobacillus sp.
CGGGCGCGTCTGCCCGCCGGGGCGGGCGGCCGCCCCCCCGCCAGGGTAATCGGCAGCGATTTTATTGCGTGCGCGAGCTTGACTGCGTCGTTCAATCGATCGGCCGGCAGGATCTCGCGCAGCAGCGCCATTTTCGCGCCCTTGATCCCCGCACGGCTTTGCAAATGGCTGGAAAGCGAACGTGCGCCACGCGGATGGGCGACTTCGGCGACGACCCGTTCCACGGATTTGTCGGGCGCCAGATCGAGTTGGACCGTCACCGATCCCTGCGCCGCGATCGTGTCGCGCAGCGGCGCCGACAGTGCATAGACCAGGCTGCCCTCGATTCCCGTATCCGATAGCATCACCTCGCCCCGGCGTTCATGGACCCGCCCCGCGACGTCGGTGAAGCGCAGCGCAACGGTCTTCAGCGGCTGCCCGGCAAAACGGCTGCGCAGATGCTCGCTCCAGCCGCCCGCCACGTCGAAGCCGCAGTTCGACGGCGCGAGTGATGCGACATCGATGCCACGCTGTGCAAGGAGCGGCACCCACGCACCGTCCGAGCCCAGCTTCGGCCAGCTCGCGCCACCCAGCGCCAGCACCACTGCGTCGGAGCGAACTTCCGCTTCGCCCTGCGGCGTCGCGAAGCGCAGCGCACCCGCGTCATTCCATCCCAGCCAGCGATGCCGCACGTGAAAGCGCACGCCGGCCTTGCGCAGCCGGTGCAGCCACGCGCGCAGCAGCGGTGCGGCCTTCATCTCCGTGGGAAACACGCGCCCCGACGAGCCGACGAAAGTCTCGACCCCGAGTCCGTGTATCCACTCGCGCAATGCGGCGGGTGGGAAGGCTGCCAGCAGCGGGCGGATCTCGCTTGCGCGTGCACCGTAGCGCGACACGAAGGATTCGAACGGTTCGGAATGGGTGATGTTCATGCCACCGACGCCGGCCAGCAGGAACTTGCGACCGATCGAAGGCATGGCGTCGTAGAGATCGACCGGCACGCCGCCCTGCATCAGCATCTCCGCCGCCATCAGGCCGGCCGGACCGCCACCGATTACTGCGACTGTGGGCATGGTTTCGTGAACAAGAAACGGGGAGGGAATGATACCCGCAGCGGGCTGCACCCATCGGACGGGTATCCATCGGGCCGAGGCCCTCCTTGTAGGAGCGGCGCCCCCGCCGCGATTTTCGTGCCGATGCGAGCACCACGGCATCGCCCCGGGTACCCGGAGGGCATAAAGGCGGGGCTCCTACGAGTTTCGGCGAGCACCGCACGCAACCCACCCTGTAGGAGCGGCGCTTTATGCCCTCTGGGTGCTCGCCGCGATTTTCGCGCCGATGCGAACACCACGGCATCGCCCCGGGTACCCGGAGGGCATAAAGGCGGGACTCCTACGACTTTCGGCCGGAGAAGACATCGAGCACCGCACGCAACCCACCCTGTAGGAGCGGCGCTTTATGCCCTCTGGGTGCTCGCCGCGATTTTCGTGCCGATGCGAACATCACGGCATCGCCCCGGGTACCCGGAGGGCATAAAGGCGGGGCTCCTACATATCGCGCCGAGCACCCGAAGGGCACAAGGTAAGGTTGGGTTCCTACACCGCCCTCCCCCGCATGCTCCGGTATCATTCGCGCTTCCGCCACCAAAAAAAGACAAAGCGCCACCATGCCGAGCCGTCCGAATTTCCGCGTTGTCCGACTGCTCGTCCTGGCTTCGTTGTTCGCCCCGGCGCCCGCGCTGGCCTTGGACGAGGATAACTACAA
Source organism: Thiobacillus sp. (assembly GCA_024709685.1). Classification (GTDB taxonomy): domain Bacteria; phylum Pseudomonadota; class Gammaproteobacteria; order Burkholderiales; family Thiobacillaceae; genus Thiobacillus. Next base: position 1,744 of record JANJWF010000093.1, read on the forward strand.
GACGCTCAGCCATGTCCTGGCGATCGGTCTGCCCGCCGCCGCGGCTGGCATTTCCGTGGCGCACGACGACACGCCCGGTCTCGTCCAGTTCGCGAAGTCGGAAGCATTCACCCTCGCCGCCACCGAAGTGCTCAAGCTCACCATTCACGAGACCCGCCCCAACGGCCGCGACGACAAGAGCTTTCCGTCGGGCCACACTGCGGTTTCCTTCGCTGCTGCCCAGTACATGCAGATGCGGGGTGGCTGGGAATACGGCGTGCCTGCCTACCTTGCCGCCGCCCTGACGGGCTACAGCCGTGTGCGCGCCGACGAGCATTACTGGAAGGATGTGGCGGCCGGCGCCGTGCTCGGCATCGCCTCCAGCTACTATTTCACCGATTCCGGGAAGTGGACCCAATTCAATGTCCTCGCCACCCCCAATGCGGTCTACGCCGGTGTCTCCGCGACATGGTGACCGGCGACACGCGTGAAGCCCCGCATCGCTGAAGAGCCCATGTCGCAGAAATCCTATTTTCAGCGTCGACGCGACAGCTTTCGTCATGCCGCCCACGGCGTCCGCATCATCGTCGCGACCCAGCCGCATGCCCGCATCCATCTCGTCGCCGCGGCCGGCGTCGCGCTCGCGGCCTGGCTGCTGGAAGTGTCGGCCCTGGAATGGTGTGTCCTGCTGCTCGCCATCGCCCTGGTCTGGGTCAGCGAAGCGATCAACACCGCACTCGAGTTCGCCGTCGATCTTGCCTCGCCCGAGCATCACCCGATCGCCGGAAAAGCCAAGGACGCCGCCGCTGGCGCGGTTTTGCTGGCGGCGTGCCTGGCAGCAGTCATCGGCGCGGTCATCTTTCTTCCCAGGCTGGCACAGCTGTTCAGCTAAGCCCCATCGCCCCGAGGGCGGGGCTCCTACACGCCACAGTACTACCGCTCGTAGGAGCGGCGCCACGCCGCGATTTTCGTGCCGATGCGAATACCAGGACATCGCCCTTCCCAAGCTGGCACACCTGTTCAGCCAAGCCTATCGCCCCGAGGGCGGGGCTCCTACACGCCACAGTACTGCCACGATTTTCGTGCCTTCCCAGGCTGGCACACCTGTTCAGCTAAACGCATCGCCCCGAGGGCGGGGCTCCTACAGCCATAGTGCTGCCGCGATTTTCGTGCCGATGCGAATATCCGCACAAGAAGGCCGTGGGTCCGCTTTGCGATACACTCGACCCGATTCATAGAGTGTCCAATCAAAGACAAGGAAAAACGCAGAAAATGGCCGCGAGGGATACTCTCCACACCCAGCGAGCGATGCGTCTGCTTGCCGCCGCCATCCTGCTGGCGAGCCACGTCATGCCAGCCATCGCAGGCCCTCTCGCCGCCCCCGGCGACACCCGGCTGCGCCACGACCTGCAACTGCTCAGCGACCACGGCCTGCTCAGTGCGCCGCTGACCACCTGGCCGTTGTCGTGGTCCGACATCTCGGCAAGCCTCAAGACCGATGACGAGGAACGCCTTCTTCCGCACCTCCGCAGCGCCCTGCAGCGCGTCGAGACCCGCCTGGAGAAGGCCTTGGACGGCGGCCTGCAGACCCGCGTCGAGGTCAGCGGCAACAGCGATCCCGAACTGCTGCGCAGTTTCGCCGACACCCCGCGCAGCAAGGGGGAAATCAGCGTCAGCGGCCGCGGCAGCAACGACCGGCTGGCGTATCAACTGAAGGCGACCGCGGCGGTCGAATCCGAGGACGGTCGCGATGCCCGGCTCGACGGCAGCTATGCCAGCCTGCTGCTGGGCGGCTGGACGGTGTCCGCCGCCATGGTCGATCGCTGGTGGGGCCCCAGCTGGGACGGCAGTCTGATCCTGTCGAACAACGCCCGCCCGGTGCCTTCGCTGGTGCTGCAGCGCAACCGCTCCACTCCGTTCGGGACCCCGCTGCTCAAATGGCTGGGGCCCTGGCAGTTCACCACCTTCATGGGCCAGCTCGAGAGCGGCCGCGCTGTTCCCGACGCCCTGCTGTTCGGCGTGCGCTTCAATTTCCGCCCTGCCGAAGGGCTGGAAATCGGCATCTCGCGCACCGCGCAATGGTGCGGCGACGGGCGGCCGTGCGACCTCGGCACCCTCGGCGACCTGCTGATCGGCAATGACAACGTCGACGCGCAGCTCACCCACAACGAAGAACCCGGCAACCAGCTGGGCGAGCTCGATTTCCGCTGGGCGATCAAACAGCTGGGCGCCGTCTACGCCCAGGTGATCGGCGAGGATGAAGCAGGCGGACTGCCGAGCAAGCCTTTCGGGCTAGCGGGAATCGAGACCTGGGGCGCGTGGCAGAACGCCGGCGCATCCTGGCGCACGTTTCTCGAGGTCGCCGACACGAGAACAGGACTGCTGAGCGATCACACCTACAACACCACATACGACCATCACATCTACCGAAGCGGCTATCGCTACCGGGGCAAAAGCCTCGGCCATGGCGCGGACAACGACAGCACGATCCTGACCCTCGGCTTGCTGCTGAGCGACCGGCGTGAGCACGGATGGCAGCTGACGGGGCGCAGCGCCGAGTTCAACCGCGATGACGGCGGCCTCAACCCCTTTTCCCCACGCCATCAGAAATACCGCTCGCTGGAGCTGCGCCATCAAAGGCCTTTCTACAGCGGCCAGATCACTGCGGACGTCGGGGTGCACCACACCCGGCTGGTGGCTGAGGGCACGAGCGACACCGACCCCAGACTGGCGCTGGCATGGCAGAGTGGGTGGTGATGCTGTGGAGCAACCGCGAAAGTCGGGCTGTGGCTATAAGTTCGACAATCGCGGCGAGAGCGCCGCTCTTACGGGACGGGCGCGGCCGATTGGGCCGACGCTCCTGCTACCACGGCTACAACCTTATAGGCACGGTCTTATCTGTAGGAGCGGCGCCCTCGCCGCGATTGCGGCTCTAACACCCGATCCAGCACCCACAGGACATCAACGCGACGCTCCTGCGACGTTCTCTCTCTCACCCTTGCGGCTGCTTCAATCTGAATATCAGCCGCATCAGCTTCCATACGTCCGACAATCGCGGAGAGGCGCCGCTCCTACAGGGCGGGCGCGGCCGATTGGGCCGAACCGGCGCTTCTGCAACCATGGCTACAACCTTGTAGGCGCGGTCTTATCTGTAGGAGCGGCGCCCCGCCGCGATTGCGACTCAAACACCCCGATCTATCACCCACAAGACATCAACGCAGCCGCTCCTGCGACGTTTCTCTCTCCGTTCACCCTTGCGGCTGCTTCAATCTGAACACCAGCCGCATCAGCTTCCACGCATGCTGAACGCCGTAGCAATACACCGCAAACACCGCCATGAACGCATAGAACATCGCCGCATCGGGCACGCCCAGCCGCCAGCCGGCCAGCCCGACGAGCCCGCACACCAGCGCGACCAGATGGATGAACCGCACCACCTGCTCGTCCTTGTAGCCCACGCGCAAGAGAATGTGGTGAAGATGATCGCGCCCCGGGTGGAACGGGCTCTGGCCCTTGAGCACCCGGCGCAGCATCAGGCTCACGGTGTCCCACAGCGGAATCGCGAAGAACCACAGCGCGGCGGCGGGCGGCAGCGGGTTTTTCTCGGCATGCGACACCCGGATCACCGCCCACGCCAGCAGAAAGCCCAGCATCAGGCTGCCCGAGTCGCCCATGAAAATCCGTGCGCGGCGCTGCCAGGGAAAACGCATGTTGAAGAACAGGAAGCCGATCAGCGCGCCGCCCAGGATCAGCAGCGTAATCAGCGTGTTCTCGCGCGCCGAGGCGTAGGCCGCCACCGCGACGAACGCCGCCGAGATGAGCGCCAGCCCGCCCGCCAGGCCGTCCATGCCGTCGGCCATGTTGAGCGCGTTGGCCACGCCCACCAT
>JANJWF010000110.1 GCA_024709685.1 Thiobacillus sp.
GCTGCTGCGCGCGTGGGAAAACTACCACCGCATCCTGACGGCCGAAGCCCACATGAAGCACATCCAGTTCCGTGAAGAAAGCCGTTACCCCGGCTTCTACTACCGCATGGACAAGAACTTTGTCGATGAGGAAAACTGGCATTGCTTCGTGAACTCGGTCTACGACAAGAACTCCAAACAGTGGAACTGCTTCAAGCGCGCCCACGTGGATCTGGTCGACAAGTCCAAGCTGTTCAAGCCCGCTGCTCACTAATCCTTTGGTGCAGCAGTAAACTCCGGGCGCCTTCTGGCGCCCGGTTTTTTTCCGGCCCAGGGCAAGGTGCCAAAAGCTTGTTCAGCATCCAGCCGAAAGCGCGTAACCTTGTGCTTTCGTATGTGTGTTGCAAAAGTGGGGTTCGTCCCCGGAAGGTAGTGTGAAATGAACGAAGCCGAATTCAAAGACATGATCGAAGACTCGCCGTTTGCTGGCAGCCCGGTCAAACCCATCATGCTGAAGGAAAACGCGACGCTGCAGTTTCGTTGCCATCGCAACGTCAAGTGCTGGAACGCCTGCTGCAGCAACATCGACATCCCGCTGACGCCCTACGACGTCCTGCGCCTGAAGAAACGCCTGGACATGTCGTCCGGCGAATTCCTCAACCAGTATTCAGTGCCGTTCGAGATGGACAAGGATGGCATGCCCGGCATCAAGCTGAAGCCGGTCGAAGGTGGCACCGCATGCCAGTTCATGACCCCCGAAGGTTGCGGCGTCTACGAGGACCGCCCCACCGCCTGCCGCTACTATCCCGTCGCCCTGCTGACCATGCGCCGATCGGACGAATACGTCGACCGCAGTGCGTATGCATTGGTGAAGGAACCGCACTGCCTCGGCCACTTCGAGGACAAGACGCAGACGATCGAGGAATACCGCGGTGAACAGGGCGTCGAGGAATACGACCAGAAGGCGCACTCGTGGCGACAACTGGTGGTCAAGCGCAAGTCGGCAGGCCCGGCCATCGGCAAGCCCACGCCGGTTTCCAACCAGTTGTTCTTCATGGCAAGCTACGACGTCGATCGTTTCCGCGCTTTCGTCATGAGCCCGAGCTTCAACGACACCTACGACATTCCGGTCGAGATCATGGCGACGCTGATCGCCGACGACGAGGTGCTGCTCGACTTCGGTCTGAACTTCCTGCGCCACACGCTGTTCGGCGAGAAGTTCGTCGAGGAGCGACCCGACGCCTACGAAAAGCGCCTGGCACGCCGCCGCGCCATGGCGGAACAACAGAAAGAAGCCGAATTCCAGCAGAAGATGGCGCTGGAGGACGAGAAATATTCGGGAAACCTCTGACCCGATGGGGCACTTGATCGCATTGGCGAGCATGGCGACGCTGGCGCTGGTGGCAAGCGTGAACGCCGCCACTCTCAACAAGTGCACCGACGCCAAGGGCAAGGTCACCTACTCCAACCTGCCCTGCCACAATGCGCGCGTCGCCCGCGAACTTACGATCGACCCGCCACCGCTGACCGATCCAACCCATCCGCAGCCGCCCATGGGGGAAACCCCTTCGCCCGTACCCAAGCCAACTTCCGCCCCCAAGCCGGCGGCCATTCGCCTCGAAACCCGGCAGACCTCCGGCAAATCGGCGACCCGCGGCTCGACGCGCCAGTGTGATGCGTTGAGCGACAAACTGGGGCGCGTGTTCGACGAGATGGACCAGGCACGCCGCAAGGGCTACACCCAGAAGCAGATGGATGGGTGGAACCAGGAAGTCAAAGACCTCGAACGCAAGAAACAGCAGTCCGGCTGCTTCTAGAAACCCGCCTGATATGACGACGCCCGCCCCGCTCCCCCACCCTGGTGAAGCCACTAGCCATTCGACCAAGCCCACAAGCGGACAAATCGCTGGTTATCTCGCGCTTGCGAGAGAGGGGGCGGTCTACGACCCTGCGCATCGCCTGATCGAGAAGGAACCGTATTACGAGGCCGTCGGCGACGAAATCCAGCTGTTCGAGGCGGCGTATCGGCAGCAGATTCCGGTGCTGCTGAAAGGCCCCACCGGCTGCGGCAAGACGCGTTTCATGGAACACATGGCATGGCGATTGGAGCGCCCGCTGATCACGGTGTCATGCCACGACGACCTTACTGCCTCCGACCTGGTCGGCCGCTACCTGGTCAAGGGCGGCGAAACCGTGTGGGTCGATGGCCCGCTCACGCGGGCCGTGCGCGCCGGCGGCATCTGCTATCTGGATGAAATCGTCGAGGCGCGCAAGGACACCATGGTGGTGATCCATCCGCTCGCCGACGACCGCCGCACCCTGCCGATGGAAAAGCTCGGCCAGGTCATCGAGGCGCCACCCGAATTCTGCCTGGCGATTTCCTACAACCCCGGCTACCAGAGCGTGCTGAAGGACCTGAAGCAGTCGACCCGCCAGCGCTTCGTCGCGCTCGAATTCGACTATCCCTCCGCTGCGCTCGAACGCCGCATCGTCGCCACCGAGTCGGGGGTCAGCGAATCCGTCGCCGACAGCCTCGTGCGCTTCGCGCAGATGACGCGCAACCTCAAGGGAAGCGGGCTCGACGAAGGGGCGTCCACGCGCCTGCTGGTGCACGCCGGCAAGCTCATCGCCGACGGCATCAGCCCCGTTTCCGCTTGCAAGTCGGCTGTCGCGCAGGCCGTCACTGACGACGCCGACATGCTGAAAGCCATCCAGGAGCTGTCCTCCTCGATCTTCTGATGGCGCAAACGCCGCTGACAGCCGTCGAGATGGAAGCCAGCCTGCACACCTGGCTGGAAACCGAATTCACCTATTTCAAGGTCGAGCAGCTCGCCGCCGAACTGGCGCCGCTCGCACGCGACGAGCAGGACTTCATCCTCGGCTGGATCCGCCGCATCGCCTCGACCCACATCACGCTCGCCTGGCAGTTCGGCCGCCGCGCACCGGCGCTGCTGCCGCGCATGGAGCGGCGCCTGCTCGAGGCCTGGGCGGTGCATGCCTGCGACGTGTACGACCGCGTCGGCCTGCAGTCGGCGCTCAGGGTGATGGAGCAGGTCGACAGCTTCGACGCCGCACAGCACCGCAACGATGCGGCCGGCGCGCTGTTCGAGGAGATCGCGCCGGTACTCGGGAATTTCGTCTGTGGCCTCTCCGGGCGGCGGCTGCGCATTGAGGAAGGCGACGCCGCCTGGACCGACGGCGAACGCATCGTGCTGCCGCCGCTCTTCGCCGCCGTGCCCGACGAAACCGACAATTTCCAGCTCGCCAAGGCCACGGTCGCGCTGCTATGGGCGCAGACCCGCTTCGGCACCCTGCGCATTGACTTCGACCAAATCAGCGTGCGCTACGCCGATCCCGAGCGCGCGTTGGCCCGCCTCCACGCACTGGAAACACTGCGGCTTTCCGCGTGCATCGCGCGCGAGTTGCCGGGCTTGTACCGCGAGATGCAACGCCTGCGTGCGCTGCTCGATCCTGAGCTGCCGCCAGGCTGGCAGCGCTTCGAGACGGCGCTCGCCATCAAGGAGGCCACGCCGGACGACAGCGTGGCCATGCTCGACGCGGCCTACGAGGAGGCTGATTCTCCCGTATGGAGCGACCAGGGCAACCTGCGCCCGGACGCGGTCGCCGCCGCCCGTGCCGCCCGGCTAGACAAGGAAAAGGCGCGGCTGCGCATCAAGCTCGCCGAGCTGCTGGCAGACCATCGGGTCGCGCAGGCCGCCCCGCAGGCAGCGCCCCAAACGCCTCCCGAGTTGGACGTGGCGCCACGTGAGGAGAACGGTCGGCTCGACTTCGAGATCACCCTCGATGGCGTCCCGCTCGTGCCGCCCGACGACGTCAGGCAACTGCTCACCTCGGTCTGGCTCGACTTCGGCGACATTCCCCCGGAATACCTGACCCCGGCGGGTGACGGCGAATACGACCCAAACCTCGTCTTCGACCAGCCCGAGGACCCCGACGCCGTGTGGCTCGGCACATACCACGAAAAGGGCGCCGAGCTATATCCCGAATGGGATTACGGCCGCCAGCATTACCGCAAGAACTGGTGCGTGATGCGGGAAAAGGCCGTCACCCCGGCCCATGACAGCTTCTACCATGACACGCTGGCGCGACACGCCGGCCTGGTCAAGCAGTTGCGCAGGAAGTTCGAGGCGCTGCGCGACGAGAACCGCCTCGAGAAGCGCCAGATCCAGGGTGACGAGATCGATCTCGATGCGCTGGTCGAGGCGCTGGCCGAAGCGAAGGACGGCCGCGAGATGAGCGACCGCCTGTTCGTGCGCCTGCACCGTGCCGAGCGCAACATCGCGGTGGCATTCCTGGTCGACATGAGCGGCTCGACCAAGGGCTGGATCAACGAGGCCGAGCGCGAGGCGTTGATCCTCCTGTGCGAGGCGCTGGAACTTCTGGGTGACCGCTATGCGATCTACGGCTTTTCCGGTACCACCCGCAAACGCTGCGAACTCTTCCGCATCAAGACCTTCGACGAGGCCTACAGCGACGAGGTGAAGGCACGCATCTCGGGCATCCGTCCGCAGGAATACACCCGCATGGGCTTCGCGTTGCGACACATGACCAAGCTATTGAACCAGGTCGAGGCCAGGACCCGCGTGCTGGTCACGCTGTCGGACGGCCGCCCGGACGACTACTTCGACGTCTACCGCGGCCAGTACGGCATCGAGGACACGCGCATGGCGCTGCTTGAGGCGGCGCGCACCGGCATCCACCCGTTCTGCATCACCCTCGACCGCGACGCGCGCGACTACCTGCCGCACATGTACGGCTCAGCGCGTTACATCATTCTGGATGACGTGCGACAATTGCCGGTGAAAGTCACCGACATCTACCGACGGATCACGACATGAGTCTCGACGAACTGGAAGTGGGATTTTTCTACAGCAACGGCGCCTACGGGCGCACCTGGGGTGTGCGCCAGCTCGCGGAAATCGCGGCCGACGCCAAGACCGGCGAGATGATTTATCACTACAAGGGCATCGCCGGCACCTGTCGCCGCAAGAAGGGCTACTGCAGCCCGGCCGAATTCGCGCGCTGGGCCAAACACCAGGTGGTGCTGCTGGAAAACGACTGGAAACGTGTCGGCGACGACACGCCGGATAACTAGCCTCCTGCGGGTGGATCCGCGGCTGGCGAATCTGTAGCAGGCACACGCCCAGCAGGCGTTTCCTCGACGGGCCTGGCCTGCGTGTCGAGATAATCCATGACCGCGTAGGTCAATGCGTTGCAACCAGTGCCGTCCAGCGCCGAAATCGCGAACACCGGCCCTTCCCAGCCGTAATCCGCCACGAATTTCGCCACCACCGCCTCGCGCTCGGCCTCATCCACCATGTCGAGCTTGTTCAGCACCAGCCAGCGCGGTTTCTCGTACAACTGCTCGTCGTACTTGCGCAGTTCCTCGACGATGGCGCGCGCCTCGTGCACCGGATCGCCCGCCTCCCAGCGCGGCGAAATGTCGACCAGATGCAGCAGCAGGCGGGTGCGCTGCAGATGCCGCAGGAACTGGTGGCCCAGCCCCGCGCCTTCGGCCGCACCCTCGATCAGTCCCGGGATGTCGGCGATGACGAAGCTGCGCTCGCTGTCCACCCGTACCACACCCAGGTTGGGTGCCAGCGTGGTGAACGGGTAATCGGCCACCTTGGGGCGCGCCGCCGACACCGCGCGGATGAAGGTCGACTTGCCCGCGTTGGGCATGCCCAGCAGGCCGATATCGGCCAGTACCTTCAGTTCCAGCGCCAGTTCCCACTCCTCGCCCGGTTCGCCCAGCGTGTGCTGGCGCGGCGCGCGGTTGGTGCTCGACTTGAAATGCAGGTTGCCCAGGCCGCCCTTGCCGCCCTTGGCGAGGCACACGGTCTGGCCGTCCGCCGCCAGGTCGGCTACCACCGCGCCGGTGTTGGCGTCAGTGAACACCGTTCCGACCGGCACGCGGATCACGAGATCCTCACCCCCCTTGCCGTAGCACTGTGCGCCGCGCCCGTTCTCGCCATTCTGCGCCTTGAAGGTGCGGGCGTAGCGGAACTCGACCAGGGTATTGATGTTGCGGTCGGCCACCGCGTAGATGCTGCCGCCGCGCCCACCATCGCCGCCGTCCGGGCCGCCCTTGGGGATATTCTTTTCGCGGCGGAACGAAGCGCTGCCGTCACCGCCCTTGCCGGCCAGAACCTGAATTTTCGCTTCGTCGATGAATTTCATATGGGAGACCTGATTGGCCCGCACCAACAAAAAAGCCCCATCCGGCGGACAGGGCTTTTTGGCGAACGAGCCGGGCTCAGTTCAATTCGGATCAGGCCGCAACCGGCTCGATGCGAACCGTTCTGCGACGGGCAGCGCCCTTGATCTCGAACTTGACTGTGCCGTCGGCTTTGGCGAACAGGGTGTGGTCCTTGCCGATGCCGACGTTGTCGCCGGGATGGAACTGGGTGCCGCGCTGACGCACGATGATGTTGCCTGCCAGAACCAGTTCGCCACCGTAGCGCTTCACGCCCAGGCGTTTCGATTCCGAATCGCGACCGTTACGCGAACTGCCGCCTGCTTTCTTGTGTGCCATATCATGTGCTCCTTATGCGGTGATGCCGCCGATTTGCACTTCGGTGAAGTACTGGCGATGGCCCTGGCTCTTCCGATAGTGCTTGCGACGGCGCATCTTGAAAATCTTGATCTTGTCGCCGCGCGCCTGGTTCAGCACCGTGGCCGTAACCGTAGCGCCGCGCAGCATGGGCGCGCCCATCTTGATGTCGGCGCCGTCGCCCACCATCAGCACCTGGTCAAAGGTGATCTCGCTGCCGATCTCGGCGTCCAGCTTTTCAATTTTAAGTTTGTCGCCGGCGCTCACGCGATATTGCTTGCCGCCGGTTTTGATGACTGCGTACATGGGGGTCTCCAACCAATACGAACCCAGGAAAGCGCGAGATTCTAGCGGCGAACACACAACGAGTCAAACGATTTAACACAGCCCACCCGCGATTATCTGCCCGCGAGCGGTGAAAAACCACGCCCGGACTGCTAACATTGCGGGTTTTTACCATAACAAGCCCTGACCGTGTCCCTGCAGAGTCTGCAATCCTTTCTGGCCGACGACATGCGCGCCGTCGACCATGTCATCCGCCAAAGCCTGTACTCCGACGTGGTGCTCATCCGCCAGGTCTCCGAATACATCATCAACAGCGGCGGCAAGCGACTGCGCCCCGCGCTGGTGCTGCTGTCCGCCGGCTGCTTCGACTATTCGGGACGCGCCCACCACGAACTCGCGGCGGTGGTCGAATTCATCCACACCGCCACCCTGCTGCATGACGACGTGGTCGACGAATCCGAGCTGCGCCGGGGCCGCGAGACCGCCAACGCCCTGTTCGGCAACGCCGCCAGCGTGCTGGTCGGCGACTTCCTGTATACGCGCGCCTTCCAGATGATGGTCGCAGTCGACAGCATGGAAGTCATGCATATCCTGTCCGACGCCACCAACATCATCGCCGAGGGCGAGGTGCTGCAGCTTCTCAACTGCCACGACCCCGACATCGACGAGGAGAGCTACCTGCGCGTCATCCGCTACAAGACCGCCAAGCTGTTCGAGGCTGCAAGCCGTCTGGGGGCCGTCATCGGCGGCGGCAGCGAAGCGGAAAAAGACGCCTTGGCGCGTTACGGCATGCACCTCGGCACCGCGTTCCAACTGATCGACGACGTGCTGGACTACTCTGGCGATTTCCTCAAGACGGGCAAGAACATCGGCGACGACCTCGCCGAAGGCAAGCCCACGCTGCCCTTGCTGTATGCGATGAAGCACGGCACCGTAGAACAGGCCGCCAGCATCCGCCAGGCCATCGAGCACGGCGGCCTCACCGAATTCCAGAGCGTGCTCGCGGCGATCAAGGACACCCGCTCCCTGCAGTACACTCGCGAAGCCGCCAAGCGCGAAAGCGAGATGGCCAACGCGGCAATTTCTTGCTTGCCTGATTCAAATTCCAAATCAGCTTTGCTACAATTAGCGGCTTTCGCGGTCGACCGCAGTTTTTGACCGCTTAACAACACGAATTTCCCGGTAGTTTTTAAAACCGGTTTCAGCTCAAAACTGAATCCACCATCTGCCTCGGGGTGTAGCTCAGCCTGGTAGAGTACTGCGTTCGGGACGCAGGAGTCGGAGGTTCGAATCCTCTCACCCCGACCACTTTCCCTTTGTACCAATCTCGCGGTTCAGGTGTCCTGTTCGCGGGATTGCCCGCCAGTCTGCGACGCCCTTCGCGGCAGCACGCATCAAACAACCCAATTTTGGACCGCTGCCACGGACCCGTGCTGCCACCCTCGGCATGACGCGGACTCAAGGTGGGATAATGCGCCATCTGCTGTTTCCCCAGGCCCCTCCATCCCCCCTGTACGCGCCATGATCCCCGCCCGCATCGCCTTCGTCGACCTCGAAACCACCGGCGCCAACCCTGCGCACGATCGCATCACCGAAATCGGCATCGTCGAGGTCGACGGCGACAAGGTTTCGCGCTGGAACACGCTGGTCAACCCGGGATGCGCCATCCCCGAGTTCATCCAGCGCTTGACCGGCATCAGCAACGCGATGGTGGCGGACGCCCCGACCTTCGGCGAGGTCGCCGCCGAGCTTAGCCGGCGCCTGCAAGGGCGCCTGTTCGTCGCCCACAACGCGCGCTTCGACTATGGCTTCCTCCGCCATGCATTCCAGCGCCTCGGCCAGCGCTTCCAGGCCGACGTGCTGTGCACCGTGCGCCTGTCGCGGCGCCTCTTCCCCGAGCATCACAGGCACAACCTCGACAGCCTGATCGAGCGCCATGGACTCGCGGCCAACGACCGCCACCGTGCGCTGGCGGACGCCGACCTGATCTGGCAGTTCTGGCAAACGATCGGCCGCGAGGTGGACGCCGAGTGCATCGACGAGGCGGTCCGTCACCAGCTGAAGCGGCCGAGCCTGCCGCCCCACCTGCCGCCGGATTTTCTCGACGACGTGCCGGAAGCGCCCGGGGCGTACCTGTTCTACGGCGAGGACGACGCCCTGCTCTACGTCGGCAAGGGCGTCAACCTGCGCCAACGCGTGCTGTCGCACTTTGCCACCGGCACGCGCGAGGCCCGCGGACTGCGCATCACCGAGGAAATCCGTCGCATCGACTGGACGGAAACGGTCGGCGAGTTGGGCGCC
>JANJWF010000156.1 GCA_024709685.1 Thiobacillus sp.
GCCGGCTGGCACCGAGATGGTCATGCCTGGCGACAACGTCAGCATCAAGGTATCGCTGATCCAGCCGATCGCCATGGACGAAGGTCTGCGTTTCGCCATCCGCGAGGGCGGCCGCACCGTCGGTGCAGGCGTCGTCGCCAAGATCGAAGAGTAAGGCTCAACCATGCAAAACCAGAAAATCCGCATCCGCCTCAAGGCGTTTGACTACAAACTGATCGACCAGTCGGCGCTCGAAATCGTGGAAACCGCCAAGCGCACCGGTGCTGTGGTCAAGGGCCCGGTGCCCCTGCCGACTTCGATCGAGCGTTTTGACGTGCTGCGTTCGCCACACGTCAACAAGGCGTCGCGTGACCAGTTCGAGATCCGCACCCACCGCCGCCTGATGGATATCATGGATCCGACCGACAAAACGGTGGATGCCCTGATGAAGCTGGATCTGCCGGCCGGCGTGGACGTCGAAATCAAGTTGTAAAAAGTGGGCGGCGTGGTTATAATGCCGCCCCTTCAGCTGTACCAAAAGTCGCCGGTCAATTGTAATCGGCACCTACAACCCTCGTCTGTGGCTTTCGCCACCGGCTTGAGATAGGAAATACAAAGATGAGTATCGGGCTCGTTGGCCGCAAGGTCGGCATGACCCGCATTTTCACCGAGAATGGCGCGTCCGTTCCGGTGACGGTGCTGGAAATGTCCAACAATCGTGTGACGCAAGTGCGCACGCCAGAAAACGACGGTTATTCCGCCGTGCAGGTGACCTTTGGTTCCCGCCGCAATAGCCGTGTCAATAAGTCGGAAGCGGGTCATTACGCCAAGGCGGGCGTCGATGCGGGCGAACTGCTGCGCGAATTCCGTGTGCCTACCGACGTGGCTGCGCAGTATCAGCCGGGCAGCGCGGTATCGGTCGAGCTGTTCCAGGCCGGACAGAAAGTGGATGTCACGGGCGTGACGCAGGGCAAGGGCTTTGCCGGCACTATCAAGCGCCACAACTTCAAGTCGCAGCGCGCTTCTCACGGCAACTCGCGTTCGCACAACGTCCCGGGCTCGATCGGTATGGCGCAGGATCCGGGTCGCGTGTTCCCGGGCAAGCGCATGTCGGGCCACATGGGCGCGGCGACTTGCACCAAGCAGAATCTCGAGGTTGTGCGTGTCGATGCGGAGCGTGGTCTGGTGCTGGTGAAGGGCGCTGTTCCGGGTGCCAAGGGCGGCCATGTCGTGGTGCGTCCCGCAGTGAAAGGGGGTGCCTAATGGATTTGACCGTCATCAATGATCAGGGTCAGCAGGTGGCCAGCGTGGCTGCTTCTGACGAGACCTTTGGTCGCGACTACAACGAAGCGCTGGTTCACCAGGTGGTGACTGCGTTCCAGGCCAATGCGCGCAGCGGCAACCGGGCGCAGCAAACTCGCGCCGAAGTGCGTGCGTCGACGCACAAGCCGTGGCGTCAAAAGGGTACCGGCCGTGCGCGTTCCGGTCGCACTTCCAGCCCGATCTGGCGCGGAGGTGGCGTTACGTTCCCGAACAAGCCGAACGAGAATTTCACGCATAAGGTCAACCGCAAGATGTATCGTGCCGGGCTGGCGACCATCCTGTCGCAGCTGGCGCGTGAGGGCAAGCTGAAGGTCGTGGAGTCTCTGGGTGTCGAGTCGCCCAAGACCAAGCTGCTTGCAGGCAAGCTGAAGTCGATGGGCTACGGCAAGGTCATGATTATTGCGGATAGCGTGGACGACAACCTGTGGCTGTCGTCACGCAACCTGCCCAACGTCTACGTCGTCGAGCCGCATCAGGCTGACCCGTGGAGCCTGGTCAAATTCGGTAACGTGCTGATCACCAGGGCGGCGGTCAAGCAGTTTGAGGAGATGGTGTGATGAGCGTGATCAGTCAGGAGCGTCTGCTCAAAGTCATCCTCGCCCCGGTGATCTCCGAAAAGAGCACCCGTGTGGCCGATAAGCTGAATCAGGTTGTCTTTCGGGTCTTGCCCGACGCGACCAAACAGGAAATTGGCGCTGCTGTCGCCAGCCTGTTCAAGGTTGAGGTTACGGGTGTGCAGGTGCTGAACGTCAAGGGCAAGGTCAAGCGTTCCGGCCGTGTCACGGGTCGCCGTGACAACTGGAAAAAAGCGTATGTCACCCTGAAGCCGGGTCAGGACATCGACTTCTCGGCCGATCGGTAAGGAAGAAAATCATGGCACTGATTAAAGTCAAACCCACCTCGGCCGGTCGTCGCGCGGTCGTCAAGGTCGCTACGCCGGATCTGCACAAGGGCAAGCCCGTCGCGGCGCTTGTCGAGCCGAAGAAACGCGGATCGGGGCGTAACAACAACGGTCATATCACGGTCCGTCACAAGGGTGGTGGCCACAAGCAGCACTACCGCGTAGTGGATTTCCGTCGCAACAAGGACGGCGTCGTCGCCAAGGTCGAGCGCCTGGAGTACGACCCCAATCGTTCCGCGCATCTGGCGTTGCTTTGCTACACCGATGGTGAGCGCCGCTACATCATCGCGCCGCGGGGAGTGCAGGTGGGCGCCCAGTTGCTGAACGGTGCCGAGGCGCCGATCAAGGCGGGCAACTGCCTGCCGCTGCGCAGCATCCCGGTCGGCAGCACGGTACATTGCGTCGAGATGATGCCTGGCAAGGGTGCGCAGATCGCGCGTTCCGCCGGCACGTCGGTCCAACTGCTGGCCCGGGAGGGCAGCTACGCCCAGTTGCGTCTGCGCTCGGGCGAAATCCGCAAGGTTCACGTCGACTGCCGCGCCACGCTGGGCGAAGCGGGCAACGAAGAGCACAGTCTTCGATCGATCGGCAAGGCGGGTGCCAGCCGCTGGCGCGGTATCCGCCCGACGGTTCGCGGTGTGGTGATGAACCCGGTCGACCACCCGCATGGCGGCGGTGAAGGCCGTACCGCAGCGGGTCGCCATCCGGTCAGTCCATGGGGTACGCCTACGAAGGGCTATCGGACCCGCAGCAACAAGCGCACCTCCAACATGATCGTCCGCCGCCGCCACGCGCGCTGATTGAGGTAGAAAGATATGGCACGTTCAATTAAAAAAGGCCCTTTCGTTGATGGGCATCTGCTGAAGAAGATCGAAACCGCTCGCGGCTCGAACGACAAACGCCCGATCAAGACCTGGTCGCGCCGCTCAACCGTGTTGCCCGATTTCATCGGGCTGACGATTGCGGTGCATAACGGCCGCCAGCACATGCCGGTGTTCGTGACTGAAAACATGGTCGGTCACAAACTGGGCGAGTTTTCCCTGACGCGTACCTTCAAGGGACACGTTGCGGACAAGAAGGCGAAGAAATAAGGAGCGCATGATGGAAGTTTCTGCGATTTTGCGTGGTACCCGCCTCTCCGCACAGAAGGGCCGCCTGGTTGCCGACCAGATCCGCGGCCTGCGCGTGGAAAAGGCGCTGAATATTCTGGCTTTCAGCCCGAAAAAGGGCGCAGGGATCATCAAGAAGGTGCTGGAGTCTGCGATTGCCAACGCCGAGCACAACGAAGGTGCGGACATCGACACCCTGAAAGTCAAGACGATCCACGTCGACCAGGGTTCGGTGCTGAAGCGCTTTACTGCCCGCGCCAAAGGCCGTGGCAACCGTATTAGCAAACCGACCTGTCACATCACCGTGACGGTTGGCGATTAAGGAAGCGCGATGGGACAAAAAATACATCCGATTGGGTTCCGCCTTGGCGTTCAGCGCATCTGGACGGCGAAGTGGTATGGCTCGAACCGCAATTTCTCCAGCACGCTGCTCGAGGACATCAAGGTTCGTGACTACCTGAAGAAGAAACTCGCTCATGCTTCCGTTTCCAAGGTGCTGATCGAGCGCCCGGCGAAGAATGCGCGAATCACGATTTTCAGCGGCCGCCCCGGCGTGGTGATCGGCAAGAAAGGCGAGGACATCGAAGTTCTGCGTGGTGAACTGTCACGCCTGATGTCTGTGCCCGTGCACGTCAACATCGAGGAGGTGCGCAAGCCCGAGACCGATGCCCAGATCATTGCTGACGGCATCGCTCAGCAACTCGAAAAGCGTGTGATGTTCCGTCGTGCCATGAAGCGTGCCATGCAGAACGCCATGCGTCTGGGCGCCCAGGGCATCAAGATCATGAGCGCGGGCCGCCTGAACGGCGCCGAGATCGCCCGTACCGAGTGGTATCGCGAGGGCCGTGTGCCGCTCCATACCCTGCGTGCCGAAATCGATTATGGCTTTGCCGAGGCGAAGACCACCTACGGCATCATCGGGATCAAGGTTTGGGTATACAAGGGCGATGCGCTGAGCCGAGGTGAACAACCGGCGGTGGCCGAACAGGAGAAGCGCGGCAAAAAATCAGGAGTGAAGCATGCTGCAGCCAGCTAGAAGAAAATTCCGCAAGGAACAGAAGGGCCGTAACACGGGTCTGGCGACCCGTGGCGCCAGCGTCAGCTTCGGCGACTTCGGCCTCAAGGCCGTCGGCCGCGGCCGTCTGACCGCACGCCAGATCGAGGCGGCTCGTCGCGCCATGACCCGTCACATCAAACGCGGCGGCCGCATCTGGATTCGGATCTTCCCCGACAAGCCGATTTCGCGCAAGCCGGCAGAAGTGCGTATGGGTAACGGCAAGGGCGCCCCGGAATACTACGTCGCTGAAATCCAGCCGGGCAAGGTTTTGTACGAGATGGATGGCGTGAACGAAGAACTCGCACGCGAGGCATTCCGCCTGGCGGCTGCCAAGTTGCCGATCGCGACCACCTTCGTGACCCGCATGATCGGGAGCTGAGTGATGAATACGAAAGAAATGCGCGGCAAGAATGCCGCAGAACTGAAGCAGGAACTCGAGTCCCTGTTGCGTGCCCATTTTGCACTGCGTATGCAAGTGGCCACCCAGCAGTCGACCAAGACTGCCGACCTGGGCAAGCTCCGTCGCGATATTGCCCGTGTCAAGACCATTATGCGCGAGAAGGCGGGTCAAGCATGACTGAGAGCAAGAAGATGGTTCGCACGCTGACCGGGCGTGTGGTGAGTGACAAGATGAACAAGACCGTAACCGTTCTGGTCGAGCGTCGCGTCAAGCATCCGGTGATCGGCAAGGTCATTCGCCTGTCCAGGAAATATCACGCTCACGATGAAAACAATGAGTTTCACGAGGGCGACATGGTTCAGATCGAGGAATCGCGCAAACTGTCCCGCACCAAGGCTTGGACGGTGAGCAAGCTGCTCGAGCGCGCACGCGTTTAAGCGCTTGCGCTCGATGCAAAGACCCGGTATAGTGCTGGGTTTTCCGGTTAGTGGGCCGGTCGGTTTGAGTCCGGTTCGCTGACACAAGCAATTCCGCCCATGGCGGAATTTTCTCCCGAACGGGATCCAAAACTGGCCGCCTTGTGGTGGATTAAGTTGGAGGCAATTTAAATGATTCAGATGCAGTCCGTATTGGACGTTGCGGACAACACCGGTGCACGCTCTGTGATGTGCATCAAGGTGCTGGGCGGCAGCCATCGCCGCTATGCGAGCGTGGGCGACATTATCAAGGTCAGCATCAAGGACGCTGCTCCGCGTGGCCGCGTAAAGAAAGGTGATGTCTACAATGCAGTGGTGGTGCGTACCGCCAAGGGTGTCCGCCGGCCCGACGGCTCCCTGGTGCGCTTTGACGGCAATGCCGCAGTGTTGCTGAACAACAAGCTAGAGCCGATCGGTACCCGGATCTTCGGGCCGGTCACCCGTGAGTTGCGCACCGAGAAGTTCATGAAGATCGTCTCGCTGGCGCCCGAGGTTCTGTAAGGGGTAATCATGGCACGTATCCATAAGAGTGATCAGGTGATTGTCCTGACCGGCAAAGACAAGGGCAAGCGTGGCGTTGTGCTCAAGGTGCTTGACGATGGTCATGTGCTGGTCGAGGGCGTGAATCGCGTCAAGAAACATCAGAAGCCGAATCCCATGCGCAACATCCAGGGCGGGATCGTCGAAAAAGAAATGCCGATCGAGGCTTCCAATGTCGCATTGTTCAATGCCGGCACGCAGAAGGCTGATCGTGTGGGCTACAAGGTGCTTGAGGACGGTCGCAAAGTGCGTGTGTACAAGTCCAATGGCGAAATGGTCGACGCACAGGGGTAATCATGGCGCGTTTTCAAGAGTTTTATCGTGAGACGGTGGTGCCCAAGCTGGTTGAGCAGTTTGGTTACAAGTCCGTCATGGAAGTCCCGCGGATCCAGAAGATCACCCTGAACATGGGGGTCGGCGAGGCGGTGGCTGACAAGAAGGTGATGGACCATGCGGTTTCGGACATGCAGAAGATCGCAGGCCAGAAGCCGGTCGTCACCAAATCCAAGAAATCGATCGCCGGCTTCAAGATCCGCGAGAACTATCCCGTGGGTTGCATGGTGACGTTGCGTCGCGCCCGGATGTACGAATTCCTGGATCGTCTGGTGACCGTGGCAATGCCGCGAATCCGTGACTTCCGGGGTGTTTCGGGCAAGTCCTTCGATGGCCGTGGCAACTACAACATGGGTGTCAAGGAACAGATCATTTTCCCCGAGATCGAATACGACAAGATCGATGCGTTGCGTGGCATGAATATCACGATCACCACCACCGCCAAGACTGATGATGAAGCGCGAGCCCTGCTTGCCGCCTTCAGTTTCCCGTTCAAGAATTGAGGTAGGCATGGCCAAGTTATCCTTGATCAATCGTGAAGAAAAGCGCGCGCGCATGGTGAAAAAATATGCCGCCAAGCGTGCCGAGCTTAAGGCTGTGATCGCCAATGTGCAGACCGGCGATGAAGACCGCATGGCTGCGTACAAGACGCTGCAGGAACTGCCCCGCAATTCCAGCCCGGTGCGCCAGCGCAACCGCTGCCAGCTGACCGGCCGTCCGCGTGGTGTATTCAGCAAGTTTGGCCTGGCGCGCGGGAAGCTGCGTGAATATGCAATGCGGGGCGAGATCCCTGGCATCGTCAAGGCAAGCTGGTAAGGGGTAGACGATATGAGTATGAGTGATCCCATCGCGGACATGCTGACCCGCATTCGCAATGCACAAGCGGTTGAAAAAGCAACCGTCACGATGCCTTCTTCCAAGGTCAAAGTGGCGATCGCCAAGGTTCTGAAGGACGAAGGCTATATCGATGATTTCGCCATCCGTGGCGAGGCCGGCAAGCCCGAACTCGAATTGCAGCTCAAGTATTACGCCGGCCGTCCGGTGATCGAGCGGATCGAGCGTGTCAGCAAGCCCGGTCTGCGCGTATACAAAGGTGCAGAAGAGCTTCCGCGCGTCATGAATGGCCTGGGTGTCGCGATTGTCTCCACCTCGAGTGGTGTGATGACTGATCGTCATGCCCGCGCCAAGGGCGTGGGCGGTGAAGTCCTGTGCGTGGTTGCATAAGAAGGAGCGGATATGTCACGTGTAGCCAATAGTCCTATTGCGTTGCCGAAAGGCGTCGATGTCACGCTTGGTGACGCGATTTCGGTGAAGGGCCCCCTGGGCTCGCTGAGTCGGGGCATGTCGGATGACGTGTCGATCGCGCTGAAAGAGGGTGTACTTACGTTTGCGCCGGTTGGTGGAAGCATCCAGGCAAACGCCATGGCCGGCACCTTGCGTGCGCTGGTCAACAACATGGTTCAGGGTGTTAGCAAGGGGTTTGAAAAGAAACTCCTGCTGGTCGGGGTCGGCTATCGTGCGCAGGCTCAGGGCGACGCGCTGAACCTGACGCTCGGCTTCTCGCATCCTGTGGTGCACAAAATGCCCGCCGGAATCAAGGTCGAAACGCCGACGCAGACCGAAATTGTGATCAAGGGTATCGATCGTCAGGTCGTTGGACAGGTGGCCGCTGATGTGCGTGCGTACCGTCCGCCGGAGCCCTATAAGGGCAAGGGCGTGCGCTATAGCGACGAAGTGGTTGTCAAGAAAGAGACCAAGAAGAAGTAAGGCTTAAGGACAGAGAATGAACACCAAGCAATCACGGATTCGCAGAGCGCGCAAAACCCGCGCCAAGATCGCGGCCGTCAAGGCGATTCGCCTGGCAATCCACCGCACCAACAGCCATATCTACGCGCAGATCATCTCCGCGGATGGTGGCCGGGTGATGGTCAGCGCATCATCTAACGACAAGGATGTGCGCACCGGGCTGACCAACGGCGGCAACGCCGATGCGGCGTCGGTGGTGGGTAAGCGCCTGGCCGAAAAGGCCAAGGGTTTGGGCATTGAAAAAGTGGCTTTCGACCGTTCCGGCTTCAAGTTCCATGGGCGCGTGAAAGCCCTGGCGGATGCCGCACGCGAAGGCGGTTTGGTTTTTTAACGAGGCAGAAACAAGATGGCCCGTACAGCACCTACTAGTAACGAAGAGCGCGGCGACGGCCTGCGCGAAAAGATGATCTCGATCAACCGCGTCACCAAGGTGGTGAAGGGCGGTCGGATCATGGGCTTTGCCGCGCTGACGGTGGTCGGCGACGGCGATGGCGGAATCGGCATGGGCAAAGGCAAGTCCCGCGAAGTACCTGTCGCCGTACAGAAGGCGATGGAAGAGGCCCGCCGCAAACTGGTCAAGGTCAACCTGAAGAACGGCACTTTCCATCATACGGTGGTGGGTCAGCACGGTGCTTCACGCGTGTTGATCCAGCCGGCATCGGAAGGTACCGGGATTATCGCCGGCGGTGCGATGCGCGCGGTTTTCGAGGTGATGGGGGTGCAGAACGTTCTGGCCAAGTGCCTTGGCTCGACCAACCCCTACAACGTCGTGCGTGCAACGATTGACGGGCTGCTGAAGATGTCCACGCCATCCGAGATCGCGGCCAAGCGCGGCAAGTCTGTCGAAGACATCACGGGGTAAGCCATGAGTGAGCAGAAGAAAATCAAGGTGACGCTGGTCAAGAGTCTGATCGGCACGAAGGCGCCTCACCGTGCCTGTGTGCGGGGCTTGGGCTTGCGCCGGATGCATCACACGGTTGAAGTGCTGGATACGCCGGAAAACCGCGGGATGATTACCCGGGTTGCCTATCTGGTGAGATGCGAGGCTTAAATGGAACTGAATACGATTAAACCGGCTGACGGCGCCAAGAAGAACAAGCGCCGTCTGGGTCGAGGCATTGGCTCCGGCCTGGGCAAGACTGCAGGGCGTGGCCACAAGGGCCAGAAATCGCGCGCGGGCGGCTTCCACAAGATCGGCTTTGAGGGCGGCCAGATGCCGATGCATCGCCGTCTGCCCAAACGTGGCTTTGTCTCGCTGACGAAGACCGATACCGCACACGTCCGTCTCTACGAGTTGGCGGCGGTGGGTGTCGACGAAATCGACTTGCTGGTGTTGAAGCAGGCCGGCGTTATTGGCGCTTCCGCCAAGACAGCCAAGGTCTATCTGGTAGGCGAGATCGGCAAGCCGGTCAAGCTGCGCGGCATCGCTGTGACCAAAGGTGCGCGTGCTGCGATCGAGGCAGCCGGCGGCTCCATCGCCGACTAAGCCAGCGAGGATCACGCTTTGGCCACGCCTAAAACCGGCTTGAACAAATTCGGCGACCTCAAGCGTCGCTTGCTTTTCCTGCTGGGCGCGTTGATCGTGTATCGGATCGGCACCTTTATTCCGGTGCCGGGTATCGATCCGCTGGTGCTCGATCAGCTGTTCAAGTCGCAGCAGGGCGGCATCCTGGGGATGTTCAACATGTTCTCGGGTGGTGCGCTGTCGCGCTTCAGCGTGTTTGCGCTGGGGATCATGCCGTACATTTCTGCATCCATCATCGTGCAGTTGATGACGACCGTATCGCCCCAGCTCGAAGCCCTTAAGAAAGAGGGCGAGGCGGGCCGACGCAAGATCACGCAGTACACCCGTTACGGCACACTGTTCCTGGCGGTTTTTCAGGCACTCGGCATCGCCATCGCGCTGGAATCGCAGGCGGGACTGGTTCTTGACCCGGGCATGGCGTTTCGCTTGATCACCGTAGTCACGCTGACTGCCGGGACGATGTTTTTGATGTGGCTGGGTGAGCAGATCACCGAGCGTGGTCTGGGCAATGGCATTTCGATCATCATTTTCGCAGGTATTGCGGCGGGCTTGCCCTCCGCGATCGGCGGTACGCTGGAATTGACGCGCACGGGTGCGTTCTCGATTCCGCTGGTGTTGATGCTGTTCGTCGGCATGCTGCTGGTGACTGCACTGGTGGTGTTTGTCGAACGCGGCCAGCGCAAGATCCTGGTCAACTACGCCAAACGCCAGGTTGGCAAGATGGTGGTTGGTGGCCAGAGTTCCCACCTGCCGCTGAAACTGAATATGGCCGGGGTGATCCCACCGATCTTCGCCTCCAGCATCATCCTGTTTCCGGCCACGCTGGCGGGTTGGTTTGGCAGCAGCGAAGGAATGGGCTGGCTGAAGGATATCGGCTCGACCTTGTCGCCCGGACAACCGGTGTACGTTCTGCTGTATGCATTGGCGATCATCTTCTTCTGCTTTTTCTATACGGCCCTGGTGTTCAATCCCAAGGAGACAGCAGACAACCTGAAGAAGAGCGGTGCATTCGTGCCGGGCATCCGCCCAGGTGATCAAACCGCACGCTATATCGACAAGATCCTGACCCGTCTGACGCTGGTGGGCGCGATCTACATCACGCTGGTGTGCTTGCTGCCGGAGTTTCTGATTCTGAAGTGGAATGTCCCGTTCTATTTCGGCGGAACATCGCTGCTGATTATCGTGGTGGTGACGATGGACTTCATGGCACAGGTTCAGGCGTATGTCATGTCCCATCAATACGAGGGGCTGCTGAAGAAAGCCAATTTCAAGAATGGCATGGTGGGCCGCTGATGTCTAAGGAAGACGTCATCCAGATGCAGGGTGAAGTGATTGAAAACCTGCCGAATGCCACCTTTCGGGTCAAACTTGAGAACGGCCATATTTTGCTGGGATACATATCGGGAAAAATGCGCATGCACTACATTCGCATTCTCCCCGGTGATAAGGTCACGGTTGAACTCACGCCGTATGACTTGAGCAAGGGCCGGATCGTTTTTCGCGCCAAATGATTTTGACCGGCAGGCGACTGTCGGTGAGTGAATGGAGAAAACCATGAGAGTGCAGGCTTCTGTCAAGAAAATGTGTCGCAAGTGCAAGATCGTGCGTCGCAAGGGCGTTGTGCGCGTGATCTGTGATGATCCGCGGCACAAGCAGCGCCAGGGTTGAGCCGGCGCTTGTCGGCAAGTTTGATTTCGAGTCAACCCAAAGACGGGTTGACGTGTTATAATTTTTTGTTTTCCGTTCGGAGCTTTGCGAATGGCTCGTATTGCTGGGGTTAATATCCCGAATCATCAACACGCGATTATCGCGTTGACCGCCATCTATGGCATTGGCAGAACTACGTCCGGCAAGATTTGCGAGGCGGCTGGGGTGGCCCAGTCCTCGAAAATCAAGGATCTGTCCGAGGCTGAAGTCGAGCGCTTGCGTGAAGGCGTGGCCAAGTTCACGGTCGAGGGCGACCTGCGCCGTGAAATCACCATGAACATCAAACGGCTGATGGATCTTGGCTGCTATCGCGGCTTCCGTCACCGCAAAGGCTTGCCCGTGCGTGGTCAGCGCACGCGCACCAATGCGCGCACCCGCAAGGGCCCGCGCAAGGCCATCAGGAAATAAAGGTTAACCATGGCAACGAAACCAGCTACGCGCGTCCGCAAAAAGGTCAAAAAGAATGTCGCAGAAGGCATTGCACACATTCACGCATCGTTCAACAACACCATCGTGACGATTACCGATCGTCAGGGCAATGCACTGTCGTGGGCGACGGCAGGTGGGGCAGGCTTCAAGGGTTCGCGGAAATCCACGCCGTTCGCGGCCCAGGTTGCGGCTGAAAATGCTGGCAAAATGGCGCAGGAATACGGCGTCAAGAACCTGGAAGTGCGCATCAAGGGCCCCGGGCCCGGACGCGACTCTACCGTGCGCGCGCTGAATGCATTGGGCTTCAAGATCGTTGCGATCTCGGATGTCACCCCGATTCCGCATAATGGTTGCCGTCCCTCCAAAAAGCGTCGTATCTAATTACCAGGGAATATCATGGCTCGTAATCTTGATCCCAAATGCCGTCAGTGCCGCCGCGAAGGCGAAAAGCTGTTCCTGAAAGGCGAGAAGTGTTTCACTGACAAGTGCGCCATTGAGCGCCGCGCCTACGCACCGGGCCAGCACGGCCAGAAGAGCGGTGCCCGCCTGTCCGGGTACGGCGTGCAACTGCGTGAAAAGCAAAAGATCCGCCGGATCTACGGTGTCCTCGAAGGGCAGTTCCGTCTGACTTACAAGCGTGCCGAAAGCCGTAAGGGCGTCACCGGCGAAAACCTTCTGACGATGCTGGAGTCGCGCCTCGATTCGGTTTGCTTCCGCATGGGTTTCGGCGCGTCCCGTACCGAAGCGCGACAGGTCGTTCGCCACAACGGCATCACCGTAAACGGTCGTCGCGTCAACATCCCGTCGTATCAGGTACGTGCCGGCGATGTGGTCGAGGTTTCTGAAAAGGCCAAGGCCCACCTCCGCATCAAGGCCGCGGCGGAAGCAACGGCTGCGCGTGGTTATCCCGAGTGGATCGAGGTCGACACCAAGGCGCTTAAGGGTACCTACAAAACTGCCCCGCAGCGCTCGGAACTGCCGTCGACCATCAACGAGTCGCTCGTTGTCGAACTGTACTCCAAATAAGCTGGCTGGGTCTCTGTGACCGGGTCTTAAGGAATCGCACCCTATGCAAAGCGCTACCGAATTTCTCAAGCCACGTATTGTGGAGGTCGACCGTGCCTCCCCGCTGCACGCCAAGGTCATCATGGAACCCTTCGAGCGTGGCTATGGCCACACGCTCGGCAATGCGCTGCGTCGCATTCTGCTGTCTTCCATGGTCGGCTATGCGCCGACCGAGGTATCCATCAGCGGTGTCGTGCATGAGTATTCGACCATTGAAGGCGTGCAGGAGGATGTCGTCGACATCCTGCTGAACCTCAAGGGTGTTGCTTTCAAGATGCACGGCAAGTCCGAGGCAACCCTGAAGGTATCGAAGACTGGCGAGGGCGTTGTGACCGCCGGCGACATCGAGGTTGGTCATGACATCGAGGTGTTGAACCCCGATCACGTCATTGCCCATCTGACCAAGGGCGGCAAACTCGACATGGAAATCAAGATCGAGAGTGGCCGCGGCTATCAGCCCGCGACCGCCCGCAAGATCTCCGACGAATCCCGTGCGGTGGGCGCGATTCAGGTCGATGCCTCGTTCAGCCCGGTTCGCCGCGTTGCCTATTCCGTCGAAAGCGCACGCGTTGAGCAGCGTACCGATCTGGACCGTCTGGTGATTGATATCGAGACGAACGGCGTGGTCGAACCCGAGGAGGCCGTGCGCACCGCTGCACGCATCCTGGTGAACCAGCTGTCCGTTTTCGCGGACCTGGAAGGCACACCGGCTGAGTCCGAGTCACCGCGTTCGCCGCAGGTTGATCCCATGCTGCTGCGCCCGGTGGACGATCTCGAACTGACCGTCCGTTCGGCCAACTGCCTGAAAGCCGAAAACATCTACTTCATCGGCGATCTGATCCAACGCTCCGAAACCGAGTTGTTGCGCACGCCCAATCTGGGTCGCAAGTCGCTGAACGAGATCAAGGACGTGCTGGCGTCCAAGGGGCTGTCCCTGGGCATGAAGCTGGAAAACTGGCCGCCGGTTGGGCTTGAGCGTCCCTGATCCATTAAACGAAACCCAAGAACAAAGTGCGGGCCGCCGTGGCTGGCGGCCTTGCCCAAGAATACCGACTGAAAAGGAATTTGCCATGCGTCATCGTCAATCCAACCGCAAGCTGAACCGAACCACCAGCCACCGCCTGGCCATGTTCCGCAACATGAGCAATTCGTTGCTGAAGCATGAAGTCATCAAGACCACGTTGCCGAAAGCCAAGGAACTGCGCCGCTTCGTTGAGCCGCTGATCACCCTCGGCAAGGAGCCCAGCGTGGCGAATCATCGCCTTGCGTTCGATCGCCTGCGCGACCGCGAGATGGTCGTCAAGCTGTTCGGCGAGCTGGGCCCGCGCTACAAGGCCCGCCCTGGCGGCTACCTGCGCATTCTGAAGTACGGTTTCCGCAATGGCGACAATGCACCGATGGCGCTGGTCGAACTTGTTGACCGTCCCGAGAGCGATGCCGAGCCGGCTGAAGCCGAGTAAGTTGACGCAATGCAGCAAGAATGAAAAGAGCCGGGTAACCCCCGGCTTTTTTCTTGTGCCTTTCACGCCAGAGGTTCCTTGCCGCCGTGCGGCTTTATGAGGCATAGTTCCTGGCCTTCAGCCCAGGAAAAGTTGTGATCGTCCTCTTCACCGATTTCGGCATGCATGACCCCTATGTGGGACAAGTCAAGGCACGCCTCGCCGAGTACGCCCCCTCGCAGTTGGTGATCGACCTGCTGCACGAGGTGCCTGATTTCAATCCGCACGCAGGTGCGCATCTGCTTGCAGCTTTTGCCACGGTCTTTCAGCCGGGCAGCGTGTTTCTGGCGGTGGTCGATCCCGGCGTGGGGACCGCGCGCAGTGCAGTGGTCGTCATGGCCGGCGGCCGCTGGTTCGTCGGGCCCGACAACGGGCTGCTCTCCATCGTTGCTGCACGTCATGCCGACACGCGGCTCTGGCGCATTACCTGGCAACCCGAGACCATGTCGGCGACCTTTCATGGGCGCGACCTGTTTGCAAGGGTTGCGGCCGACATCGCCCGGGGGGAATTCCCCGCGTACAGCGTGGACCCGATCGACAAGCTCGAGGTCGAATTCGATTCTGGCGACCTGCCGCGGGTGATCTATATCGATCATTACGGAAACGCCTGGACCGGCCTGCGCGGGGTGGCCAGGGACGCCCACGTCAGTGCCTCGGGCAGGCGCTTCAAGCACAGCGACAGCTTCGGCTTCGTGGGCAAGGGTGAGGGTTTCTGGTTCGTGAATAGCGTGGGGTTGCTGGAACTCGCGGTCAACCGGGGCAGCGCGGCAGCGGTGTATGGCTTGAAAGTCGGCGACCCGGTGCAGGTGCAGCGACTGAACTGAAGTATCAATCCAGTCCGACCAGCAGCGCCCTGTAGTCGTTGACGTTGGTGCGGGTGGGCCCCGTCACGACCAGGTCGCCCAAGGCCGAGAAAAAACCATGACTGTCGTGCCCGGCCAGGAAATCGACGGCACTCAGGCCGCGTTCGCTCGCGCGGGATAGCGTGTCGGGGCCGATTATGGCGCCTGCATTGTCCTCGCTACCGTCGATGCCGTCGGTGTCGCAGGCGATCGCCCAGGCCGGCATGCCGGACAGGGCGAGCGCCAGGGCCAGCAAATATTCGGCGTTGCGGCCGCCACGGCCATGTTGCGGGCGCAACGTGACGGTGGTTTCGCCGCCCGAGATCAGCGCGAGCGGCTGTCGTCTCGACAGCGCCCGCACCAGCGCGGCATGCTGGTGCGCCACGGCCTGTGCGTCGCCGCTGACGCAGCCTGATAGCAGCAGCGCCTCGATTCCGCGCTGCTCGAAATAGTGCACAGCGGCCAGCAGGCTGCCGTGCGCATTCGCGATGATGCGGTTCTCCATGCGGGCGAAGCACGAATCGCCGGGCTTGGGGGTGTCGGCGATCGCGCCGCCGCTGCAGGATTCGAGGTGCTGCTTGACGCCCGCGGGCGGTGCAATCCGGAATCGCTGCAACCGCTCGAGCGCATCGGCACAGGTGCTGGGATCCGGTGCACAGGGGCCCGATGCGATGTGGGTCGGGTCGTCGCCCACGACGTCGGAAACGATCAGCGCCAGTCCCTGCGCGCCGTTCATCGCCTGCGCCAGGCGGCCGCCCGACAGACGGGTGAGGTGCTTGCGCACCGTGTTGATGTCGTGGATGGTGGCGCCGGCGGAAAGCAGCGCCTTGGTAACCTGGCGCAATTCCTTCAGCGTAACGCCCTCGACCGGCGCGGCGAGCAGGCTCGATCCGCCGCCTGAAATGAGCACCAGCAGCAGGTCGTCCGGTCCCAACTGGCTGGCCATGTCGAGCATCCGCAGCGCCGCTGCTTCGCCACGCCCGTCCGGCAGCGGGTGGCTGGCCTCGACGACGTCGATGCGGCGCGTCGGCAGCCCATGCTGGTAGCGGGTGACGACCAGCCCTGAAAGCGGCGCGACACCCGGCCAGTGTGCGTCGACCGCCGCAGCCATGCTGGCAGCCGCCTTGCCGCCGCCGACCACAAGCGTGCGGCGACGCGGTGGCGCAGGCAGGTGCGGCGGCAGGACCAGTGCGGGGTCGGCTGCCGCCACTGCGGTGCGGAAGGATCCCAGCAGGAGCTCGCGCGGATTCGTCGCCGGCATCAGTTCAAACGGCTGGGGTGCAGGGCCGAGCAGCGGCCGACTCTTGATCGCAGCGGGGGTCGCTTGATCGCGCGCACAGCGGGGCTAACAGGCAGACAGTGGAGCGCATGGCCGGGCTTACATGGGGACGCAGAAACCCATTGCAGCGGCCAGGGTTGCTGCATGCCACGTCCAGCCCCGAAACCAGAACAAAAAACGGCCAGGGAGCCCCGGCCGTTTGCGTGCCGGCGTAATGCTATTTGGTGGCGTCCTTGGC
Organism: Thiobacillus sp.; assembly: GCA_024709685.1. Lineage (GTDB taxonomy): Bacteria > Pseudomonadota > Gammaproteobacteria > Burkholderiales > Thiobacillaceae > Thiobacillus. The sequence continues at coordinate 16,509 of JANJWF010000156.1, forward strand.
TGCATCGGCGGCGTCTTGGGCGGCCTTGGCGGCCGCGTCGGTGGCGGCCTCGCCGGTTGCCTCGGCAGCTGCGCCTGCGGCGTCCGCCGCCGCATCCGCGGCTTCGGCGGCGGAGTCTGCTGCCTCGCCCGCCGCTTCGGCGGCTTGGCCTGCGGCTTCCTGGGCCTGTTCGAGGGCGGGGGAAGCGGCTTCTTCGGCCTTCTGGCAGGCGGTCAATGCAAGCGCAGCGAACAGCGCGACGAGAAGTTTGGATTGCATGGATATCTCCCTGGTGTGAATAAAAAAGAATGCGGGTCTACACGCCCGCAAACCTATTAATAACCCCAAAACTCACCCGTAACAAGCCTTTTGGCCTGGTACGGGCTGATTGATGCGATCAGCGGTTTAAAAGCGCTCGTCGCTTCGCACGTAGCGCCACTGCCCCAGCGGCAGATCACCCAGCCGCACGCGGCCGATGCGGACGCGCTTCAGCCCCACCACACGCAGTCCGACCCGTTCGCACATGCGGCGGATCTGGCGCTTGCGGCCTTCCTTCAGAATGAAGCGGAGCTGATCGGTGTTTTGCCAGCTGACCCGGGCGGGGCGCAGCGCGCGGCCGTCGAGCGACAGGCCGTGGTTGAGCAGGGCGAGGCCTTTTTCGTCGAGCCGCCCCTCGACCCGCACCAGGTATTCCTTCTCGATGTCGGAATCGTCGCCGATCAGTTGCTTTGCAATCCGTCCGTCCTGCGTCAGCACCAGCAGACCGGTCGAATCAATGTCGAGCCGCCCGGCGGGTGCCAGGCCCTTCAACTGGGTGCGTTCAAAATGCTGCGGGGAACGGTCATCGCGCCAGCGGCTGTCTGGACGGATCAGCGTCACCGCCGGCTGGTAGCCGGGCTCCGGTTGCCCCGACACGTAGCCGACGGGTTTGTGCAGCAGCAGCGTGACGCGCTGTTGCTGCTGCGCGCTGGCCTGGGTGTCCAGGCGGATCGCGCAGTCGGGGTCGACCTTGGTGCCGAGTTCCGAGACGCGGCGGCCGTCGACGAAGACGAGTCCTTTTTCGATGTAGCTGTCCGCCTCGCGGCGCGAGCACAGCCCGCGTTCGGACATCAGCTTGGAGAGGCGGACGGGTTCGGCCATTTTTAGCCTGCTCTAGTGCCTCGACAGTACCGGCTGCAGGTAGTGCCCGGTATGGCTGGCCGGATTGTCGGCCACCGCCTCGGGCGTGCCCTCGGCGAGGATCTGGCCGCCGCCGGCGCCGCCTTCGGGTCCGAGATCGATCAGCCAGTCGGCAGTCTTGATGACGTCGAGGTTGTGCTCGATGACGACCACGCTGTTGCCGGCGTCGGCGAGACGCTGCAGCACCTTCAGCAAGAGATCGATGTCGGCGAAATGCAGCCCGGTGGTCGGCTCGTCGAGGATGTAGAGCGTGCGCCCGGTGTCGCGCTTGGAAAGCTCGAGTGCGAGCTTGACGCGCTGCGCCTCGCCGCCCGACAGCGTGGTGGCGGACTGGCCGAGGCGGATGTAGCCGAGGCCGACGTCGAGCAGGGTTTGCAGCTTTCGCTTGACCACCGGTACCGGCGCGAAGAACTCGTGCGCCTGCTCGATAGTCATTTCCAGCACATCGCGGATCGTCGTGCCCTTGTACTGGATTTCCAGCGTCTCGCGGTTGTAGCGTGCGCCGTGGCAGACGTCGCACGGCACGTAGATGTCTGGCAGAAAGTGCATCTCGACCTTGATGACGCCGTCGCCCTGGCAGGCCTCGCAGCGCCCGCCCTTGACGTTGAAGCTGAAGCGGCCCGGCCCGTAGCCGCGTGCGCGCGCCTCCGGTACGCCGGCGAACAGCTCGCGGATCGGGGTGAAGAGGCCCGTATACGTCGCCGGGTTGGAGCGTGGGGTGCGGCCGATCGGTGACTGGTCGACGTTGATCACCTTGTCGAAAAATTCCAGGCCGCGGATCTCGCCGTGCGGGGCAGGTTCGGCAGACGAGCCGTACAGATGTCGTGCGACCGCAGTGTAGAGCGTGTCGTTGATCAGCGTCGACTTGCCCGAGCCCGACACGCCGGTGACGCAGACGAGCAAGCCGACCGGCAGCGTGAGCGTGACGCTTTTCAGGTTGTTGCCGCAGGCTTCGGTCACCACCAGCTGGCGTCCGGGGTCGGGCTTGCGGCGTTTCTTGGGCATGGCGATGCGACGCCGCCCCGACAGGAACTGGCCGGTGAGCGAGTTTTCGCTGAGACGGATTTCCTCAGGCGTGCCCTCGGCCACCACTTCGCCGCCGTGCACGCCCGCACCGGGCCCCATGTCGACCACGTAATCGGCGGCGCGGATCGCGTCCTCGTCGTGCTCCACCACCAGCACCGAGTTGCCGATGTCGCGCAGGTGCTTCAAGGTCGCCAGCAGGCGGTCGTTGTCGCGCTGGTGCAGGCCGATCGAGGGCTCGTCGAGCACGTACATGACGCCGGTGAGGCCCGAGCCGATCTGGCTGGCCAGCCGGATGCGCTGCGATTCGCCGCCCGACAGCGTGTCGGCAGAGCGGTCGAGCGACAGATAGTCGAGGCCGACGTTGTTGAGAAAGCCGACGCGGGCAGTGATCTCCTTGACGATCTTGTCGGCGATCTGCGCGCGGTGGCCTTCGAGCGTGAGCGCCTCGAAGAACGCCAGCACCTGCTTCAGCGGCATTGCGCTGACCAGGTAGATCGGCACGCCGCCGACCATCACGTGGCGCGCCTCCTCGCGCAGCCGTGTGCCCTGGCAGGTGGGGCAGGGCTTGTTGTTCTGGTACTTGGCGAGTTCCTCGCGCACCGCCATCGAGTCGGACTCGTGGTAGCGCCGCTCCATGTTGGCGAGCACGCCCTCGAACGGGTATTTCTTTGTCGTATAACCGCCGCGCGGCCCCAGCGTCTGGAAGGCGATCGCCTCGCGGCCGGAGCCGTTGAGGATCACCTCCCGGATTCGCGAAGGCAGCGACTCCCACGGCGTGTCGAGGTCGAAGCCGTAATGCATCGCCAGGCTTTGCAGCATCATGTAGAAGAACTGGTTGCGCTTGTCCCAGCCCTTGATTGCGCCGGACGTCAGCGAAAGGTGCGGGAAGGCGACCACACGCGCCGGGTCGAAGAAGGTGATCTGGCCAAGACCGTCGCAGGTATTGCATGCGCCCATTGGGTTGTTGAACGAGAACAGGCGCGGTTCCAGCTCGGGCAGCGCGTAACTGCATACCGGACAGGCGAATTTGGCGGAAAACAGATGCTCCTTGCCGGAATCCATCTCCACCGCCAGCGCGCGCCCGTCGGCGTGGCGCAGCGCGGTCTCGAAGCTTTCTGCCAGGCGCTGCTTGGCGTCCGTGCGAACTTTCAGGCGGTCGACCACCACCTCGATGGTGTGCTTTCTGTTCTTGTCGAGCTTGGGCACGGCGTCGATTTCGTGCACCTTGCCGTCGACGCGTACCCGCACGAAGCCCTGCGCACGCAGTTCGGCAAAGAGCTCGACGTTTTCGCCCTTGCGCCCCACCACCAGCGGTGCCAGGATCATCAGCTTCGTGTCTTCCGGCAGTGCCAGCACCGCGTCGACCATCTGCGACACCGTCTGCGCGGTGAGCGTGATGCCGTGTTGCGGACACTGCGGGTCGCCGACGCGGGCGTACAGCAGGCGCAGGTAGTCGTGGATTTCGGTGACGGTGCCGACGGTCGAGCGCGGGTTGTGGCTGGTCGCCTTCTGCTCGATCGAGATCGCCGGGGACAGGCCCTCGATCAGGTCGACGTCGGGCTTTTCCATCAGTTGCAGGAACTGCCGCGCGTAGGCCGACAGCGACTCGACGTAGCGGCGCTGGCCCTCGGCGTAGAGCGTATCGAACGCCAGTGAGGACTTGCCCGAACCCGACAGCCCGGTGATCACCACCAGCTTGTCGCGCGGCAGGTCGAGGTTGACGTTCTTCAGGTTGTGGGTGCGGGCGCCGCGGATGCGGATGAATTCCATTGATTGACGGCCATCGATTAAGGCGGCGAGGGTAATTCGCAACCTGCTAATATAACGGACTTCCCGATTCTGCCGAACCTGCAGTGACCCACATCGACCTGTCCGAAAACATGACCCGTGCCGAGAAGCGCGCTGCATCGGGCCTGGCGGCGATCTTCGGCCTGCGCATGCTGGGCATGTTTCTCATCCTGCCGGTGTTCGCGCTGTACGCCGAGCACCTGCCGGGCGGCGATAACCACACCCTGGTCGGCCTCGCGCTCGGCATGTACGGCCAGACCCAGGCCCTCCTGATGATTCCCTTCGGCATGGCATCCGACCGCATCGGGCGCAAGAAGGTCATCATCTTCGGTCTCGTCGTGTTTGCGCTGGGCAGCTTCGTCGCCGCGGCAGCCACCGACATCTATTGGACCATCTTCGGCCGCGCACTGCAGGGCGCGGGCGCGATTTCCGCTGCGGTGACCGCGATGCTCGCCGACCTCACCCGCGAGGAGCACCGCACCAAGGCGATGGCTCTGGTCGGCGCGACCATCGGCGTCACCTTTGCCGTATCGCTGGTGGCGGGACCCGCGCTCAACCGGGTCATCGGCGTGCCGGGGATTTTTGCGCTGACCGGCGTTCTGGCGCTGGCGGCCATCTGGGTGGTGAAAGCGTGGCTGCCCGACCCTGCCGACAGCCATTTCCATGCCGATGCCCAGGCCAATCCGGCGAAACTGATCGACGTGCTGAAAGATCCCCAGCTCGCACGACTCGACTTCGGCATCTTCGCCCTGCACGCCGCGCAGATGGCGATGTTCGTTGTGGTGCCGGTGGCGTTGAAGAACAGCGGCCTGGCCGCCGACCACCACTGGGCGGTATACCTGCCGGTACTGCTGGGCTCGTTCCTGCTGATGGTGCCCGCGATCATCTATGGCGAGAAGCGCGGCCGGATGAAGCCAGTGTTCATCGGGGCGGTGGCGCTGATGCTGCTGGCGCAGCTGGGGCTGGCGCTCGGCATCGACCATTTCTGGGGTATCGTGTGGGCGCTGTTTTTCTACTTCGTCGCATTCAACCTGCTGGAAGCGACCCTGCCCTCGCTCATCTCCAAGCTCGCGCCAGTGTCGGCGAAGGGCACCGCGATGGGCGTATACAACACCGCCCAGGCGATGGGACTGTTCTTCGGCGGTCTGTTCGGAGGCTGGCTGGCGCAGCATTACGGTTTCCCTGCGGTGTTCGTGTTCTGCATGGTCCTGATGACGGTGTGGCTGTTGGCGAGCCTGACGATGGCGGCACCGCCCGCGATCAAGACCCGCCTGTTCCGCGTCGGCGCGATGCCTGTGGACCAGGCCGCGCTGTTGAAGGCGCAGCTTGCCACGGTGGCGGGGGTGGTCGAAGCCGTGGTGCTGGCCGAGGAGGGTGTGGCGATGCTCAAGGTCAGCATCCAGGGGTGGGACGAGGCCCGCGCACGCAGTTTGCTCGAAGCAGTTGCCTGATGACGGTCCTGATAGAATCCGCAACACAATCCGCACCGCCCATTCAATTTCAATTCAGGGGGAAACATGGCATCCGTCAACAAGGTCATTCTGATTGGCAACCTGGGGCGTGACCCCGAAATGCGCTACCTGCCGAGCGGAGAAGCCGTCGCCAACCTCGCCATCGCCACCACCGACAAATACAAGGACAAGTCGGGCCAGATGGTCGAGCAGACCGAATGGCACCGTGTCAGCTTCTTTGGCCGCACCGCCGAAGTCTGCGGCCAGTACCTGAAAAAGGGCAGCCAAGTCTACGTCGAAGGCTCGATCCGCACCCGCAAATACACCGACAAGGAAGGTGTCGAGAAATACGCCACCGAAATTCGCGGCGATCGCATGCAGATGCTGGGCAGCCGCGCCGGCGGCGGCATGACCGACATGGACGACGGCTTCAACCAGTCCCCGCCTCCCCAGCGCAGCCAGCCGCGCAGCAATACCCAGACAGCGGGCACACCGGCCGCTGCACAGCGCCCGGCGAGCAGTGGATTCGATGATATGGACGACGACATTCCGTTCTAGACTATATGTAGGCATGTAAGGGCGTGGGCCCCTTGAAACCCACGAACCAACAACATAATAAAAAAACCGGGGGGACGCCGCACGCGGCGCCGGCACACGTGAGCAGAAGGCTACACACTGGACCTTGCGTGGCAGGAATGGCATTCCTGCTTGAGAGTTTGACCGCCGGGGGGGCGCTGGCAGACGTCAGCGAGACCGATTTTTTCGTCGAAATGCCCGTGGTGCTGTCGCCGTCGCGCCTCTCGCAGCCCCTCGCGGATTCGCCGTCCTCCGTCACCATCATCGACCGCGACATGATCCGCGCCTCGGGTTTTACCCAGGTGGTGGACGTGTTCCGGCTGGTGCCGGGATTCGCGGTCGCCTACGGCAGCAGCCTGCTTCCAACCCTCACGTATCACGGCCTGGGCGACGGCTATGCGCGCCGCTTCCAGGTACTCGTCGACGGGCGTTCCGTCTACAGCCCGGATTTCGGCCAGGTGTCCTGGCGCAATCTTCCTTTGGCACTCGATGACATCGATCGCATCGAGGTCATCCGGGGGCCTGCGGGCGCGAGTTACGGCGCCAACGCCTTCATGGGCGTCATCAACATTCTTACGCGCTCGGGAGACTACGGTGCACCCTATGTCGAAGCCGGCCTCGGCAATCACGGGCAGGACATACTCAACGCCCGGGTTGGCGGCCGGGCGGGCGAATACACCTGGCGCCTGTCCGCCGGGAGTGCGAGCGACGACGGCCTGCAGCGCGACACGCCGGACGACGTGCGAGAGCGCTTTGCCGACTGGAAGAGCGAACTGCAGTTGAACGCGCGGCAGGCGCTGACCCTGCAGGCAGGGATCGCGCATACCCGCCAGGAGACCGACTTCACCCCCTACAACCAGCACCACGGCTATGCCAGTCTCGGCTGGAAATTCGCGAAAAATGCAGACAGCGAGTTTTCTGCGGCGTACAGCCTCACCGAGGAGACCTTCGGCGACAAGCCGGGCATCGATCTCGACTATCGCACGACCCGGCACAATGCCCGCGCGCAGTGGCAGGGCCGCGTCGGCGGGGCGCTGCGCGCTGCGGTCGGTGCGGAATATCGGCGCGACAGCGCGCAGTCGGATTTCTACTATTCGATGCACGATACGATCACGGAGGATTCACGGCGTCTATACGGCAACGGCGAATGGACAATTGATCCGCAATGGGTGGTCAACTTTGGCGGGATGGCGGAGCATGCGCATACCCGCGACCCCCAGTTCTCGCCGCGTCTGGCGCTCAACTACAAGGCGGATCGCAGACAGGCCTTCCGCCTGGAGTACAGCCGGGCCTATCGCATTCCCACGTTCTACGAGTTGCTTGCGCAGAATTATTACCTGGACGACGGCGGGACGACCGACCCCGCCGACGATGTCGTTTACCAGACGCTACTGGCGCAGAACCTCGAGCCTGAACAGGTGACGTCGCGTGCGCTCGGCTGGCTGCTGCAGCTTCCGCAGTTGGGCCTGCAGATCGACGCGCGCGCGTTCCATGACCGCTACGAAAACCTGATCGACGTCGCATTCGTATCCGCCGGCGATGGCAACGATTACATTTACCAGTTCGTGAACGAATCCGAGTCGGTGACGCTGCGCGGCGTCGAGTTTCAGATCGAATGGCGACCGGATTCGTCGACGCGCATTTTCCTCGCCCCCGCCTGGGCACGGATCCGCAGCCACGACAGCCGCATCGAGGATTCCGCACCGCCTTTCTCCCTGAGCGTCCTGCTGGATCGCAAGCTTGATCCCCGCTGGCGTGTCAGCGCAGGGTACTACCACAGCGGGGCGATGACCTGGCTCGGCGGCGGAAGCCGGGTGGACGCATCCGACCGGCTCGATGCGCGCGTGGCGTACCAGACCCGGATGAACGGTCACGCCGTCGAGATATGGCTGACCGGCCAGAGCCTGTTCGGCGGGCAGACGGAATTCAAGGCGCTCCAGGAAGCGGAACGGCGCTTTCTGATGGGAGGGCGCATGGAATGGTGATGCCGCCGCGACGGCCGATCCTTCTGTGCCTGATGCTCGCAAGCGGGGCGCTGCCGGCCCAAGCGGCGCTGACCGAGTCTGCTTTCTTCGATGAAATGCCCGTGGTTCTGTCGGTATCGCGCCTGTCGCAGCCGGTCAGCGAGGCGCCCGCTGCCGTGACCGTCATCGACCGGGACATGATCCGTGCGTCCGGATTCCGCGATATTCCCGATCTGCTGCGGCTGGTGCCGGGTTTCAGCGTGGCCTATAGCGATTTCAATACCTGGACGGCGGCCTATCATGGCCTGGGTGACGCATTTTCCCGACGTTTTCAGGTGCTGGTAGACGGCCGCTCGATTTACAGCCCGCACAACGGCGCAGTCTACTGGTCCGACCTGCCGCTGGCGATCGACGATGTCGAGCGTATCGAGGTCGTGCGCGGCCCGGATGCCGCGGTCTATGGCGCCAATGCCTTTGCCGCGGTGATCAACATCATCACCAAGACGGCGGCGCAGGTGCCGGGCGGGTTCGCCTCGATGCAAGCCGGGGACAAGGACATGCGTGGCCTGACGGTTCGCCACGGCGGCGGTGATGAATTCGTGCGCTACCGGCTGACCGCCTCGGCGCAACAGCGCGACCGTTTCGAACGGGATGTGGTGAAGCTGGATGACGGTATTCCAAGTGACGACAGCGGGCAGTATTTCGAGGCGACGCAGACCTATTTCGTCAACGGCCGCATCGACTGGCAGTCTGCGCCGGATGCGGACGTGATGGCGCAATTCGGACTGTCGCAGGGAAACTGGGATGCAGGAACCCGTACCTCCAGCCTGGGCTCGTTGCTGGAGCCCACCGAGCAGGATTCGCGCGCGCAATACTTCCAGCTGTCCTATCACAAGGTCGAGTCGGAGCGGCGCGACTGGCGGGTGCAGTTCTATCACTCGCAAAACCGTTTCGACGCCAACCAGGAGGCTGATTTTTCGGTTCTTTTGCCCAGCATCGGTGTCGTCGGGGTGAATCAGTACATGCGACAGCGGCGAACCAGTCTCGATCTGGTGGTCAACGAGCAATGGACCCCGAGCCTGCGCGGGGTGTGGGGCGGCGAACTGTGGCACGAGTCGGTCCAGAGCCCGCAGAGCTACTATTTCAGCGGAGCCCAGAGCGGCAACGTCGCGCGGGTGCACGGCAACCTCGAGTGGCGCGCGCACGAGCGCGTGCTTCTGCATGGCGGCGCCCTGCTGGAACACCACTACTTCACCGGCACGGATGTGTCGCCGCGCGTGGCAGCCAATTTCACCGTGGCGCCCGGGCACGTCATTCGCATGGGGATTTCGCGGGCCTACCGGTCGCCGACTTTCTTCGAGGAAAACGGCAGTCAGGTCTTCACCAATCAATCCGGCGACATCGTCGACGTCAACACGGTGCCTTCCGAAGGGCTCGAGCCCGAGCAGATACTGTCGCGCGAAATCGGCTACGTGGGGCAATGGCCCGGGGCACGGCTGGAGATGGACGTGCGCCTGTTCGACGACGACATCGACGACTTCATCGGAGACAGCTCGCTCGACCTTTACCCGCTCGACGTGATACGGCCGAAGGAACTTCAGTATGCCAACCGCGGCAGCGTCCATTCGCGCGGCGGGGAGGTCCAGTTGCGCTGGCGGCCGTTGCCGGTGCTCGACGTGAGTGCGTACTTCGCCAGGATACTGTTGTCGACCGACATCCCGCCAGACAAAAGCTTGGGTAAGGATATCCCGCAATCCGCGCCGCGCAACAGTTGGGGGTTGCTCGCACGTTTCCTTCCGGGCGGTGGCTGGGAAAGCAGCTTGTTCATCCAGAGGGTCGACCACGTGAAATGGCTGGCCGACGGTGATTTCACCGAGGGGTTCACCCGTGTCGATGTGCGCCTGGCGCGGCGCTGGAAGTGGCAGGGTAACGAACTCGAGGCGGCTCTGGTGGGGCAGAACCTGGGTGACGACTACACCGAGCTGCGCGACACCAATATCTTCAGCCGCCGGGCTTACGCCAGCTTCAGCGTGGCCTGGTAGCCGGCGGAGTCTTGACCCGCCGGTTCGGCGGCAAACCGGGCATTCATATCCCGCCCTTTGGGTGCTTGTGCCCTTTGGGTACTCGTGCCATCAGGGTATAATTCCGCAACTTCTTGATTTATCGGAGCGAATTATGCCGATTTATGCTTACAAATGTGCCTCCTGCGGCTTTGCCCAGGACGAAATGCAGAAAGTGTCCGATGCCCAGCTGACCGTGTGCCCGTCGTGCGGCAAGGCGGAATACGCCAAGCAGGTCACGGCGGCCGGCTTTGCCCTGAAGGGTACCGGCTGGTACGCCACCGATTTCAAGGGGGGCAGCAAGCCCGCGGAAGCCAAGCCCGAAGCACCCTCCCACGCCTGCGGGACGGGCGCCTGTCCGGCCTGCAACTGACGGGGCGCAACGCAACCGGGAAGCGGGCGGTGCAAGCCGTCCGCTTCTTCGTTTCTGATTGAAGCACCGATGAAGCGTTATTTCATAACCGGTCTGTTGATCTGGGTGCCGCTGGGGATCACCCTGTGGGTGCTCGACCTCTTGATCGGGACTCTCGACCAGAGCCTCACCTTCCTGCCGGCGCAGTGGCAGCCGGAGGCGTGGATCGGCGTGCGCATTCCCGGCCTGGGGGTGATCCTGACGCTGGTGGTGATCGTCCTCACCGGCATGTTCGGCGCCAATTTCTTCGGCCAGAAGATCATCGACTTCTGGGAACGTCAGCTGATCCGCATCCCGGTCGTGAAAACCATCTACGGCAGCGTCAAGCAGGTGTCCGACACCCTCCTGTCGGGCAACGGCCACGCCTTCCGCAAGGTGCTGATGGTGCGCTATCCCCACCCCCAGGCGTGGTCGCTGGCGTTCCAGACCAACGTGCCGGACGAGGTGACGCGCGTGCTGCCCGACGAGCACGTGGCGGTGTTCATCCCCACCACGCCGAGCCCGGTCAACGGATTCTATTTTTACGTGAAAAAGAGCGAGGTCGTCGAACTCAACATGTCGGTCGACCGCGCATTGAAGTACATCGTCTCGATGGGCGTCGCTTCGAGCGAAGCGCGCCCCGGCAATCTATAGCAATAGGGAAAACCATGCGTACTCATTACTGCGGCGCGGTCACCGCCGCCGACATCGGCAACACCGTCACCCTGTGCGGCTGGGCGCACCGGCGGCGCGACCACGGCGGGGTGATTTTCATCGACCTGCGCGACCGCGAAGGCATGGTGCAGGTGGTGATCGATCCCGACACGCCCGCAGCGTTCAGGCTGGCCGAGGAGGTGCGTTCCGAATTCGTCCTGAAGATCGAGGGCTGCGTGCGGCCGCGTCCCGCCGGCACCGAAAACGCCAACCTGCCGACCGGCATGGTCGAGGTGCTGACGCAGGATCTCGAGGTGCTGAACGCCTCGCTGACGCCGCCGTTCCAGCTCGACGACGAGGCCGTCAACGAGAACATCCGCCTGCAGTATCGCTACCTCGACCTGCGCCGCGAGCCGATGCAGAAGAACATGCGCCTGCGCTACCGTGTATCCAAGCTGATGCGCGACTACCTCGACGCCAACGGTTTCATCGAAATCGAGACGCCGATGCTGACGCGCTCGACCCCGGAGGGCGCGCGCGACTACCTGGTGCCGAGCCGTGTGCACGACGGCATGTTCTACGCGCTGCCGCAGTCGCCGCAGCTGTTCAAGCAGCTCCTGATGGTCGCGGGCTACGATCGCTACTTCCAGATCACCAAGTGCTTCCGCGACGAGGACCTGCGCGCCGACCGCCAGCCCGAGTTCACCCAAGTGGATTTGGAAACCTCGTTCATGGGCGAGGAGGAGATCATGAATCTCGTCGAGGGCATGATCCGCGACATGATGAAGCGCGCGCAGGACGTCGACCTGCCGGCGGCCTTTCCGCGCATGACGTATCACGAGGCGATGAACCGCTACGGCTCCGACAAGCCCGACATGCGGGTGACGCTGGAAATCACCGAGCTCACCGACGTCATGCGTGATGTCGACTTCAAGGTGTTCTCGGCCCCGGCCAACGCCGCCAACGGCCGCGTGGCCGCGCTGCGCGTGTCGCGTGGCGGCGAGTTCTCGCGTGGCGAGATCGACGGCTACACCGAGTTCGTCAAGATCTACGGCGCCAAGGGCTTGGCGTGGATCAAGGTCAACGACAAGGCGAAAGGGCGCGACGGCCTGCAGTCGCCCATCGTCAAGAATCTGCACGACGCCGCGCTTGCCGAGATCCTGGCGCGCACCGGCGCCGACGACGGCGATCTCATCTTCTTCGGCGCCGACAAGGCCAAGGTGGTGAACGACGCGCTGGGCGCGCTGCGCGCCAAGGTCGGCCACGAGAAGGGGTATCTGGACGGGCGCGCCTGGGCGCCGCTGTGGGTCGTCGACTTCCCCATGTTCGAATACAACGAGGACGAGAACCGCTGGGACGCGCTGCACCATCCCTTCACCGCGCCGAAGGACGGCCACGAGGACTGGCTCGCCACCGACCCGGGCAAGTGCCTGTCGAAGGCTTACGACATGGTGCTGAACGGCTGGGAAGTCGGCGGGGGCTCGGTGCGTATCCACCGCGAGGACGTGCAGGAGAAGGTGTTCGCCGCCCTCAACATCGGCGAGGCCGAGCGCCGCGAGAAGTTCGGCTTCCTGCTCGACGCCCTGCAGTACGGCGCGCCGCCGCACGGCGGCCTCGCGTTCGGGCTGGATCGCCTGGTTACGCTGATGACCGGCGCCGAGTCGATCCGCGACGTCATCGCCTTCCCCAAGACCCAGCGCGCCTCCTGCCTGATGACCAACGCGCCCAACGTGGTCGACGAGAAGCAGCTGCGCGAGCTGCACATCCGGCTGCGCAATCCGGGGGGCGTCGACAAGGCGGCTTGATGCACGCCTGTAGGAGGCCCGCCTCGGGCCGATTGCCGGCGGCGGCGCGGTTACGGACAATCGCGCCGGGCACCCGGAGGGCGTAAAGGCGGCGCTCCTACAGTGGCCCTCTCGTGGCGTGACAAGGAATTGAAATGAAATTCGCCGACACCCTCAAGACCCTGCCCGAGTTCGCGGGCGACAAGCTGGTGCTGACCGACGCGGCCGGCGCCGAGGTCGCGACCATCGCCAATGCGCCCGGCACCGCCGGCTCGTTCCGGGTGTATGCGTATCTCGCGCAGCGCTACGGCGTGATCGGCGCCGAGGCGGCCGCCGAAGGTCTGGCGATCTTCGCCGAACACACCGAGGACGCCAGCCGCAACCCCGGCAAGCATCCCAATATCGACCGCCTGATCGCCATCCTGACGACGGGCGTTCCGCTCGGCGCCCGCAT